>NZ_JAUZUQ010000013.1:0-148359 GCF_031844105.1 Acidovorax sp. PRC11 | reverse complement strand
CGAGAACGGCGCAGCGGAAGGCCGCGGCGGCCGCCGTGGCGAACGCGGTGACCGCGTGGAGCGCGCCGAGGGCGAAGCGCCCCGCAACGGCCGCGGCCCGCGCGACGCAGAAATCCGTGAAGGCCGGGAAGGCCGGGAAGGCGGCCGGGGCCGTGACCGCGAAGGCGGCCGCGAGAACGGACGCGAAGGTGGCCGCGAAGCCGGCGCCCGCGGTGAAGGCGAATTCGCACCCCGCAACGGCCGTGAAGGCAGGGAAGGCCGCGAAGGCGGCCGGGGCCGCGAGCGCCGCGACCCGCTGGACACCCAGCGCCAGCAGCCGCTGGGCACGGAAGCCGGCCTGGCCGCCGGCGCCGCGGACGTGGCGCTGGACGGTGGCGCTGCTGCCGGCGTGCCGCCGCAGGACCGCGCCGAGCGCGGTTCGCGGGGTGGCCGTGGCCGCGGTGGCGAGCGCCGCGAGCGCGCTCCCCGCGGCGAAGAAGGCCAGGGCGAATTCGTGGACACGTCCCCGCTCGCCTCGCTGCCCGACCTCGACCTGACCACGGACGACGCGGCGAGCCCGGCCGCTGCCGGTGACGAGCCGCGCCGCGAGCGCCGCTCGCGCGACCGCTATGGCCGCGACCGCCGCGACCGCGCACCGCGCGAAGGCGCCGAAGCGGAAGCGTCGGCAGGCAGCGCGGACGCTGCTCCGGAAGCCGTGTCTGCCGAGCCCGCCGCGGCAGCGGAGGACGCATCCCAGGATGCGCCGCGCCGCAGCTACTTCAGCCAGTCCGGCGGTGCGGCCCCTGCCCCGGCACCTGTGGCCCCGGCTGCCGCAACCGTGCTGCCGGAGGCTTCGGCACCTGCCACGGCACCGGTGCCCGCAGCGGCTCCGGCGCAGCCCGTAATGGCGGCGCCAGAAGTGGCCGCTGTGGACACGGCCCCAGCCTACGTGCAACCACCTGTGCAGGCTCCGGCACCGGCCGCCCTCAAGCCCGCCGCGCCCGCTCCGGCACAGCCCGCTCAGGCGCCGGCACCGGTGGCAGCCGCCGCCGCGCCCGGCCTGCCGCGCGTGCAGGCGTTCGCGCTGCCGATCGACGAGCTGAACCGCATCGCCGAAGGCTCGGGCCTGCAGTGGGTGAACTCGGATGCCGAGAAGATCGCCGCCGCACAGGCGGCGATCGCCGCCGAGCCCCGCCCTGTGCACGTGCCGCGTGAACGGCCCCCGGTGGTCGTGCTGGATGAAGGTCCGCTGGTGCTGGTGGAAACCCGCCGCGACCTGCGCGACCTGAAGCTGCCCTTCGAAGAGCAGCCCTCGTCCGCTGCCTGATGGCGCCAGGGGCCGCGCCACCGGTGCGCCGGTGCCGCGGCCCTGTCTTTTTTCGCGGGCGCTGAGCGCGCCCCGCTTCCCCGAGGAATCCGCGACCCATGCTGTTCCTGCTGTCTCCCGCCAAGTCGCTCGACTACGACACGCCGCTGCCCGCCGGGCTGCCGCACACCCTGCCGCCGTTCATTCCCGAATCCACGCGCCTCATCGATGTGCTGCGGGAGAAGTCGCCGCAGGAACTCGCCTCCCTCATGTCCATCAGCGACACGCTGGCCGGGCTGAATGCCGCCCGCTACGCCGCCTGGTCGCCGCGCTTCACCGCGGCCAATGCCCGCCAGGCGCTCTTCGCCTTCAACGGCGACGTGTACGAGGGCCTGCAGGCGCACAGCCTGGGCGAGGACGGGCTGCGCTGGGCGCAGGACCACATCGCCATCCTGAGCGGCCTCTACGGCGTGCTGCGGCCGCTCGACCGGATGCAGCCCTACCGCCTGGAGATGGGCACGCGGCTGGCCACGGATGCCGGCGCGAACCTCTACGGCTTCTGGGGCCCGCGCATCGCCGAGCACCTCAACCAGCGGCTCGCGGCGGACGCCACGCCCGTGGTGGTCAACCTGGCCTCGCAGGAATACTTCAAATCCGTGGACCCGCGCGTGCTCAAGGCCCGCGTCCTCGAATGCGTGTTCGAGGACTGGAAGGGCGGCCGCTACAAGATCATCAGCTTGCATGCCAAGCGCGCACGTGGCCTCATGGCGCGCTACGCGATCCAGCACCGCGTGCTCACCCCGCGCCAGCTCGAGGGTTTCGACCTCGAAGGCTATGCGTTCGACCAGGCTGCCTCGGCGACCGACCGGCTCGTGTTCCGCCGCCGGATCGAGGACTGAGGCCGTGGGAGCGCACCCTGCCGGCCCATCGAAAAACCGCACGCCCGGGCCGTGTTTGCCGCGGGCGTTAAGGTAGTTGCCATGTCCGCCCACAGCCCTTCCGCCGAGCGCGCCGACACGGGCGCCGACCTTTCGCAATCCGTCACGCCCGAGCTGCGCGCGTGG
The DNA here is from genome assembly GCF_031844105.1 of Acidovorax sp. PRC11. Taxonomy (NCBI): domain Bacteria; kingdom Pseudomonadati; phylum Pseudomonadota; class Betaproteobacteria; order Burkholderiales; family Comamonadaceae; genus Acidovorax; species Acidovorax sp. PRC11. The sequence goes on along the minus strand of NZ_JAUZUQ010000013.1, from coordinate 146,010 downwards.
ATCGTCGCCCAGGCCCAGGCGGGCTTCGGCGCGGCCGCGGTGCTCCAGTCGATGCTCGACGCCGGCTGGAACGAGGACATCGCCGCCTACGCGATGGAGCACGTCCTGCGCGACCACCTGGAGACGCTGGCCGTGCAGCAGGGCCAGCCGCCCGCATCCCGCGTGCCCGAGCCCGATCTGTCGGCTTCGCCCGGCCTGATCGACGTGGGCGACCGGCAGGTGCAGGTGCTGATGGCGATGGCGCAGCCGCGGGTGGTGCTGTTCGGCAACCTGCTCTCGCCCGAGGAGTGCGACGCCATCATCGACGCGGCCCGCCCGCGCATGGCCCGCTCGCTCACCGTGGCCACGCGCACGGGCGGCGAGGAAGTGAACGACGACCGCACGAGCAACGGCATGTTCTTCCAGCGCGAAGAGAACCCGGTGGTCGCGCGGCTGGAGGAGCGCATCGCCCGGCTGGTGAACTGGCCGCTGGAGAACGGCGAGGGCCTGCAGGTGCTGCACTACCGCCCCGGCGCGGAGTACAAGCCGCACTACGACTATTTCGATCCCGCCGAGCCGGGCACGCCCACGATCCTGCGCCGCGGAGGGCAGCGCGTGGCGACGCTCGTCATCTACCTCAACGATCCCGAGCAGGGCGGCGGCACCACGTTCCCCGACGTGCACCTCGAGGTCGCGCCGCGGCGCGGCAACGCGGTGTTCTTCAGCTACGAACGCCCCCACCCATCCACGCGCACGCTCCACGGCGGCGCTCCCGTGCTCGCGGGCGACAAGTGGATCGCGACCAAGTGGCTGCGCGAGCGGCGCTTCGAATGAGGCGCCCGGCCGGTGGCGGCCGCCCTGCCCCTCCCCGCGCTCCACGTCCCACTCCCGCACACCCCATGCCGCCCCCGCGGCGGCGATGAAACCCCAGGCCCCGCCATGAACACTCCCGACCAGTCGCAGCTCGGCCGCACGTCGGCCTATGCCGACCAGTACGACGCCTCGCTGCTTTTCCCCCTGCCGCGCCAGCCCAAGCGCGACGAGATCGGCATCGCCGGTGCGCCGCCCTTCTTCGGCGCGGACCTGTGGACGGCCTTCGAGCTCTCCTGGCTGAACCTGCGCGGCAAGCCGCAGGTCGCGATCGCGCACGTCACCGTACCCTGCGAGACGCCGAACATCATCGAGAGCAAGTCGTTCAAGCTCTACCTCAACAGCTTCAACAACACGCGTTTTTCCGAGGCCGCCGAGGTGCAGGCCCGCCTGCGCGCGGACCTGAGCGAGGCCGTCTGGCGCGGTTCGGACCGGCCCGCCACGGTCGGCGTGAAGCTGGTGCTGCCCGAGCTGTTCGACCGCGAGCCCGTGCAGGAATTCGACGGCCTGCTGCTCGACCGCCTGGACGTGGAGTGCACGCAGTACACGCCGGCCCCCGAGCTGCTGCATGCGAACCACGCCGAGGCGCCGGTGACCGAGACGCTCACCAGCCACCTGCTCAAGAGCAATTGCCTGGTGACCGGGCAGCCCGACTGGGGGAGCGTGCGCATCCAGTACAGCGGCGCGCAGATCGACCAGGCGGGCCTGCTGCAGTACCTGGTGAGCTTCCGCAACCACAACGAGTTCCACGAGCAGTGCGTGGAGCGCATCTTCATGGACGTGTGGACGCGCTGCCGGCCGATCAGGCTGTCGGTGTACGCACGCTACACCCGCCGCGGCGGGCTGGACATCAACCCCCTGCGCACGAGCCATCCGCAGGCCTTGCCGCCCAACGTGCGCACGGCGCGGCAGTAGGGGCCGCCGGCGGCGCCTCGCCCGGACGAGCCGCTTCGCCGGGCCCTGCCAGCGGCCCTGGCAGCGTACGGGCCGCCCGTCAGTGGCTGGCTCGGCGCAACTGCTCCAGGCGCGCGGCGATGTCGCCCACGTCGAGCGCGTCCTCGGCGTGCGCGAGGTAGGTCTCCAGATCCGACACGGCCCCGTCGGCATCGCCCAGCTCGGCCCGCGCGAGGCCTCGGTCGCGCCACTCGCCCCAGGCGTCGGGCAGCAGCAGCACGAGGCGCTCCTGCACGGCCGCGAGGCGCTCCCAGTCCTGCTGGGAGCGGTGGATCTCCTTGAGGTTGCGCAGCATGCGCGCGATCACCTCGCGCGCCGGTGATGCCTGCAGGTAGAGCCCCAGCGGCACCTCGAAATCGTCCACGAGGCCGCTGCGGCGCCGGAACGGCTCCAGGCGCTCGGCCAGGTCTTCGCGGGAGAGCGACTGGCCCGTGGTCGGGTCGAGCACCACCTGCCCGCGCGGCAGCAGCACCTTGACCATGAAGTGCCCGGGAAACGAGATGCCCCGCACGTGCAGGCCCAGCCCCTGTGCGAGTTCCATCCACAGCACCGCCAGCGAGATCGGGATGCCGCGGCGCGTGCGCAGCACGGCGTTCAGGTAGCTGTTGTCCGGGTCGTAGTAGTTGTTGACGTTGCCCCCGAAACCCAGGTCGTGGAAGAAGAACTGGTTCAGCGAGCGCAGCCGCTGCAGCGAGGAAGCCTCCTCGGGCAGCCGGCGCCGCAGCCGGGCGAGCAGTTGGTCGATGTCGCCGAGCAGCTGCTGCACGTCGAGCTCGGGGTACTCGTCGTGCGCGATGCAGGCGGCGGCCTCCAGCAGGGGGAACTGGTCGTCGCTCTGCACCAGGGCGGCGAAGTATTCGAGCGGGGTCGGAAGGGTATAGCTCAGGACCATGCCGGTGGTTGTACGGGCGGGCGCCGGGGGACGTCAAGCGGGTGGCGTGCCTGCGCAGGTAAAGAAAATGGAATCGGCCGGACTGCGGGGGCCCTGCGGACCGCATGGGGGCCGGACGGAAGCTCAGCGCCGCAGCAGCTGGCGCAGCTTCAGGCCGGCCGCCCACAGGGCGCCGAAGTACAGGACGGCCGCCCCCGCCAGCAGCACCGCGAGCCAGCCGGCGCGCTGCGCCTCGTGGGCCCGCAGCGCGATCCAGTCGAAATGCCGGGAGGCCCAGATGAGGAAGATCGCCAGCAGCGCGCTGGCCGCCACCACCTGCAGCAGCAGCCGCCCCCAGCCCGGCTGCGGCTGGAAGCTGCCGCGCCGCAGCAGCCCCACCAGCAGCCAGAGCGCGTTCACGAGCGCCCCCAGGCCGATCGACAGCGCCAGCCCCGCGTGCTGGAGGGTCGGCACCAGGACCGCGTTGAGCAGCTGCGTGATCACCAGCACCACCACCGCGATGCGCACCGGCGTGCGGATGTCCTGGCTGGCGTAGTAGCCGGGCGCCAGCACCTTGATGGCGACCAGGCCCAGCAGCCCCACGCCGTAGCCGGCGAGCGCGAGCGCGATCTGCCCGACGTCGCCGTCGTGCAGCGCCCCGTGGTGGAACAGCGTCGCCACCAGCGGCTGCGCGAAGGTGAGCAGCGCCACCGCGCACGGCACGGACAGCACCACCACGATGCGCAGGCCCCAATCGAGCATGGCCGAATAGCGCGCGGCGTCGCCGGCCGCGCGCGCCGCCGCCAGCTGGGGCGTGAGCACCACGCCCAGGGCCACGCCCAGCAGCGAGGTGGGGAACTCCATGAGCCGGTCCGCATAGAACAGCCAGGTGACGCTGCCCGGGGCCAGGTAGGAGGCGATCTGCGTGTTGATCATGAGCGAGATCTGCGCCACGCCCACGCCCAGCAGCGCCGGCCCCATGAGCGTGAGGATGCGCCGCACGCCGGGATCGCGCCAGGCGGCGCCGATGGCGGCCGGCGCGAGGCCGATGCGCGGCAGCAGCCGCAGTCGGTGCAGCGCCGGCAGCTGCACGGCCAGCTGGGCGATGCCGCCCAGCATCACGCCGCCGGCCATGGCGTAGATGGGCTCGATGCCGCGCGCGGCGAATTGCGGCGCGCCCAGCCACGCCGCCAGGATCATGCAGACGTTGAGCAGCACCGGCGTGGCCGCCGGCACGGCGAAGCGCTTCCAGGTGTTGAGCACCCCGGCGGAGAGCGCCACGAGCGACATGAAGCCGATGTAGGGGAACATCCAGCGCGTCATGAGCACCGCGGCGCCGTAGCCCTCCGCGTCCTGCCGCAGGCCGCTCGCCAGCAGCCACACCAGCAGCGGCGCCCCGAGCACGCCCGCCACGCAGGTGGCGAGCAGCACCCAGAACAGCGCGGTCGCCACGCTGGAGATCAGCGTGCGGGTGGCCTCTTCGCCGTGCTGCGCGCGGTGGGTGGCGAGCACCGGCACGAAGGCCTGGCTGAACGCGCCCTCGGCGAAGAGGCGGCGGAACAGGTTGGGAATGCGGAAGGCGACGTTGAAGGCGTCGGTGAGCGCGCTGGCCCCGAACATCGACGCCATCAGCAGGTCGCGCACGAGGCCCGTCACGCGGGAGGCCAGGGTCAGCAGGGAGACGGTGGAGGCGGCTTTGAACAGGGACACGGCGGGAGTGTATGCGCTGCGGGCGGGGCCGCCGGCGGGAGCGCGGTGGGTGGCCGGATGCGGCCCGGGCACGGCCCGGATGCGGCCCGCTCACCTGCCGCAGACGGGTGGCGAGCACCCCGTTTTGCGCCTGGGCTATAATCGCCGGCTTTGCTGACATCATCCTCAGACACCTAAGGAATACACCATGGCATCTGCCAAGCCCAAGAAAAAGAACCCCCGCCTCGCCTCCGGCCGCAAGCGCGCGCGCCAGGACGTGAAGCTGAACGCAGCCAACACCTCGCTGCGCTCGAAGTACCGCACCGCCGTCAAGAACGTCGAGAAGGCCGTCCTGGCCGGCGACAAGACGAAGGCCTCCGAACTGTTCGCCAAGATGCAGTCCGTGGTCGACACGATCGCCGACAAGGGCATCTTCCACAAGAACAAGGCCGCTCGCGACAAGAGCCGCCTGTCCGCCAAGGTGAAAGCCCTGGCACTGGCCGCCTGACCCTCTTCAGGCAACAGCCCGGGCGGCCCCGCCGTCCGCCGTTTGCAACGGGTGCGCTGTCAGCAAAAAACGGAAAACCGCCCTCGGGCGGTTTTTTCGTTTCCGGCGCCGCATCGCGCATGCGCGATGTGGCGGTGGTCGATGGCGGCGCTCAGGCCTTGCCGGGAGCGGGCGTGCCGTCGGGCAGCAGGCAGGCCTCGGCCACCTGCAGGCCGTTGTCGCGCGCGAAATTCATCACGAAGTCCCAGGCCATGGGCTCGTGCCCCTGCAGGTCGCGGTGGACGACCACGCACTTCACGCCGTTCATCGTGGTCGGCACGCACCAGGGGGAATAGCTCAGGTGGCTGCCGGGCCGGGCGCCGCCCGGCCGGAACTGGCTCATGACCCCCGCCAGGCGCTCGGCCCAGTCGCTCGGGCGGAAGGTTTTCCCGTCGTGGGTGATGCCTTGGATGAAGACTTCTTGCGAGTTGGGGGAAACCATGGGGGATCGGGGGGTCGTGGAGGGGAGTCGCCGCAGGATCGCCGCCAGGCGCTACTGCCCGGCATTCTAACTCTTATATAAGAGCTGGCCCGGCAAAGACCCTGGCGCGCGCGCCCCGCACGCATGGCTGTGATGCGCAATCGGCAATGGCCGCGCCGTGGGCTGCACCTAGAATCGTGTCTCACGCGCACCGGCAGGCACCGCCCTTCCGGCCACCGCATTCTTTCCCGTTCCGCATCGACGCCCAGGAGATTCCCGCATGAGCGCTTCCGCCCCGCCCGCTTCGCCCCACGTGATGAATACCTACGGCCGCCTGCCGATCGCGCTCGAGCGCGGCCAGGGCTGCCGCGTATGGGACGTGGACGGCCGGCAGTACCTCGACGCGCTGGGCGGCATCGCCGTGAATACGCTGGGCCACAACCACCCGAAGCTGGTGCCCGCGCTGCAGGAGCAGGTGGCCAAGCTGATCCACAGCTCGAACTACTACCACGTGCCCCTGCAGGAGCAACTGGCCGCGCAGCTGGTGGAGCGCTCGGGCATGACCAACGTGTTCTTCTGCAATTCGGGCCTGGAGGCCAACGAGGCCGCGCTCAAGCTGGCCCGCAAGTACGGCCACGACAAGGGCATCGAGCGTCCGCAGATCGTGGTGTATGAGAAGGCCTTCCACGGCCGCTCGATCGCCACGCTCTCGGCCACCGGCAACCCCAAGGTGCAGGCCGGCTTCGGCCCGCTGGTGGAAGGCTTCATCCGCGTGCCGATGAACGACATCGAGGCCATCCGCAAGGCGACGGAAGGCAACCCGGACGTGGTGGCCGTGTTCTTCGAGACCATCCAGGGCGAAGGCGGCGTGAACCCCATGCGCATCGAGTACCTGCAGCAGCTGCGGCAGCTCTGCGACGAGCGCGGCTGGCTGATGATGATCGACGAGGTGCAGTGCGGCATGGGCCGCACCGGCAAGTGGTTCGCGCACCAGTGGGCCGGCATCGTGCCGGACGTGATGCCGCTCGCCAAGGGCCTGGGCTCGGGCGTGCCGATCGGCGCGGTGGTGGCCGGCCCGAAGGCGGCGAACATCTTCGCGCCGGGCAACCACGGCACGACCTTCGGCGGCAACCCGCTGGCCATGCGGGCCGGCGTGGAAACCATCCGCATCATGGAAGAAGAAGGCCTGATGCAGAACGCGGCCGACGTGGGCGCCCACCTGAAGGCGGCGCTGCAGCGCGAACTGGGATCGCTGCCCGGCGTGAAGGACATCCGCGGCCAGGGCCTGATGCTGGGCATCGAGCTCGACCGCCCCTGCGGCGTGCTCGTGGGCCGCGCGGCCGAGGCCGGCCTACTGCTCTCGGTGACCGCCGAAAGCGTGATCCGCATGGTGCCCTCGCTGATCCTCACGCGGGAAGAGGCCGACGAGATCGTGTCCCTGCTCGCCCCGCTGGTCAAAGCCTTCCTGGCCGAATGAAAGCCGTCCCCGACATGAAGCATTACCTGCAGTTCAAGGATCTCTCCGCCGAGGATTACGCCTACCTCTTCGAACGCGCGGCGGCGATCAAGGGCAAGTTCAAGCGCTACGAGAAGCACCATCCGCTCACGGACCGCACCCTGGCCATGATCTTCGAGAAGGCCAGCACGCGCACCCGCGTGAGCTTCGAGGCGGGCATGTACCAGCTGGGCGGCAGCGTGGTGCACCTCACCACGGGCGACAGCCAGCTCGGCCGCGCCGAGCCGATCGAGGACAGCGCCAAGGTCATCAGCCGCATGGTGGATCTAGTGATGATCCGCACCTACGAGCAGACCAAGATCGAGCGCTTCGCGGAGCACTCGCGGGTGCCGGTCATCAACGGCCTCACCAACGAGTTCCACCCCTGCCAGATCCTGGCCGACATCTTCACCTTCATCGAGCACCGCGGCTCCATCCAGGGCAGGACGGTGGCGTGGGTGGGCGACGGCAACAACATGGCCAACACCTGGCTGCAGGCGGCCGAGCTGCTGGGCTTCACCGTGCACGTGAGCACGCCCTCGGGCTACGAGGTGGACAGCCGCATCGCGGGCGTGGCGGCCGGCTCGCACTACAAGGTGTTCAGCGACCCGCTGGAAGCCTGCCGCGGCGCCGACCTGATCACCACCGACGTGTGGACCAGCATGGGCTACGAGGCCGAGAACGAGGCCCGCAAGAAGGCGTTCGCCGACTGGTGCGTGGATGCGGAGATGATGGCCGCGGCGCGCCCGGAAGCGCTCTTCATGCACTGCCTGCCGGCGCACCGCGGCGAGGAAGTCGAGGCCGACGTGATCGACGGCCCGCAGTCCGTGGTCTGGGACGAGGCGGAAAACCGCATGCACGTGCAGAAGGCGCTGATGGAATACCTGCTGCTCGGACGGGTCGCCGCCTGAAGGCGCCGCCCTCGCCGAGCGGCGCACGCCGTCCACCGCCGCCATGGCCGCTCCCGACCGCAGCGCGCTCCTGAACCGCTGGGAGGCGCTCGGAGCGTCTTTCTCGACCCAGGGCCCGGCCTGGACGGCCGAGGGCCGCCGGCTGCTGCGCCACTGGTCGCTCTGGCCCCGGGCATACCACGACACGCACCACCTGCAGGCCTGCCTCGACCATTGGGAGGCCGCGCGCAGCGGGGCCGGCGACGGGCGGGATGCGGGCCACGCCGAGGCGATGGACGCCCCCCAGGCCGTCGCCCTGGCCCTCTGGTTCCACGACGCCGTCTACTGGCCCTGGTCGGGCCGCAACGAGGAGCGCAGCGCCCGCTGGGCCCGCCGCTTCCTGCAGGGCCAGGGCCTTCCCGCGGCCACCGTGGACACCGTGGAGCGCCACATCCTCGCGACGCGCCACGGCCATCCCGCAGCAGCAGCGGCGGGCGACGACCGCTGGGTGCTGGACATCGACCTCGCCATCCTCGGCCAGCCGCCCGCGGTGTATGCCGCGTTCGAGCGCAATGTGCGGCGCGAATACCGCTTCGTGCGCTGGCCCCGCTACCGCACCGGCCGCTGTGCGATCCTGCGCTCGTTCCTGGAGCGTCCTGCGCTGTATGAGACGGAATGGTTCCGAAGCCGTTACGAAGCGCAGGCGCGGGTGAACCTGGCGCACGCGCTGGACGTGCTGGGCGGCGGCGGCGCGTTCTGAACCAGCAGAGCCTTCCCATGAAGAAAATGCTCTGGATGGCCGTTCTGGCCCTGGCCACCACCGCCTCCCGGCGGCCTACGCGGACGCCGGTCCAGCCCGGGACTTCTGGCGGCCGAAGAACCTGCGCCAGGCCACCGTTGACCAGCCTTCGGCGCGCAGCTTCGGTCAAGGAAACTGCGGCCACCTCGTGCTGGACGAGCGGCGCCTGCGGTTCTTTCTTTCGCACGCCCGGCCGGCCACTTCGGACCGCTATGACCAGGAAATGCAGACCGACGACTGCAACGCCGAAGGGCATATCGTGCTGAAGAACGGGCGCCGGTTCAAGGTATCGATCGACAACTGGACGGGCTGGGGTGCGGTGAGCGACGAACGCACCACGCAGTTCCTGTTCTGCAGCGCCTGCGCGGACATCCTGGAGCCGGGCTTCCCGTTCCGCGCGTCCGACCGGAAACCACCGGGCCGGTGAATCCCGGAAGCCGGCGGCGCTTCAGGCGCCGCCGCTGCCCTCGCCGTTGCCAGCGGCTCGGGACTTTGCCGCGCCAGCGCCCTGCGCAGCGCCCTGGGCCGGCGGATGGAAAACCATCGGCTGGGCACCGCCGCCCGCCGCCGCGCGCGGCGTCGAACAGCCACCCGCACTGCTCCCGCCGTCGCCGCTGCCGCAGCTGTCGCAGCCCCCGCAGCCGGCCGGCCCGGCCAGTGCCGGATGCACGGTGCCGAGGCGGCTGCGCCAGCGCCGCGGCAGGTAGCGCCATGCGACGTAGAGCACGGCCGCGGCGACGATCAGGCCGACGATGATGTCCTGGGCCATGGCGGTTCAACCTCCTCCGAGAGCGAGTGCGATGCGGTAGGTGACGAAGCTCGCGGCATACGCCAGCCCGAACAGGTAGCCCACCATGATGAGCGGATAGCGCCAGCCGTTGGTCTCGCGCCGCACCGCGGCGATGGTGGAGATGCACTGCGGCGCGAAGATGAACCACACCAGCAGCGACAGCGCCGTGGCCAGCGACCAGCTGCCGGCGATCAGCGGCCCCAGCTGCGCGGCGGCGTCGTCGCCGGTGGCGGAGAGCGCGTACACCGTGCCCAGGGCGCCCACCGCGACCTCGCGCGCGGCCATGCCGGGCACCAGCGCGATGCTGATCTGCCAGTTGAAGCCGATGGGCGCGAAGACCACCGCGAGCGCGCTGCCGATGCGGCCGGCGAAGCTGTATTCGATGGCCGGGCCCGTGGCGCCCTCGGGCGCGCCGGGGAACGACGACAGGAACCACAGCAGGATGGTGACGGCCAGGATGATGCCGCCCACGCGGCGCAGGAAGATCAGCGCCCGCTCCCAGAGGCCCAGGCCCAGGCCGCGCAGGCTGGGCCAGCGGTAGGCGGGCAGCTCCATCAGCAGCGGCGTCGCCCCGGCATTGCGGCGCGCCAGCTTGGCGACGGCCGCGACGGCCATGGCGCTCACGATGCCGCCCACGTACAGGCCGAACAGCACCAGGCCCTGCAGGTTGAACACGCCGCCCACGGTGCGTTCGGGGATGAAGGCGGCGATCAGCAGCGCATACACCGGCAGTCGCGCCGAGCAGGTCATCAGCGGCGCGATCATGATGGTCACGAGCCGGTCGCGCCAGTCGGGAATGGACCGCGTGGCCATCACGCCGGGAATGGCGCAGGCGAAGCTCGAGAGCAGCGGAATGAACGACCGGCCGGAGAGGCCCACCGTGCCCATCACGCGGTCGAGCAGGAAGGCGGCGCGCGGCAGGTAGCCGGAATCCTCGAGCACCAGGATGAAGAAGAACAGGATCAGGATCTGCGGCAGGAACACCACCACGCCGCCGGCGCCCGCGATGATGCCGTCGGTGAGCAGGCTGCGCAGCGTGCCTTCGGCCATGTGGGCGTTGATCCAGGCACCGGCCGCGGCCGTGGCGCCCTCGATCCAGCCCATGGGGGCCTCGGCCCAGCTGAACACCGCCTGGAACATCAGGAACAGCGTGGCGGCCAGCAGCAGCAGCCCCCATACCGGGTGCAGCACGACGGCGTCGATGCGGTCGTCGCCGCGCAGGCTCACCCGGGGCTCGCGCACGGCCAGGTCCATGATGCGGCGCACCTCCTGGTGCAGCTCCGCCACCTGGGGCTGCGCACCGCTTCCGGCAGCAGGTGCCGCCGGTGCCGACAGCGCGGACGCTGGCGCCTGGTCCAGCCACTGCAGCAGCTCGCGCACGCCGCCGGCGCGCACGCCCACGGTTTCGACCACCGGCATGCGCAGCTCGCGCGACAGCACCTCGCGGTCGATCGCGATGCCCTGGCGCTCGGCCATGTCGCTCATGTTGAGCGCCAGCACCATCGGCAAGCCGAGCGCGCGGGCTTCGAGCACCAGGCGCAGGTTGAGCCGCAGGTGCGTCGCGTCGGTCACGCACACCAGCAGATCGGGCAGCGGCTCGCCGGCGCGCCGCCCCGTGACGATGTCGCGCGTCACGGCCTCGTCGAGGCTGTGGGCGTTCAGGCTGTAGGTGCCGGGCAGGTCGAGCACGCGCACGCGGCGGCCGCCCGCGGTCTGCAGGTGCCCTTCCTTGCGTTCGACGGTGACGCCCGCGTAGTTGGCGACCTTCTGCCGCGCGCCGGTCAGCAGGTTGAAGAGTGCGGTCTTGCCGCAGTTGGGGTTGCCCAGCAGGGCGATGCGCAGCGGCTGTGCTGCGGATGCGGGAGATGCCTGCGCACTCATGCCGTGGCCTCCGGCTGCACCTGCACCAGCGCCGCCTCGTGGCGCCGCAGCGCGAAGGTGGCCTGGCCGATGCGCACGGCCAGCGGATCGCCGCCCGGGAAACCGCTGGCCACGATGCGCACGGGCTCGCCGGGCAGGAAACCGATCTCCATGAGGCGCTGCACGATGGCGTGGTCGCGGTCGTCGCGCGCGGGCTGGAAGGCGGCGACGTGGGCGGGCACGCTGCGCGGCAGCCGGTCCAGTCCCAGGGTCGTGGAGGGGGCGGTGGGCCGGGCGTGCGCAGACCCGGCCGCGTCTTCAGCGGACATTTTCATGGACGTTATGACTGGCAATGATATTTATTCTCATTCTACAGGCGTGGCGCCGGCGGGCCCCTGTTGCATCACAGACCCCTGCCGGCCGTGATGGTTCTGGGAAGGAGGACCGGATTTTCCGGCCGTCCCCGCCGCGTTGGGCACAATCCGTCCGCAACGCCCCCGATGTCCCGATGAGCCTCCACCCCTGCCTGAGCTGCGGCGCCTGCTGCGCGAGCTTCCGCGTCGATTTCTCGGTCCACGAATCGGAGGACGACGGCGGCAGCGTGCCCGCGGGCCTCACGGTGGAGGTGAACGCCGGCCTGCGCCGGATGCGCGGCACGGACCATGCCGCCCCGCGCTGCGCCGCGCTCTCGGGCACCGTGGGCACGCGGGCGGCCTGCGGCATCTACGAGTGGCGGCCCTCGCCCTGCCGCGAGTTCGAGGCCGGCAGCGAGGCCTGCGGCCGGGCGCGGCGGCGGCACGGCATGGGGCCGCTGCCCGACGGCTTCATCCTGTAGCCGGCACGGGCAGGCCGCCGACCCGGCCCTTGAACTCCTGCAGCGAGAAATAGCTGTGCACCCGCCGCACGCCGGGCAGGCGGTGCAGCCGGTTCTGCAGCAGCTGCGAGTAATCGTCCAGGTCGCGCGCGACCACCACCAGCATGAAGTCCTCGGGCCCGGAGATGCCATGGAACATCACCACCTCGGGGATCGCGCACACCGCTTCCTCGAAGGGCAGCGACGAGGCCTCGGTCTGGTGGTCGATGCCCACCATCACGAACACCATCACGCCGAGCCCCAGCGCCCGCCGGTCGAGCGCGGCGTGGTAGCCCGCGATCACGCCCCCGTCTTCCAGCCGCTTCACCCGGCGCCAGCAGGGCGATTGCGACAAGTGCGCGATCTGCGCGAGTTCGCCCGACGTCAGGCGGGCATCGTCCTGCAGGGCGGCCACGATCTGCCGGTCCGTCCGGTCCAGTTCCATTCGCATAAGTTTTTCCCGATGGGGCCCCAGGGGGAAGGATTTTCCAATTTGCGGGCCTGTAGGGATTAAACGACACCACGCGAGGCCCGTCTGCCCAGAATGCGCGCGTTGGCAGCGATGCCGCAGCCTTCCTGGAGCCCCCATGACCCTCTCCCGCACGCTGTGGGACATTTCCGCGCCGGTGCATGCCGGCAGCCCGGTGTTCCCCGGCGACACGCCCTACTCGCAGCAGTGGTGCGCCACCATCGGCCCGCAGTGCCCGGTGAACGTGAGCGCCCTGGCGATGTCGCCGCACGTCGGCACGCACGCGGACGCGCCGCTGCACTACGACCCTCAGGGCGCCACGATCGGCGACCTGCCGCTGGACGCCTTCCTGGGCCCGTGCCGCGTCATCCATGCGATCGGGCGCGGCCCGCTGGTGCAGTGGGAGCACATCGCCCACGCGGTGGAGCGCGCCGGAACGGAGCTGCCGCCGCGCGTGCTGGTGCGCACCTACGAACGCATGCCGGTGGACCGCTGGGACGGCGCGCTGGCGGCCTATGCGCCCGCCACCATCGAGCGCCTGGCCGACCGGGGCGTGGTGCTGGTGGGCATCGATACCGCGAGCATCGACCCGGCCGACAGCAAGGCGCTCGAGAGCCACCAGGTGATCCGCCGCCGCGGACTGCGCGTGCTGGAGAACCTCGTGCTGGACGGCGTGCCCGAAGGCGACTACGAACTGATCGCCCTGCCCCTGAAGCTCACCACCGCCGACGCCTCGCCCGTGCGCGCGGTGCTGCGCGCGCTCTCCTGATCGGCCGCCCACCCGGCACCGCCACATCCCCAGGCCCCAGCCGACTCCGCCCCCTTTCTTCTCTTCCATCGCAGGAATGCCCACATGACCACACTCGACGATTGCCGCGCCCTGGATGCGCACGATCCGCTGCGCCCGCTGCGCGGCCACTTCCAGCTGCCCGGCGGGGTGATCTACCTCGACGGCAATTCCCTGGGCGTGATGCCCGCCGCCGCGCCCGCGCGCATCGCCGAGGTGGTGTCGCAGGAGTGGGGCACGGACCTGATCCGCTCGTGGAACAGCGCGGGCTGGTTCGATCTGCCGCAGCGCCTGGGCGACCAGCTCGCGCCGCTGATCGGTGCGGGCCGGGGCGAGGTGGTCTGCACCGACAGCACCTCCATCAACCTCTACAAGGTGCTGAGCGCGGCGCTGAACATCGCGCGCGAGGATGCGCCCGGGCGCCGCCGCATCGTCAGCGAGCGCAGCAACTTCCCCACCGATCTCTACATCGCCGAGGGCCTGTGCCGCGAGCGCGGCCTGGAGCTGGTGCTGGTGGAGCCCGAAGAGATCGCGGACGCGCTCACCGCCGACGTGGCGGTGCTGATGCTCACGCACGTCAACTACCGCACGGGCGCGATGCACGACATGGCGGCCGTCACCGCCGCGGCGCAGGCGCAGGGCATTCTCTGCGTGTGGGACCTGGCGCACAGCGCGGGCGCGGTGCCGGTGGACCTGCGCGGCGCGGAGGCGGACTTCTCGATCGGCTGCGGCTACAAATACCTCAACGGCGGCCCCGGCGCGCCGGCCTTCGTCTGGGTGCATCCGCGCCACGCCGGCCGCTTCTGGCAGCCGCTGTCGGGCTGGTGGGGCCATGCGGCGCCCTTCGCCTTCACGCCGGACTACCAGCCCGCCCCGGGCATCGCGCGCTACCTGTGCGGCACGCAGCCGATCATCAGCCTCTCGGCGCTGCAGTGCGGGCTGGACGTGTTCACCGCCGCGCAGCCGCTGGGCGGCATGCAGGCGCTGCGCGCGAAATCGCTGGCGCTCACGGACCTGTTCATCCAGCTGGTGGAAGAGCGCTGCGCCGGCCACGGCCTGGGCCTGGCGACGCCCCGCGAGCATGCGCGGCGCGGCTCGCAGGTGTGCCTGACGCGCGACGAGGGCCAGGGCGTGGACGGCCAGGGCAGCGGTGCCTATGCCATCGTGCAGGCGCTGATCGCGCGCGGCGTGATCGGTGACTTCCGCAAGGGCGACGGCGGCCAGGGGCCGCACAAGGACATCCTGCGCTTCGGCTTCACCCCGCTCTACCTGGGCTTCGAGGACGTGTGGAACGCCGTGGAGCACCTGCGCGACGTGCTGGAGGGCGGCGCGTGGCGCCGTCCCGAATTCAACCAACAACACGCCGTGACCTGAAGTCCGGCAGGAGACATCGCCCATGTGCCCCCACGCCCCGCAGGCATCCGCCACGCCCTCGTCCTCCGCACCCTCCTGCCCGGGCACGCCGCCCTCGGCGCCTGCCTCGCAGCCCGAGGCGATCGTGCACGAGGAGCGCGCACAGCTCGATTTCAGCCGCGACATGAGCTATGGCGACTACCTGCAGCTCGACGCGATCCTGAACGCGCAGAAGCCGCTCTCGCCCAACCACAACGAGATGCTGTTCATCGTGCAGCACCAGACCAGCGAGCTGTGGATGAAGCTCATGCTGCACGAGCTGCGCTCGGCGATCGACCACGTGGCGCAGGACGATCTGCCGCCGGCCTTCAAGATGCTCGCGCGCGTCTCCAAGATCATGGAGCAGCTGGTGCATGCCTGGGACGTGCTCGCCACCATGACGCCGCCCGAGTACAGCGCGATCCGGCCCTACCTCGCCCAGTCGAGCGGCTTCCAGAGCTACCAGTACCGCTGCATCGAGTTCTCGCTGGGCAACAAGAACGCCGCGATGCTGAAACCCCACGCGCACCGGCCGGAACTGCTCGCCCAGGTGCAGGCGGCCTACGAAGCCCCCTCGCTCTACGACGAGGCGCTGCGGCTGCTCGCCCGCCGGGGCATTCCCGTGCCCGGGAGCCACACGGACCGCGACTGGACGCAGCCCTATGCCGAAAGCGATGCGGTGGAGGAGGCCTGGCTCACGGTGTACCGCGACACGCAGCGCTACTGGGATCTCTACCAGCTGGGCGAGAAGCTCACCGACCTGGAGGACGCCTTCCGCCTCTGGCGCTTCCGCCACGTGACCACGGTGGAGCGCGTGATCGGCTTCAAGCGCGGCACGGGCGGCACGGGCGGCGTGAGCTACCTGCGGCGCATGCTGGACGTGGTGCTGTTCCCGGAGATCTGGAAGCTGCGCACGAATCTCTGATCCCCCCCTGAGTCGCCTTCGGCGCCATCCCCCGGGGGGGGGACGACGCTGGCGGCCCGGCGAAGCCGGTTCCGCGGCGTCTGCTGGCATGGCCTGCTCCGCGGCCTTCGGATGGGTGAGGCCGTGCGGGCTCCGATGCCACTTGCGGAAGGTGGCGCTCTGCCGCTGCACGGTTCCTCCGCCGTCATGCTGTCCGGCCCCTGCCCCATCCACGACGCCCCGATTCCGGAGCTTGGCTCGCCCTAGGCCCTGCCGGTGCCCACGCTCGGCCCGCGGTAGAGCCAGGGCTGGTCGAGCAGTCGCTCGCCCAGCAGCCGCAGCGACAGGTCGCGCGCCCAGCGCATCGGCCCGGTCGCGTGGAAGATGCGGCCGTTGCGCTCGGCGCGCGCCTGCACGCGGGCGTTGCGCTGCCAGCGCTGCGCGGCATAGCGGCGCAGGCCCTGCGGCACGTCGTTCCCGCATCCGGCCAGGGCCTGCTGCAGCGCGGCGGCATCCTCGATCGCCATGCCCGCGCCCTGGGCGAGGTAGGGGCGCATCGGGTGCGCGGCATCGCCGAGCAGCGCCACGCGGCCCTGCGCCATCTCGTGCGCTCCCTGCAGCGGCGGCCGGTCGGACAGCGGCCAGAGGCGCCAGCCGCCGCCGGCCTGCGGCACGGCGCGCACCAGTTCCTGCAGTGCAGGCGTGGTGCCCCGCAGCGCGCCCTCCAGATCGCCCGCGTTGCCGGCATGGTCCCAATGGTCCAGGTCGTCCGGCGCGCGGCCGTGGCGGATGGCGACGAGGTTCATGCGTTCTCCGCGGCACACCGGGTACTGCACGACGTGCAGCCCCGGGCCGAGCCAGGCGGTGACCTGGGCGGTGCGCAGCCGCTCGGGCAGCGCCTCCTGGGGCACCACGGCACGGTAGGCGAGGTGGCCCGACACGCGCGCGGGCTCGGCGCCCAGCAGGCGTAGGCGCGTGGCACTGCGCAGCCCGTCGGCGCCGACGAAGGCATCGCCCTGCACGCGGTGGCCGGCCACGGTGCGCAGCATGATGCCCGCCGAGCCTTCGGTATGCGCGGCGATGGTCTCGCCGAGATGCACGCGCACCGCGGGCTCGGCGCGCACCGCCTCCAGCAGCAGGCCGTGCAGATCGGCACGGTGGATGGCGGCGTAGGGTGCGCCATACCGGGCGGCGATGGTTGTGCCCAGGGGCATGGCTGCCAGCACGCGCCCGTCGAGCGCGCTGCGCACCTGCAGCCGCTCCGGATAGGCGGCGACGGCCCGCAGCGCGGGCTCCAGCCCCCAGGCGTGCAGGCACGCCACCGCGTTCGGGCCGAGCTGCACGCCCGCGCCCACCTCGCCGAAGGCGGGCGCCCGCTCGAACAGGTCCACCGCCCACCCGGCACGCGCCGCGCCGAGGGCCGCGGCCAGTCCACCGATGCCTCCGCCGGCGATCAGGAGTTGCTGCTGTCGTGTGTCTTGCATGGGGGCCATTGTGGGGTGGCCGCCGTGCCCGGGGAACGAGCCAGGTCAAGGACCCGGACCGCGCACCGCGCCGTCCGCGAGCGGGTCAGAGCACTGGGTGCAGCGCCCGCTCGAGCACCGCGGCCGGCCCCGGGCGCCCGAAAAGATAGCCCTGGAAGGCATGGCAGCCATGGCGCTGCAGGAATTTGAGCTGGCCCGTCGTTTCCACGCCCTCCGCGACCACGTTCAGGTCCAGGCTGCGCGCCAGGGCCAGGATGGTGCGCACGATGGCGGCGTCGTTCGGGTCGGTGAGCACGTCGCGCACGAAGCTCTGGTCGATCTTGAGCTGGTCCAGCGGCAGCCGCTTGAGGTAGGCCAGCGAGGAATAGCCGGTGCCGAAGTCGTCGATCGCGAACCCCACGCCGTGGGCCCGCAGCTGCGCCATGCGGGTGACCACGTCCTCCACGTCCGCCATCAGCAGGCTCTCGGTGAGCTCGATCTTCAGCAGCCGCGGCTGCGCTCCGGTGCGGCGCAGCGTCTGCAGCACGTGGTCGACGAAATCGGGTTGCCGGAACTGCCGCACGCTCACGTTCACCGACAGCACGAGGTGCGCCGCCGCCGGCATGCGGGACCATGCCACCAACTGCTCGCAGGCACGCTCCAGCACCCACTGCCCCAGCGGCACGATCAGGCCGCCCTGCTCCGCCGCCGGGATGAATCCACCCGGCATGACGAGGCCCCGCTGCGGATGCTGCCAGCGCACCAGGGCCTCCGCGCCCAGCATGGTGCCGTCGCCGCTCACCAGGGGCTGGTAGTGCAGCACGAGTTCGCCGGACTGCAGGGCCTGCCGCAGTTCGGATTCCAGCGCCGCGCGCGCGATGACGGCCTCCTGCATGGCCGGGTCGAAGAAGCGCACCGTGTCGCGTCCCGCGGCCTTGGCCTGGTACATGGCGAGGTCGGCGTGCTTGAGCAGGTCGTCCACGCCCGAGTCCTGCCCGGTCAGGGCGCCGAACAGCGCCACGCCGATGCTCGGCGTGCTGTGGTGGTGGCCCATGCCGCCCACCGCGTACGGCCTGCCCAGGGCCAAGGAGATCCGGTGGGCCAGCACCCCGGCCTCGGCGCGCGCCCGGTGCGGGTCGCCGGGCAGCCCTTCGGCCAGCACCACGAACTCGTCGCCGCCGAACCGGCTCACCGTGTCCTGCGGGCCCACGCAGGACAGCAGGCGTTGGGCCGCCTGCACGAGGAGACGGTCGCCCATGTCGTGGCCGAGCGTATCGTTCAGGTCCTTGAAGTTGTCCAGGTCGAGGAACAGCAGCGCGCCGTGTTCCCGTCCGTGCGCGGCCGCGCCGATGGCCCGGTGCAGGCGGTCGGTGAGCAGGCGGCGGTTGGGCAGCCCCGTGAGCGGATCGAAGAACGCCAGGCGCTCGATCTCGGCCTCGACGCGCTTGCGCTCCGTGATGTCGCGGCCCACGCCGCGGTAGCCGGAGAACGTGCCGTCCGCGGCGAACACCGGCACGCCGCTGATGGACACCCAGTAGGCGCGGCCGCCGTCGCCCATGCGTTCCAGCTCGAGATCGCGGAACGGCCGGCGCGCATCGAGCGCCCGCCGGTGGTCCGCCCAGTCCGCCTCGGAGAGGTTCAGGGCCTGCAGGTCCCAGCGGGTGCGCCCGACCACCTCCTCCGACGCGATGCGCATCTGGCTGCTGCCGCCGGAGATGTGGACGAAGCGGTATTCCGCGTCCTGCTCCCAGTACCAGTCGGACGACAGATCGCACAGGCTGCGGAAGCGCGCCTCGCTGAGCCGCAGTTCGGACTGCAGCCGCACGTGCGGCGTCACGTCGGCGAAGGTGTGCAGCAGCCCGCCGTCGGGCAGGGCCGTGCAGTGGACCTCCAGCATGCGGCCGTCGGGTGCCTTGCGCCAGTAGGTGCCGGGCGGTGCGAGGCGGCTGCCGCTCTCCACGTACGCCCGTCCGCGCTCGTCCACCCGCTCGAAGTTCTCGCCGAAGTCGCCGCGCCCGGCCTGCAGCTCCTTGAGCTCCGACAGGGCCGGCGCGCCGTCCAGCAGCGTGCGCGGCAGATCGAGCATGCCGGGCAGCCGGTGGTTGTAGAAGCGCACCCGGCGGTCCGGCGCGCACAGGAGCACCCCCATCGCCATGTGGTCGATGGCGGTGCGCAGCATGTCTTCGGTGGGAGGTACGCCCGGCGTGCGGGCGGGTGCCGCATCGCGGGAATTGCCGGCCGCATGGCCCGGACGCGTCGCCAGCAGGGCGGAGAGCCGCAAGGCCAGCTCGCGCGGATGGCCGCCGCCCTGCCGCGTGCGCAGCACGTAGTCCCCCGGCCCGGCGCGCAGCGCGCGCGCGGCCAGGGCCTCCTGCACCGGCTCGGGGCCCAGGGAGAGCAGCAGCGGCGCCCGGCGCCCGGGCTGCACGGTCCATGCGGGCAGCGTGTCCGCATGTGCGGGCGGCACCAGCACGGCGGCCTCGAAGCCGGCCATCGGCCCGGCGTCGCCGCCTGCGGGCCGCACCACCTCCAGCGCGCCGTCCCACGGCTGCGCGACCACGTCCCAGACATGGCCCCAGTGCTCCCCCTGGGCGGCCAGGGCGGCTGCCGCGCTCTCACGTTCCGTGGGGGGGGCGGCGTCGAACCAGGCGATGCGCACGCTCATGGCGCCGACAGCGCCAGGCCCTGCGCGTCCGGCACGGCCGCCGGTCCGGGCAGTTCGTGCTCGCGCTCGAAGGCCTCCACGGGCACGGGACGGCCGAAGAGATATCCCTGGAAGCCTTCGCAGCCGTGCAGCTTGAGGAAGCTGAGCTGCCCCGCGGTCTCCACGCCTTCCGCGACGACCTGCAGGTCCAGGCTCTTGGCGAGGGCCAGGATGGTGCGCACGATGGCGGCGTCGTTGGGGTCGGTGAGCACGTCGCGCACGAAGCTCTGGTCGATCTTCACGAGATCCAGCGGCAGGCGCTTGAGGTAGCTCAGCGAGGAATAGCCGGTGCCGAAGTCGTCGAGCGCGAACCCGACTCCGGCCCGCTTGAGCTGCGCCATGCGGGCGATGGTGTCCTCCACGTCGCCCAGCAGCAGGCTCTCGGTGAGTTCCAGCTTCAGCCGCTGCGGATTGGCGCCGGTGCGCTGGAGCGTGCCCAGCACCTCCGCCACGAAGTCGGGCTGCCGGAACTGCCGCGCGCTGACGTTCACGGCGATGGTGAGCGGCGCGGTGGCCGGATGGGCCGACCAGCGCACCAGTTGCTCGCACGCGGTCTGCAGGACCTGGCGGCCCAGCGGCAGGATGAGGCCGGTCTCTTCCGCGAGCGGGATGAAGTCGGCCGGGCTGATCACGCCCCTGTCGGGATGCCGCCAGCGCACCAGCGCCTCCGCGCCGCCCAGCCGCGTGCTGCCGTCCACGATCGGCTGGAAATGCACGGTCAGCTCCTGCCGCGCGATGCCATGGCGGAGGTCGGCCTCCAGCTGCGAACGCGCCGTCACCTGCGCCTGCATGTCCGGGTCGAAGAAGCGCTGGGTGTTGCGGCCGGCGGCCTTCGCCTGGTACATGGCCAGGTCCGCACGCTTGAGCAGCTCGTCCACGCTGCGGCGCTGGTCGCCGAACAGCGTGATGCCGATGCTGGGGGTGCTGTAGTGTTCCTGCGCACCCATCTGGAACGGCCGGTTGAGCTGCTCGAGCAGTTTCTCCGCGACCAGTTCAGCCTGCTGCGCGGCATGGGCGGGATCGACGTCCAGGCCCTCCAGCATCACCACGAACTCGTCGCCGCCGAAACGCGCCACGGTGTCCGAGGTGCGCACGCATTCCTGCAGCCGCTGCGCCACCAGGACCAGCAGCCGGTCGCCCATGTCGTGGCCCAGCGTGTCGTTGAGGTCCTTGAAGTTGTCCAGGTCGATGAACAGCAGCGCGCCCAGCTTGTCGATGCGCGGGCACGATGCGCTCGCGCGCTGCAGTCGGTCGAGCAGCAGCCGCCGGTTCGGCAGCCCGGTGAGCGCGTCGAAGAAGGCCAGCAGCTCGATCTGCTGCTCGGCCTTCTTGCGGTCGGTGATGTCGCGGCACACGCTGAGCAGCCCGGTCACGTGCCCGTGCATGTCGCGGATCGGCGTCTTGATGGTCTCGAAATAGCCCGCGTAGCCGTCCTCCGCGAACGTGAGCGTCTCCTCGTACACCAGCGGCTGCCAGGCGGCCATCGCCCGCTCGTCGAGCTGCCGCACGCGCTCGGCCTCCATCGGCGGCAGCAGTTCCTCGTCGCTCAGGCCGACGATGTCGCGCTCGCGGCGGCCCACGAAGCGCTCGAACACCGGATTGCAGGACAGGTAGCGCCCGTTCGCATCCTTGAGGAACACCACGTCCGGAATGGCGTTGACGAGGCTCGCGAGCCGCGATCGCTGCTGGCCCAGTTCCATCGCGAGGCGTTTCTGTTCGGTCAGATCGACGGCGAACACCACCACGGCGACCACGCGGCCGTCGGCGCCGGTTTCGGGAATGACCGTAGTGTGGAAGAACTTCGGGCCGTCGCTGCCGCCCGGCGCGCGGTAGTCGAACACCACCGTCTGCCCCTGCAGTGCCCGCAGCAGCGGCGGGCGCAGGGACTGCAGCAGTTCGTCGGTCAGCACCTCGCCGATCAGCTTGCCCTCCACCTCCGGCTCGGTGCGGCGCAGCCACTGCGCCTGCGACGGATTGACGTAGAGGATGCGCAGGTCGCGGTCGAGCCGAGACACCCCGCCCGGCATGCGGCTCAGCAGGCTCGCGAGCTGGATCTCGTGCGCACGGCTCAGGTCCTGCGCCTCGCGCTGCTCCGTCACGTCCGTCAGCACGCCGTCCCAGATCACGCGGCCGCTGCCGTCGCCGAGCACCCGGGGCGAGGAGCTGAGCCGGATCCACCGCAGCTCGCCGTCCGCGCGCCGCAGGCGCACCACCGATTCGGCGATCCCCATGGTCCGGAACGACTCCTCGTCGGCCTCGGCGCGTGCCGCCTCGTCCTCGGGTTCGATGCATGCGAACAGCCGCTGCGCATCCCCCATCACCTCCTCGGCCCTCAGGCCCACCAGCCGCTCCAGGGCCTCGCCCATGTGCACGAAGCGCCGCCGGCCGTCGGTTTCGCGGACGACCTGGTAGAGCGCGCTGTCGGGCAGGTTGCGGCCGAGCAGCTGCAGGCGCATCTCACTGTCGCGCAGCCGGGACTCGGTCTCCCGCAGCCGGGCGTAAGGCATGCGCACGCCCGCGATGAACACGGCCTGGAACATCAGCGCATACCCGAGCACGTGCAGCCCGTGCGACAGGATGCCCGGCCAGGGGGACGGTCCGTCCGGCAGCAGCAGCGCGCACTGCCCCGCCGCCATGGCGGCCGCGGCAGAGGCCATGGTCAGCCGCCGGCCGAGGCGGGCACCGCGCGCGTTGCGCCGGGGCAGGCCGTAATACAGCAGCGCGGCAGCCACCGCCATGACTGCGCCCGAGACCAGGGCGGCGCCCTGCGCGATCAGTGGTGCAGACGCACGGCCACCCTGCTGCGCCCCGCTGGCCGCCATCCACACGATGGCCAGCGACACCCCTGCCGACGCCAGGGCCCAGGCCATGCCGGGGCCGGGAAAGGACACGCGCAGTGCGAACAGCAGCAGCGTGGCGGCTTCCAGCCCATAGGCCCACAGCGCGAAATAGTGCGACACGTGCAGCCGTTCGCCGAGCGCCTGGCCCACGACCGGGTGCTGCATCATTCCGTGGAGGAAATTGCACACCGCCGCCGACGCGAGGCCCAGCACCAGGACGTTGGCCCGGCCCTGGGCGCTGCCGTCGAGCATGTGCAGCGACACCGCGACCGCCAGCAGCCCGATGAGCACGGCCACCATGTCGAGGAAGGGCTCCAGGCCGTACAGCGCGCCCACCCCCTCGCCCAGCAGCTGTACGAGCGGCACCAGCAGGAGCGCCATGCCGGCGAACACGAGGATGGCGGTCGCCATCGGCGTCTCGGAGAACAGGGCGCGGCAGAAGGAGCCGGCGGACGGCAGGCGGAACGGGCGCATGGCGGAGGACGGGTGGGCCGGTGGAAGCGCGATTCGGGGATGAACAAACTGTCACGAGTGTATCGATCCCCGCCGCCGGGGCGCACCCGCCGGTCCGCCCGGGGGGCCGCCCGTCCGTTCAGGACGCGAGCAGCTGGCGCAGCACGTAGGGCAGGATGCCTCCGGCGCGGTAGTAGTCCGCTTCGATGGGCGTGTCGATGCGCAGCGTGACGGTCACCTCCTGGCGGGAGCCGTCGGCACGCCGGATGACGAGGCGCGCATCGCTCTGGGGCGTGAGCGACGGGTCCGGCACCACGTCGATCGTCTCGTCGCCGCGCAGGCCCAGCGATTCCCACGAATCCGATCCGCGGAACTGCAGCGGCAGCACCCCCATGCCCACCAGGTTGGAGCGGTGGATGCGCTCGAAGCTGCGCGCGACCACGGCCTTGATGCCCAGCAGCTGCGTGCCCTTGGCCGCCCAGTCGCGGCTGGAGCCGGTGCCGTACTCCTCTCCCGCGAAGATCACGGTGGGCGTTTCCTGCGCCATGTACTGCATCGCCGCGTCGAAGATGAACATCTTCGTGCCCTGGTGCGGGCCCTCGTTCTGGAAGAGCGTCAGCCCGCCCTCCTCGCGCGAGCCGTCCTCCTTCGGCGGGATCATCAGGTTCTTGATGCGCACGTTGGCGAAGGTGCCGCGCATCATCACGTCGTGGTTGCCCCGGCGCGCGCCGTAGCTGTTGAAGTCCTGCTTCATCACGCCGTGCTGCAGCAGCCACTGGCCGGCGGGCGAGGTCTCCTTGATCGAGCCGGCCGGCGAGATGTGGTCGGTGGTGATCGAGTCGCCGAAGAGCGCCATGATGCGCGCGCCCAGCACCGACTGCGCCGCCGGCTTCCCGCCGCCCTCGCCCGCGACGTCCAGCGTGAAGCCGGAGAAGAACGGCGGCTCGGCGATGTAGGTGCTGGCGGGCCAGTTGTAGGTGTCGCCGGACACGCCCTGGATCTTGCCCCAGAGCGCGCCCGGATCGGTCTTCACCAGGCCGTAGTTCTCGCGGAAGGCCTTGCCGTTCATCGCATGCTTCATGAGCTGGTGGATTTCGTCGCTGCTGGGCCAGATGTCGCCCAGGTACACGTCGCGCCCACCGCGCCCCTTGCCCACCGGCTCGGTCATCAGGTCGCGCAGCACCGTGCCGGCGATGGCATAGGCCACCACCAGCGGCGGGCTCGCGAGGAAGTTGGCCTTGATGTTGGGATGGATGCGCGCCTCGAAATTGCGGTTGCCCGACAGCACGGCCGCGCAGACGAGGTCGCTGCCGGTGATGGCTTCGTTGATCTCCGGGGCCAGATCGCCTGCGTTGCCGATGCAGGTGGTGCAGCCGTAGCCCGCGACCGCGAAGCCCAGCTTCTCCAGATAGGGCAGCAGGCCGGTTTCGGAGAGGTACTGCGTGACGATGCGCGAGCCCGGCGCCAGCGAGGTCTTGATGTGCGGCTGCACCTTCAGCCCTGCCTCCACGGCCTTCTTGGCCAGCAGGCCGGCGGCCAGCAGCACGCTCGGGTTCGACGTGTTCGTGCAGCTCGTGATGGCGGCGATCAGCACGTCGCCGTTGCCGATCGTCGGATCGCTGCCCTTGGCCGGCAGGCGGACGGACGGATCGGCATGCTTGACCGCGAGCTTGGGCTTGTTGTGCTCCATCTCCACGAGGAAGCGCGGGCCGCCCGCGGGCGCGTCCTTCTCGTCGGGCACGTCCTCGCAGACGCCCTCTTCGCCGCGGTGGATGTGGTGGCGCGTGTGCAGCAGCTCGGCCGGGCGGTTGAAGCCGCTCTCAGCCGCCGGCCTGGAGAAGAGCGCCGTGAACTGGTCCTTGACCTTGCCGAGCTCGATGCGGTCCTGCGGGCGCTTCGGGCCGGCGAGGCTGGGCGTGACGTCGCCCAGGTCCAGCCGCACCACCTGCGAATAGTCGATCTCGCCGGCCTTCGGCACGCCGAACAGGCCCTGCGCGCGGAAATACGCCTCGAACGCCTCGATTTCCGCCTTGGTGCGACCGGTACCCTGGAAGTACTCGATCGTCTTCTCGTCCACGGGGAAGAAGCCCATCGTCGCGCCGTACTCGGGCGCCATGTTGCCGATGGTCGCGCGGTCGGGGAGCGACAGCGTGCGCGTGCCCTCGCCGAAGAACTCCACGAACTTGCCCACCACCTTGTGCCGGCGCAGGATCTCGGTCACCGTGAGCACGAGGTCGGTCGCCGTCACCCCTTCGCGCAATTGGCCCGTCAGCTCGAAGCCCACCACGTCGGGCGTCAGGAAGTACACCGGCTGCCCGAGCATCGCGGCCTCGGCCTCGATGCCGCCCACGCCCCAGGCGACCACGCCGATGCCGTTGATCATGGTGGTGTGGCTGTCCGTGCCCACGAGGGTGTCGGGGTAGTGGACGCCATCGGCGCGCCGGTGCACGCCGCGCGCGAGGTATTCGAGGTTCACCTGGTGCACGATGCCGAAGCCCGGCGGCACCACGCCGAAGGTGTCGAACGCCTGCATGCCCCACTTCATGAATTCGTAGCGCTCGCGGTTGCGCTGGAATTCCAGCTTCATGTTCAGGTCGAGCGCCTTCTTGGTTCCGTAGTAATCGACCATGATGGAGTGGTCCACCACGAGGTCGACCGGCACCAGCGGCTCGATCTTCTTGGGCTTCTTGCCCAGGCGCTGCGCGACGCTGCGCATCGCGGCCAGATCGGCCAGCAGCGGCACGCCGGTGAAATCCTGCAGCACCACGCGCGAGACGATGAAGGGGATCTCGTCCTTGCGCTCGGCCACCGGCTGCCAGTTCGCGAGCTGCTCCACGTGCTCCGGCGTCACCTTCACGCCGTCGCAATTGCGCAGGACCGACTCCAGAACGATGCGAATGGACACCGGCAGCCGGTGGATGGACGGAAACTGGCGGGCCAGGGCGGGCAGCGAATGGAACTGCCCGCTTTTTCCCGATCTGGTGGTGAATGTCTGCAGGGTGGATGCGAAAGCGTGGCGGGAAACCGCCGGAGACTTCGAGGCCATAAAGCACTACTCCTTGAATGGGGGGCGACCCTGGCATTTTGGCAGTCCCCGATCGCGATGCAAATGTAGGGCGATGGCGGCCATCGTCTTCTCCCTGCGCGAACCCGTTCACCGCCGTCGGCATGCCCGGGCCGCACCCCATCCATCCTTGCAAAACCGCTCTCCATTCCATCGCGTCCATGGCGGAGCGCGCAGCCAATATCCGCCCGCGCAGAACGGGCACTTGTCCTGCAATACCGGCGCAGAGCGTGTGTTACAAGCCGGCGTTTCCAGCGGCACACGCGACCGGCCTGCGCTTACACCCGCCCAGTTATCTCGGCAACGGCAATTTATCGAGATTCCACGAAACCACGGAGAACCCGGCCGTTTAACCGCCGCACTGAAGGCCATTGGGCGGTGCCACCCCATTGCCGCTATGGAGTAAGCGCCCGGAGCAAAGATACCCCGGCCGTCTTCCGCAACGGCATGCAGCGAATGGCGCGAAAGCGCCGGCACTGGGCCCCCACGAAAAAACCCGCCGAAGGGGCGGGCTCAAGGAGTTCTCGACCACTGCGCCTGCAGCGGACAGCCGGCGGGGCGGCTGTGCCGGCGGCGGGCGGCTCGGCGAATTATCAGATGGCGAACTGTTCGCGATTTTCGTTCTGGATCCACTTGGGGGCCTTGCCGCGGCCCGTCCAGGTCTGGCCCGTGGCGGGATTGCGATATTTGGGCGCCACCTTGGTGCCGGCGCTGGCGCTGCGTGCACGGCCGGACGGGAATACGTCGTCCGCCTTCAGGCCATACTCGGACACGAGCGAGCGCACCTGGGAGATCGCGTCAGACAGTTCGCGGCGGCGGGCTTCGTTGATTTGCTGCTCGAGTTGCTCGCGCTGCTTCAGCAGGTCCTTGTAGCTGGAGGTGGTCATGTCAGTTCAGTGTGAAAGTGGATAACGAGGAACGCATTATAGAAAATATTTTGGATTACGTACGCCTTCCGGCCGCATGGGATTGAATTCATCCCGCGTTCGAGCCTCCCGGAACTTTGAAACCCGGCCCTTCTCCAAACCCGCCCGCCGCAGAGCCCGACCCCCGGCGGAGGGCTTTTCCCCGATTCACAATCGCTGTCTCTGCATAACTGCCGCCTTCGGCGGACCCCACCGACATGGCCCTCTACTGCATCGGCGATATTCAGGGATGCGACCCGGCACTGGAGCGCCTGCTGCGCACGGTGGATTTCTCCCCCAGCCGCGACACGGTTTATCTGCTGGGCGATCTCGTGAATCGCGGGCCGCGGTCGGCCGGGGTGCTGCGGCGCTGCATGCAGGCCGGAGACAGCATCCGCTGCCTGCTGGGCAACCACGATCTGCACCTGCTGGCCGCCTCCGAGGGAGCGCGCAAGCCCTCGCGGCGCGATACGCTGGCCGACGTGCTGCAGGCACCCGACCGCGACGCCCTGCTCGACTGGCTGCGCGCCCAGCCCCTGGCGCGGGAGCACCGCCATGGCGGCGGGCAGCTGCTGATGGTGCATGCGGGCGTCCTGCCGGACTGGACGGCACCGGACGTGCTGGCGCATGCCGCGGAAGTCGCGGCGCAATTGCGCGGCGCGGCGATGCCGCAGTTCCTGCATGCGATGTACGGCAACGCGCCCGACCGGTGGGACGATGCGCTTTCGGGCATGGAGCGGTGGCGCGCGATCGTGAACGCGCTCACGCGGCTGCGCTTCTGCACGCCGGACGGCCGCATGGATTTCGAGAGCAGCGAGAGCGCCGGCGCGGCCCCCGAAGGCCTGGTGCCCTGGTTCGATGCGCCCGGGCGCCGCACGCGCGGCACGCTGATCGCCTTCGGCCACTGGTCCACCCTGGGCTGGATGAACCGCCCCGACCTGCTGGCGCTCGATACGGGATGCGTGTGGGGCGGCTGCCTGAGCGCCGTGCGGTTCGGCGCCACGCTGGCCGAGCGCGAGCACATCACGGTGCACTGCGACCAGGCGCAGGCACCGGGCTGAGAGCGGGCCACGCGCCCCTTCGCCGGAACCCGCTTCGCCGGGCCGCACGGTCCGCTCCGCGGGCCGCCGGCGCTCCGCTCAGTTGGAAGACGAGGTCTCCGCCGCCGGGGCGGCGGCCTTGAACAGCGCCGCCACCTTGCGCTTGGGCTTGATGTTGGCCGAAATGCCGCTGCGCGCGGCCGGGCGCGCCGTGGCATCCCAGCTGGGCGCGGCCTCGGCGGGGGCCTCGTAGGGCTTGTCGAAGAACGGATCGCGCGGGGCCGCGGGCGTGCGGTAGCCGCCGCCCGAAGCGCGCAGGGCCCGGCTGTCGCCACGGCCTTCCTCGCGCCGCGCCCGGGGCGCTTCGCCACCGCCGGCCTCGTCGTCGCGCCAGCCGCGGCGGCCGTCGTTGAAGCGGCCGCGGGGGCGGTCGTCGCCCACCTCCAGCGCCTCCAGGTCGATCTTCTTCTTGATGAGCTTCTCGATGTCGGCCACCAGGCGCGCATCGCTGCTGGAAACCAGCGTCACCGCCAGGCCGGAGGCGCCAGCGCGGCCCGTGCGGCCGATGCGGTGCACGTAGTCTTCGGCGTTGAAGGGCACGTCGAAATTGAACACCGCCGGCACGTCCTTGATGTCCAGGCCGCGCGCCGCGACGTCGGTGCAGACCAGCAGGTCCACCTCGCCGCGCTTGAAGGAATCCAGTGCCTTCAGGCGCTCGTCCTGGCTCTTGTCGCCGTGCAGCGCCGCGGCCTTCAGGCCCTCGCGCTCCAGCGTGCGCGCCAGGCGCGCGCAGCCGAGCTTGCTGTTGACGAAGACGAAGGCCTGCTTGACCCCGCGCGTGCGCAGCACGTGGTGGATGGCGCGGCGCTTGTCGTCGTCGCTGACGCTGTAGAAGCGCTGCTCGACAGTGGAGGCGGTCTCGTTGGGGCGCGCGACCTCGATCGTGACCGGGTCCTGCAGGTAGCTGCCCGCCAGGCGCTTGATCTCGGAAGAGAACGTGGCGGAGAACAGCAGCGTGGTGCGCGTCTTCGGCAAATAGCTGAGGATGCGCTGCAGGTCGGGCAGGAAGCCGATGTCCAGCATGCGGTCGGCCTCGTCGAGCACCACGTACTCGACCTGGTTCAGCACCGCATTCTTGGCCTCGATGTGGTCCAGCAGGCGGCCCGGCGTGGCCACGAGGACCTCGACGCCCTTCTTCAGCTCCAGCGTCTGGGGCTTCATGTCCATGCCGCCGAACACCACGGTGCTGCGCAGCTTGGTGTATTTGGCGTAGAGGGCGATCTGCTGGGCGACCTGGTCGGCCAGTTCGCGCGTGGGCAGCAGCACCAGGGCGCGCACGGGATGGCGCGCCGGCGAGGTGGAGCTGTTCTCGTGCTTGAGCAGGCGCTGCAGCAGCGGCAGCGAGAAAGCCGCCGTCTTGCCGGTGCCGGTCTGCGCGGCGCCCATCACGTCCTTGCCGGTGAGAACCACCGGAATGGCCTCAGCCTGGATGGGGGTCATCGACGTGTAGCCCATCTCGGCCACGGCGCGCGCCAGCGGCTCGGCCAGCGATAAATTGGAGAAAGAACTTGTCATGTGCGGCCGATATTGTCGCACCAGCCCTTCACGGGCGGTATTTTGCCGCCCATGCGCGCTGCGGGTGCATCCGCAGCGCTACGGAAAACGCAGCAACGAAGCCTTACCTATCAAAGGCTGCGGGACGAGAAGGTATCGCAGGCCTTGATGCTTCCGGAATCCAGGCCCGCGCGGAACCAGCGCTGGCGCTGGGCGCTGGTGCCGTGGGTGAAGCTGTCCGGCACCACCGCGCCGCCCGATGCGCGCTGCAGCGCGTCGTCGCCGATCTTCGCCGCGGCGTTCATGGCCTCTTCCACGTCGCCCTGCTCCAGGATCTGCCGCGCGTTCTGCGCGTTGTGGGCCCAGACGCCCGCGAAGCAGTCGGCCTGCAGTTCCAGGCGCACGGAGAGGTGGTTGTATTCGACCTGGCTCACCCGGCCGCGCATCTGGTCCACGCGGCTGCTGATGCCCAGCAGGTTCTGCACGTGGTGGCCCACCTCATGGGCGATCACATAGGCCTGCGCGAAGTCGCCCGGGGCGCCGAGCCGGTTCTTGAGCGTCTCGTAGAAGCCGAGATCGATGTAGACCTTGCGGTCGGCCGGGCAGTAGAACGGTCCCATGGCCGCCTGGCCCGTGCCGCAGGCCGTGGGCGTGCGGCCGCGGAACAGCACCAGGCGCGGGTTCTGGTAGGCCGTGCCGTTCTGCCGGAAGACGTCCGCCCAGACGTCCTCGGTATCGGCGAGCACCGTGGACACGAAGCGGGCCATGGTGTCGTCGGCGGGCGGGCGGTGGGCCGGCGCCTGCTGCGTCTGCACCTGGGCGGGCGCACCGCCGCCGCTCAGCATGCCCAGCAGCGTGAGCGGATTGATGCCGAACACCCAGCCGCCGATGAGGGCGATGACGATGGTGCCGATGCCGATGCTGCGCCCTCCGAAGACCGGAAAACCGCCGCCACCGCCACCCTCGTCACGGCGGTCCTCGACGTTGTCCGATTCGCGATTGCCTTCCCATTTCATCGTGCGCACCCCAAAGATTCATGCCGGGCCTCGATGGTACGCCGCCTGGCGGGCCGTTGTCCGTCAGCGGGCGGCGAACGTGGAGCCTGCGGACCAGTCCGCTTCCCCCGAGGCCGCCAGGGCCTGCGGTTCGCGGGCGGTGCTCGACTGCATGCCGCGGGCCACCCAGGCGTGCTGCTGCTGCTCGGCATGGCGGACGTGGTCTTCCAGCACCCAGGCCATGGCCGCGACCTGCACAGCGATCACGGCGCCTCCCACGGCCAGCAGGAGGGGGCGTGCGCCGCTGCGCTGCGGTGCGGCGTAGCGGGAATCGAGCGAGGACGGCTGCGCCGAAACGGTGGGCATGGAAGTCTCCTGGAAGTCGGTGGGGGGCGGTTCGGACGCGCTGTCTGTCAGCGGTGGCACCAGTGCAGGCCGGCCACGGCCGGCTGGGCGTCCTCGAAGTAATCGGAGAGTTCCCGCACCGCCGACTGCAGCGCTTCGCCGGACAGGGCGCGCGCATGCTGCAGCTGGTCCAGGGCATAGCCGCGGTCGCCCAGCATCATCGTGGCGCTGATGCAGTGCCCGCGCGCGGCCATCTGCAGGAGGAAGGTGTCGAGGGCATGGGCCGGCCAGTAGCGCGCCTCGGCGCGGGCGCCCATGTCCGGTGCATAGGCGGCCGGAACGGCGGATGATGCATGGGAGGCGGTGGCGGCGTGCATGGCGGTGTCCTCGGGCGGGCAAAAAGCGGGAATTCCAGTCTGCCGGCCCCGTGTGACAAAGTCCACGGAACGCAACGGCAGCGCATGGAGGAATGCTATGCCCGGGCTGCCGCGCCCGCACCGGAGGAACGCGCCGCGCCGCTGTAGGACGCCCGCCAGTGGCGCCCCCGGCCCGCCGCCGTCAGGCCTTGGGCAGGGTCACGCCGACCTGGCCCTGGTACTTGCCGCCGCGGTCGCGGTAGCTCACCTCGCAGACCTCGTCACTTTCGAAGAACAGCACCTGGGCGCAGCCCTCGCCCGCGTAGATGCGCGCCGGCAGCGGCGTGGTGTTGCTGAATTCGAGCGTGACGTAGCCTTCCCACTCGGGCTCGAACGGCGTCACGTTGACGATGATCCCGCAGCGCGCATAGGTGCTCTTGCCCAGGCAGATGGTGAGCACGTTGCGCGGAATGCGGAAGTATTCGACGGTGCGCGCCAGCGCGAAGCTGTTGGGCGGAATGATGCAGCTGTCGCCCTCGAAGTCGACGAAGCTCTTCTCATCGAAGTTCTTCGGGTCCACCACGGTGCTGTGGATGTTGGTGAACACCTTGAATTCGGGCGCGCAGCGGATGTCGTAGCCGTAGCTGCTGGTGCCGTAGCTGATGATCTTGCGGCCGTCGCTCTCGCGGATCTGGCCGGGCTCGAACGGATCGATCATGCCGTGCTGTTCGGCCATGCGGCGGATCCATTTGTCGCTCTTGATGCTCATGGTTTCTCTCTCCTCGTGCGCGCCAGGCGGAAGGCGGCGCGCGGACGCGATACTACCCTTTTCATAGCTGCGGAAATCCGCTGCACGGGCTCCGCCAGCTCAACGGGACGCCGCGATCACGGCGCGCTCGACGAG
The DNA here is from genome assembly GCF_031844105.1 of Acidovorax sp. PRC11. NCBI lineage: Bacteria > Pseudomonadati > Pseudomonadota > Betaproteobacteria > Burkholderiales > Comamonadaceae > Acidovorax > Acidovorax sp. PRC11. The sequence continues at coordinate 113,817 of NZ_JAUZUQ010000013.1, read as the reverse complement.
CCGGTCGTCGCCCATCACGATCATCGCGAACAGCAGTTCGTCCAGGCTGGCGGCCTGCGCCGTCTTGCGCGCGAGCAGCGGGGTGGCGGCGGGGTTCAGCACGACGAAATCCGCCTCGCAGCCCGGCTGCAGGTTGCCGATCACGCCGTCGAGCCCCAGCGCGCGCGCCGCGCCGGCCGTGTGCTGCCACCAGAGCTGGCCGGGCGGCAACGAGAGCCCCGGCTTGGCCTGCCCCTCGCGCCCCACGTAGTAGGCGGCGAGCATGGTGTGGAAGGGGCTGAAGCTGGTGCCCCCGCCCACGTCGCTCGCGAGGCCGTAGCGGAAGCCCACACGGTCGGCGCCGGCGTAGTCGAAGAAGCCGCTGCCGAGGAACAGGTTGCTGGTCGGGCTCACGGCCGCGACGGTGCCGGTGTCCCGCATCAGGGCGCGGTCCTCGTCGTCGAAATGGATGCAGTGGGCATACACGGCGCGCTCGCGCATCAGGCCGAAGCCGTCGTACACCGCGAGGTAGCTGCGGGCCTGGGGGAACAGCTCCAGCGCCCAGCGGATCTCGTCGCGGTTCTCGGCCACGTGCGACTGGATCCACACGTCGGGATGGCGGGCCGCCAGCTCCCCCGCGCCGCGCAGCTGGGCCTCGCTGCAGCTGGGGGCGAAGCGCGGCGTGATCGCATAGCCCAGCCGCCCGCGGCCGTGCCAGCGGCGGATCAGGTCTTCGGTGTCGGCGAGCGAGCGGGTGGTGTCGTCGCGCACGCCGTCGGGGGAATTGCGGTCCTGCAGCACCTTGCCGGCGATGAGGCGCAGGCCGCGGGCCGCGGCTTCCTCCATCAGCGCATCGACCGACGCGGGGTGCGAGGTGGCGAAAGTGAGCGCCGTGGTGACGCCGTTGCGCAGCAGCTCGTCGACGAACACGGTGGCGACGCCGCGCGCGTATTCCGGGTCGGCAAAGCGCGACTCGTGCGGGAAGGTGTAGTTCTCCAGCCAGGGCAGCAGCCCTTCCGCTGGCGAGCCGATGACGTCGGTCTGCGGGAAGTGCACGTGCATGTCCACGAAGCCGGGCGCGATGATCCGGCCGGGGCAGTGGGTGACCGGCAGGCCGGGGAACCGCGGCGAGAGCGTGCGCCAGTCGCCCGCGGCGACCACGCGCTGCACGCCGTCCGCACCGGAACCGACGGCGAGCAGGCCGTCCTGGTCGTAGATCGGGCGGCCTTCGGCGTCGAAGCGCAGCAGCGCGGCGCGCCAGCCGTGGGTGGCGGTGTCGGGGGTCGGGGGCAGGATCGGCGTGGGCATGCGGGAATGATGACATGGCGGCCCCTCGGGGGCGCATGGTCGGGCAGGGGAATGGAGGGGATGGATGGGCACGTGGGCGGACGACGCGGAAGGGCCTGGGCGGTCCAGTCCGCCCTAGCGCGCCTGGCGCTGCACGCCGTCCACGAGCCAATCCATGCGCAGGATCTGCCCGTCGGTCAGCGTGCGGCCGGGCGCGATCACCTCGCGGCCGGTGTTGTCGCGCACGGGCACGGCGCCGGCCGCGAAGGGATGCAGGCGCCCGCGGGCGATGTCGTCCTGGCGCGCGAGCACTTCCTTCTGCACGGCGGGCGGCACGCGGCTGCCGAAGCCTTCCACGCGCACCATGCCCTCGCGCACGCCGCCCCAGACGTTGCCGCTCGTCCAGCGGCCGTCGCGCACGGCGCGCACGCGCTCGGTGTAATAGGCGCCCCACTGGTGCGTGACGGCAAGGATCTGCGCATCCGGGCCGACGCCGCGCATGTCCGAGTGGTAGCCGATGGCCAGGCGCCCGCGCTCCTGGGCCGCGGCTATCACCGCGGTGGAGCCGGTGTGGAAGGCCACCACGTCCACGCCCTCGTTGAAGAGCGCCATGGCCGCGTCGCGCTCCTTGGGCGGATCGAACCAGACGTCGAGCCAGACCACCTTCACGGTGGCCTTCGGGTCGACCGAGCGCATGCCGAGCGTGAAGGCGTTGATGCCCTGGAGCACCTCGGGAATGGGAAAGCCGGCCACGAAGCCCGCGACGTGCGAGCGCGTCATGCGGCCCGCGGCCACGCCCGCGAGGTAGCGGCCCTCGTAGTAGCGCGCGTTGGCGGTGGCCACGTTGGGCGCGGTCTTGTAGCCGGTGATCGATTCGAACTTCACGTCGGGGAAGTCGCGCGCCACGCGCAGCGTGGGCTCCATGTAGCCGAAGCTGGGCGTGAAGATGATCTGGTGGCCGGTGGCGGCGAGGTCGCGGATCACGCGCTCGGCGTCCGCGCCCTCGGCCACGTTCTCGACGAAGGTGGTGCGCACCTGCGGCCCCAGGGCCTTTTCGACGGCGCGGCGCCCTTCCTCGTGCTGGCGCGTCCAGCCCGCCTCGGTGATCGGCGACACGTAGACGAAGCCGGCCTTCACGGGAGGGACCTTGGCAGGCGCGGCGGGTGCGGCGGATTGCTGCGCGAAGGCGGCGGGCGACAGGAACAGACAGGCGGCCGCGAGCGCGGCAGCGAGGTTTTTGTACATGGTGGTCCTCTACATGGTCCCGGAACTGGAAAAAGAAAAGGCTGCCGGGACAGCAGCCTTTCGTCCGCAGGGGCGGATACGCGGCGGGATTCTAGCCGTGCCGTGCCTTCCTCCGCCCTGGCGGGGCCTTTAGAGCGGCTAACACGACCCTTCTGGCGTCGTTGCCGCATCTTGTCGTACTCATCATACGGCGCCTAGCCAAAACCGCTTCGCTGGGCCGTGTCAGCCACTCTTGGCATCACACCGGCGACACCACGCCGCGCCCGGCGAAATGCCCTTGCGCGTTGGCCATGAACCGGTCCACGCTGGCCTGCACGGCCTCGGGCGACCAGCCTGCCACATGGGGCGTGAGCACGACGTTGTCGAGCCCGACGAGCGCCTCGGGCGGATGCGGCTCGCTCTCGTACACGTCCAGGCCCGCGCCAGCGATGCGGTGGCCACGCAGCGCGTCGGCCAGCGCCTCGGTATCGACCACGCTGCCGCGCGCGATGTTCACCAGATAGCCCAGCGGGCCGATCGCATCGAGGATGTCGGCGTTCACCGCATGCCGCGTGGCCGGGCCGCCCGGCGTGGCGCACACCAGCACGTCGCACCACTCGGCGAGCTCGCGCAGGCTGCCGAAGTACTGGTGCGGCACGCCGTCCTTCGGCTTGCGGTTGTGGTAGCCGATCTGCATGTCGAAGCCGGCGGCGCGGCGCGCGATCTTCTGGCCGATGGTGCCGAGCCCGAAGATGCCCAGCCGCTTGCCGGAGACGTTCGGCGGCAGGCCGATGGCATCGCGCCAGACGCCTTCGCGGCAGAGCCGGTCGAGCGGACGCAGCCCGCGCACGATGGCGATGAGCAGGCCGAAGGCATGGTCGGCTACGCAGTCGTCGTTGGTGCCGGCGCCGTTGGCCACGGCGATGCCGCGCGCCCGGGCCGCGTCGAGCGCGATGTTCTCGTAGCCCGCGCCGAGCGCGCAGACGAGTTCCAGCGCGGGCATGGCCTGCATCTCCTGGGCGGTGAGCCCGGTGGAGCCGATGGTCAGCACCGCCCGGAAGCGGCCGCCCTGGGTGGCGATCGCCTGCGTGCGGTCGTTGGGCGTGGGCGCGTAGTGCAGGTCGTAGACGGCGGCGATCTGCGCCTGGTGCTGCGGCGACAGCGTGTTGAGGGCCAGAAGGGGAATGCGGGGAGTGGACACGGTGGATGCTTCCAGGGCAAGGGACGGCGGGCACCCGGAGGCCGGGTGCCGGAGCGCTCCGCGGCGGAGGGCCGGGGAACGGCCGGACGGTGTGCTCCGATTGTGCGCCAGCCCGCGGCCCGCAGCGAAATCCGCGATGGCCTCGGGGCTCCCGCCACGGGCGGCCCAGGCTCAGGTCGGCGCGGCGAAGCGTTCGAAGCACTCCCGCAGCTGCCCCTCCCAGCGCTGCCGGTCGGCCTCGGGCGCGAAGCTGGCCGCGATGCTGTTGGACGCGAGCTGGTAGGCGTGCGCGGCCGTGAGCGTGGGCACCGCGGCGAACAGGCGCACGAAATTGGTGTTCAGGTAGCCGCCGAAATACGCGGGATCATCGGAATTCACCGTGGCGGCGAGGCCCGCGTCGAGCAGCACCTGGATGTTGTGGTCCGCCAGGTCCGGGAACACGCACAGCTTCTCGTTGGACAGCGGGCAGACGGTGAGCGCCACGCGGTCCTGCGCGAGCCGGCGCATCAGGTCCGCGTCGTGCACGGCCTGCACGCCGTGGTCGATGCGCTCGGCGTGCAGCACGTCGAGCGCCCCCCAGATGTAGGCCGGCGGGCCTTCCTCGCCCGCATGCGCGACCCGGTGCAGGCCCAGTTCGCGGCAGCGCGCGAACACGCGGGCGAATTTCTCGGGCGGATGGCCCACCTCGCTCGAATCCAGGCCCACGCCGATGAAGCGGTCGCGGTACGGCAGCGCCTGCTCCAGCGTCTCGAAAGCCTCTTCCTCGCTCAGGTGCCGCAGGAAGCACAGGATCAGCGAGGCGCTCACGCCCAGCTGCGTGCGGGCATCCTCGCAGGCGCGGTGCAGGCCCTGGATCACCACGTCGATGCCCACGCCGCGCGCGGTGTGCGTCTGCGGATCGAAGAACATCTCGGTGTGCACGATGTGGTCCTCGGCCGCGCGCTGCAGGTAGGCCCAGGCCATGTCGTAGAAATCCTGCTCGTGCAGCAGCACGCTCGCGCCGGCGTAGTAGATGTCGAGGAAGCTCTGCAGGTTGGTGAAGGCGTAGGCGCTGCGCAGTTCCTCGACGCTCGCATACGGCAGCTGCACGCCGTTGCGCTGCGCGAGCGCGAAGATCAGCTCGGGTTCGAGCGAGCCCTCGATGTGCATGTGCAGCTCGGCCTTGGGCATGGCGCGCAGCAGGTCGGGCAGTCGCCCGGCGGGAATGTCGGCGGGGCGCCAGGGTGCGGCAGTCAGTGAATCGGTGGTCATGGGGGAGCCTCGTGGGACGGTAAGCGGGCGCCGGTCGCGCGCAGGGCACAGCATAAGGCCGCGCCGCCCCCCGCGCCCTGCCCGACGCGAAACCCCGCGACTACCAGGCCGAGTCTTCGCCCTGCAGCGCGCGCCGCGCCAGGATGAACGTGGCCGCGTTCCAGCTCTGTCCCGCCATGCCCATCGGCACCAGCGTGCGGCCGTGGAACCACTCGGTGAACCGCCAGTCGTCCAGCGCGTTGGCGTGCGCCAGCCGGGCGAGTTCGGACCAGCCGGCCGCCTGCAGCCCCGTGCGCGCGAGCGCCATCACCCAGAAGCCGCCCACGAAGGGCCAGATGCCCCCGTTGTGGTACTGGTGCATGAGGTTCTGGCGGTGCCGGCCCATGTAGGCGCGCCACAGGTCGTGCTCGTGCGAGAGCGGATGCAGCACCACGCGCACGGGCAGCGAGCTGCCGGCGTGCGCGGCGCCTACGGTGTTCACGATGCTGTGCGCCATGGCCTCGTCGGCGATGCCGGCCTGGATGGCCAGCAGGTTGCCGAACACGTCGCCTTCGTCGCCCACCACGGCCAGGTTGACGAAGCTCAGGTAGAGGCCCGGGTCGCGGCGGCCGCGGCGCGCGTAGTGCTGCAGCAGCCGGGCGCGGTGGTAGGCGGGCAGGTCGCGCTGGAACGGGTTGAAGAGGTGGTTGAAGTGGTGGTGGGTCTCGTCCATGTGGCAGAGCCCGTAGCGGCGCTTGACGTCGAACCACAGCGCATTCGTGTAGAGCACGTAGCCCGAGCGCGGCATGATGTCCGCCCAGTCGCTGGCCTCGTTCTGCTGCAGCAGCCGGAAGTGCTGGTGCTCCTGCGCGAGCAGCCAGCCGATCGCGCGCTCCACGGCGTCGCTCCAGCGGCCCGCGGGCACCTGCCCGTGGCGCTGCACGTGGTCCACCGCGATCAGCCACCAGAGCGTGGCGTCGATGCAGCCCAGGTACCAGAAGTCGGCGTCCCGGCCTTCGGGATCGACGTATTTGGGGATCTGCCCGTTGGGCGCCTGCTGCGCGGCGAGCGCGTCCAGGCTGGCGACGGCGCCGTCTTCCAGCGCCGGCACGCCGCTGCCGCACATCGCCATCACGCAGATCGCGGCGTCGCGCCCGAAGATCCGCGTGTAGCGCCGCGCCACGGCCGCCGCGGTGTGGCTGGCGGCCAGGATGCCGTGGGGCGTGAGGTTGCGCTCGAGCAGCGCGAGCGAGGCCTCGGAACAGGCGTCGATCAGCGCGAGCGAGGGGGCGTCGAGGGGATGGTCTGTCATGGCATGCGGGGGCGGATGCGGCGGGCGGCTGCCTGGGCGACAAGGCCGGCGCGGGCCGCGGACGGGAGCGGCATCCTGAGTGGAGAGGCCGCGCCGGCGCAGGTTCCATTGTGCCCACGGCCGCGCCGGCCCGGCCGTAAAAACATGTCGCCGCCCTCCGCTATTGCCGCGGCCGCCCGCGCAGAGGCCCGCGCGGCCGCTGCGTCAGCAGGTGCCGAAGGTGATGCCGAGCGCCTTCAGGTGGCGGCGGTAGGCGGACGAGGCCTTGTCCGCGGCCGTGTGCAGCTCGGCCCGCAGGTCCAGCGGCAGGCGCTTGGGCTCCTGCGACTCCAGCACCGGCTGGTCCTGCGTGAAGATGGTGTGCTGGAAGTCGCGCAGCTTCTGGTCGGGCGCGTCGAAGTCCGCCACCGCCAGCCGGAACCACACACGGCTCGACTCGGGCGTGACGGGACAGATGTAGAGCGCGATGGATTCGCGCCAGCCTTCCACCGCCGTGGTGCCGGCCTCGGGCAGCTTGGTGAGCACCGCCGCGTAGGGCCCGGTCACTTCGTAGGTGTACTCGACCTGCGCGGGAGCCGTGGAGTGCAGGTTGGACTGCGGCTGCCAGGCCTTGCAGCCGGTGGCGAGCAGCCCCGTGGGCGTGGGCTCCACGCGGTAGTCGTCGATCGCCGCCGCGCCGCGCGCGCCCAGCCAGCCTTCGTGCACGAAGCCGAAGTGCGACATGTCGAGGAAATTCTCGACGATGCGCGGCGCGCTGGCCGCCACGTCGTAGGGGCCGCAGACGAGCTTGCGCAGGCGCGCGTCGCCTTCGGCGGCGAAGGCGGGCAGCGGGAGCCCGGCATCGGCATCGGCACCTTCGCCCTCCGGCCTGGAGGCGAGCCGCACCCAGACCAGGCCGTGCGCCTCCTGCACGCCGAAGGCCCCCGCGCGGTGCCCCGCCGGCGGCTGGAACTGCGGCAGCGCCGGCACGTGGACGCAGCGCCCCGCGCCTTCGAATTGCCAGCCGTGGTAGGGGCATTCGAGCCGGCCGCCCTCCACGCGGCCGAGCGACAGGCGCGCGCCGCGGTGCGGGCAGCGGTCGGCGAAGGCATGGGCGCGGCCGCCATCGTCGCGCCAGAGGGCGAGCGGCTGCCCGAGCAGGTGCGCCGCGAGCGGCGCGGCACCCAGGTCGCAGGCGGCGGCGACGGGGTGCCAGTGGTGGTGTTCGATCATCGTGGGAAAGTGGCTGTGGTCCGCGGACGGGCCGTGGGGCCGCCCGCGCGGAAAGCATAGGGCAAGCACGGGGGATGCCAGGCGAAACCGTGCTGCCCCGGCCTGGACGCCGCAGAATCGGGCCCATGAATCTGCGACAGATCGAAGCCTTCCGGGCCGTGATGGTGACCGGGTCCGTCAGCGGGGCGGCGCGCCTGCTCCACGTGTCCGTGCCCGCGATCAGCCGGCTGCTGTCGCACACCGAGAGCCGGCTCGGCTTCGCGCTGTTCGAGCGCATCAAGGGCCGCCTGCACCCCACGGCGGAGGCCCGGCGGCTGTACCTGGAAGTCGAGCAGGTGCACGGCGGTGTGCAGCGCATCGGCAGCCTGACGCGCGAGCTGGCGGCGCGGGCCCGGGGTTTCGTGAGCATCCTGTCGAGCCCGAGCCTCGGACAGATGATCGTGCCGCTGGCGATCGCCCAGCTGCGGACGACGCTGCCGGACCTGCAGGTCCACTTCCACTGCCTGAATCACGAAGCGCTGAAGGAGCGCATCCTGCAGCAGCGGGCCGACCTGGGCATCTCCACCTTCCCGGTCGATCACCCGAACCTCGTCGCCCGTCCGCTCGCCGCCGCGCGGCTGCTGTGCATCTGCCCGCGCAGCCATCCGCTGGCCGCGTACGAGGAAGTCGGCACCGAGGAGCTGCTGCCCCACGCACTCATCGGCTATCCGCACGGCTCGCCGCTCGGGCTGCGCATCGACCAGATGTTCGCGGACTGCGATGCGGCGCCGCGCTTCCACGTGGAGGTCACCTCGCCCCACTACGCCTGCGCGCTGGTGCATGCGGGCGCGGGCGCCGCGCTGGTGGACGAGTATTCGCTGCAGGGCTGGCTGGAGTCGCGCTTCAAGGTGATCCCGGTGCGGGGCGCGCAGCCCATCGTGGCCGACCTGGTGCATCTGCAGAACGCTCCGCTCTCCCCGGCCGCCCATGCGCTGCTGCACGCGCTGCACAGCGTGCTGCTGCAGTGCGGGCTGGCGCTGCCGTTCGAGGACGGCGCCGCGGCCGGCTGAAGCGCCTCCACCGCGCGCGGCGGGCGGGCCGGGACGCACCACGCCGGCATGCAGCCCGCGTTCCCGCCCCCTGCCGGTGCATGGCCGGCCCGCGTGCACCGCAAGCAGGCGAAGGCTTAACACGTGGTTAAACCCGCGCGACAAAGCGTCATTCGACGCACCAGACGCCGCTTCGAATAATCGATCGCATCGCACCCCGCTGCATCGAAGAGAAGAAGGTTTCCATGACATCGCGCCCCGCTACCGAACGCCGGTTCCTCGATCTGGCCGTCGCCCAGATGGGCCCCGTCCACCTGGCCGACCGCCGGCCCTCGGTGGTCGCGCGGTTGGTCGCGATGCTGCGCGAGGCGCACGGCCGCGGCGCGCGGTTCGTGGTGTTTCCCGAGCTGGCCCTGACCACGTTCTTTCCGCGCTACTGGATGCCGGAGTCGGAGGCGCACGAGCGCTTCTTCGAGCGCAGCCTGCCGGGTCCCGAGACGCAGCCGCTGTTCGACGCGGCGCGCGAGCTCGGCGTGGGCTTCTACCTCGGTTATGCGGAACTGACCTCGGAAGGCCGCGGCTTCAATGCGGCGGTGATCGTGGGGCAGGACGGCGCCATCCGCGGCCGCTACCGCAAGATCCACCTGCCCGGCCATGCGGACCACAAGCCCGAGGCGCCCTTCCAGCACCTGGAGAAGAAATTCTTCGAGGTCGGCGACCTGGGCTTCCGCGCGTTCGACACCGACGGCGTGCGCATGGGCATGTGCCTGTGCAACGACCGCCGCTGGCCCGAGACCTACCGCGTGATGGCGCTGCAGGGCGCCGAAGTGGTGGTGCTGGGCTACAACACGCCCTCGGTCAACATCCACTGGGACGAGCCGGCCCACCTGCGCACCACCACGCACCTGATCTCGCTGCAGGCCAATGCCTACCAGAACGGCATCTGGGTGGCGGCCGCGGCCAAGTGCGGCGCCGAGGACGGGCACCACATGATCGGCAGCTCGGTGATCGTCGCGCCCAGCGGCGAGATCGTCGCGCGCACCACCAGCGAAGAGGACGAGGTGATCTGCGTGCGCGCCGACCTGTCGCTCGGCGAGCACTTCCGCGAGCACGTCTTCAACTTCGCCAAGCACCGCCGCCCCGAGCACTACCGCCTGATCGTCGAGCGCACCGGCGCGGGCGATCCGCTGCCCTGAGCCCGCGAAAACGCCGAGCCCCCCTCCCGCCTCCTTGAGAAAGCCCAACATGATCCACCGCATGCTGTCCCGCTCCCTCGCCCTGCTGGCCTCGGCCGCCTGCCTGTCGGCGGCCTCCCTGCCCGCGCAGGCCGCATGGCCCGAAAAACCCATCACCTTCGTCGTGCCCTCGGCCGCCGGCGGCTCGCCCGACGTGCTGTCGCGGCTCGTGACCAACGAGCTTGCGAAGTCGCTCGGCGTGCCGGTGGTCGTCGATAACCGGCCCGGCGCCGCCGGCAACATCGGCATCCTGCAGATCAAGAGCCGGCCGGCGGATGGCTACACCATCGGCTACGGCAACGTGAACACGCTGGCCGTGAACCGCACGCTGTTCAAAAAGCTGCCCTACGACGTGGACCGCGACCTGGTGCCGGTGGCCCATGCGTTCGACCTCTACAACGTGCTGATCGTGCCCAAGGATTCCCCGATCCAAAACGTGGCCGGCCTGATCGCCGCGGCGCGCAAGGCACCGGGCCAGCTGTCGTTCGGCGCACCCGGCGTGGGCACCACCGGACACATGGGCGGCGAGCTGTTCCGCAGCATGGCGGCCATCGACGTGCTCTTCGTGCCCTACAACGGCGGCCCGGCCGCGCTGCAGGACCTGATGGGCGGGCGCATCGACTACCTGTTCGCCAACTCCTCCGAAGTGGGCCCGCTCGTGGCCGCCGGCAAGGTGCGCGCCCTGGCGGTGAGCAGCGCGAAGCGCATCGCGCTCATGCCCACCGTGCCCACGCTGGACGAGTCCGGCGTGAAGGGCTACGAGACGGTGGCCTGGGGCGGCGTGGTGGCGCCGCACGGCACGCCGCCCGAGATCGTCGCCAAGCTGAACGCCGCGATCAACGCCGCGCTGGCCACGCCGGCCGTGCGCGACGGCCTGGCCAAGCTCGGGGCGGTGCCGGCTGGCGGCACGCCCGCCGACTTCCAGCGCACCATCGACCGCGAGACGAGGCGCTGGGGCGAGCTGATCGAGCGCAACAACATCGAGAAGCTGGACTGATGGCCGGATCCGCATCCTCTTCCTCGCCCGCCGCCCCCACGCGCCTGCTGCTGCGCGGCGGCCTGCTGATCGACGGCAGCGGCGCGGCGCCGCGGCCCGCCGACCTGCTGGTCGACGGCGAGACGATCGCCGCCGTGCTGGAGCCAGGCACCGGGGTCGATGGCCCCCATGCGGTGATCGACATCGCCGGGAAGGTGATCGCGCCGGGCTTCATCGACTCGCACACCCACGACGACGGCTACCTGCTGGCCCACCCCGACATGGTGCCCAAGGTCTCGCAGGGCGTGACCACGGTGGTCACCGGCAACTGCGGCATCAGCCTCGCGCCCGTGCCGCCGGGCCGCGCCCTGCCCCAGCCACTCGACCTGCTGGGCCCGCCCGATCTGTTCCGCTACCCCGGCTTCCATGCATGGATGCAGGCGCTGCGCGATGCGCCCGCGGCGGTCAACGTGATCCCCCTGGTGGGCCACGCCAGCCTGCGCGTGAGCGCGATGGACGACCTGCAGCGCACCGCGACGGCGGAGGAATGCGGACGCATGGCCCGGCTGCTGGAGGAAGCGCTGGAGGCGGGTGCCTTCGGCCTGTCCACCGGCACCTTCTACCCGCCCGCGCAGCACGCCACCACGCAGGAGATCATCGACATCGGCGAGGCCATGCGCGGCCGTGCCGGCATGGTCTATGCCACCCACCTGCGCGACGAATCCGACCGCATCGACGAAGCGATCGAGGAAGCCCTGGACATCGGCCGCGCCCTGGGCGCCCGCGTCGTGTTCTCACACCACAAGCTGGCCGGCGAGCGCAACCACGGCCGCTCGGTGCAGACGCTCGCGCGCATCGACCGCGCGGCCGCACTGCAGCCCGTGTGCCTCGATTGCCACCCGTATCCCGCCACCTCCACCATGCTGCGCCTGGACCGCGTGCGGCTCGCGCGCCGCACGCTCATCGCCTGGTCGAAGGGCGCCCCCTCCGCACAGGGGCGCGACTATGCGGACCTGCAGCGCGAATGGGGCCTGGACGACGAGGCGATGCTGCAGCGGCTCGCGCCCGCGGGCGCGATCTATTTCCTGATGGACGAGCGCGACGTGGAGCGCATCCTGGCGCACCCGCGCACCATGGTCGGCTCCGATGGCCTGCCCTTCGATCCGCATCCGCACCCGCGCCAGTGGGGCACCTTCACGCGCGTGCTCTCGCGGCTGGTGCGCGACCAGGGCCTGCTGACGCTGGAGGCGGCCATCCATAAAATGACGGGCCTGGCCGCGGAGAACTACGGCCTCGCCGACCGCGGCCTGCTGCGCGCGGGCTGGAACGCCGACCTCGTGGTGTTCGATGCGGCGCGGGTGCAGGACGTGGCGACCTTCGACCGTCCCGTGCAGGCGAGCCTCGGCATCGAGGGCGTATGGGTGAACGGCCGGCAGGTCTGGGACGGCCGGCAGCCGACGGGGCAGCGGCCGGGCCGGGTGCTGGAGCGCTGACCGGCGCCGTCCGCAGAAGAAAATCCATGCCGGAGGGCGCCGTCAGCGGCTCTTAACGAATTCCTGACGCCCTCTTGTCGACACTGCGCGCACTTTCACCACTCATGGGAATTGCGCGTGCTCCGACGTCCGATCTCCGTGCGGCTCCATCCGGTGCAACGCACCTGGATCGCCGCACTGTTCTTCACCACCTTCGGCAACGTCGTGCTGTGGCGGACCCTCTGGTCCACCGTGGAGATCGACGGCCTGCGCAGCCTGTTGTTCTTTGCCAGCCTGCCGGTCTTCGTCTTCTGCCTCGCGAATCTGCTGCTCACGCCGGTGCTGGCCCTGCCCGGCGTGCGCAAGCCACTGCTCGCGCTGCTGGTCGTCACCAGTGCGGGCTGCAGCTATTTCATGCTGCACTACAACGTGCTGATCGACCGCGGCATGGTGCAGAACGTGTTCGAAACCAACCAAGCGGAACTCACGGCGTACCTCTCGCTTCCGCTGCTGCTCACCGTGCTCGTGCTGGGCGTGCTGCCGGCCGCGGTGATGGTGCTGCTGCCGGACAAGCCGGGTGGGCATCCAGTGCAGACCCTGCTCTGGTGGGCCGGCAACGTGCTGGCGACGGCGGCGGTGCTGGCCGCGGTGACCTTCGTGTTCTACAAGGATTACGCCTCGCTGTTGCGCAACCACCGGCACCTGCGGGACCAGGCACTGCCCTTCAATGTGGTGCGCAACGCCAACGGCTACCTGAAGCGCCGCTTCATCGCGAAACGGCAGCTGCTGCGTACCGTGGGCGAGGATGCGATGCGCTCCGCGGCGGGCGCCGGAGAGCGGCCCCGGCTCGTGGTGGTCGTGGTCGGGGAGACGGCGCGGGCGCAGAACTTCCAGCTCAACGGCTATCCGCGGCCGACGAATCCGGTGCTGTCGCAACGGGAAGACGTCATCAGCTTCCGGCAGGTGGCGTCCTGCGGCACCGCGACGGCGGTCTCGCTTCCCTGCATGTTCTCGCGCATGCCGCGCACGCAGTACGACGAGGTGCGCGCGGCCACCGAAGAGAATCTGCTCGACATCCTGCAGCGCACGGGCATGCAGATCCTCTGGCGGAACAACAACAACGGCGGCTGCAAGGGCGTATGCGAGCGCGTTCCGACCGAAGACATGCCCACGCTGAAACCGGCCGGCCACTGCACCCATCGCGATGGCACCTGCCATGACGCCGTGCTGCTGCACGGGCTCGATGCGCACATCGATGCGCTGCAGGGCGATGCGCTGATCGTGCTGCACCAGCTGGGCAGCCACGGGCCGGCCTATTTCGAGCGCTATCCGCCGCAGGACCGGGTGTTCCACCCCGCCTGCGACAGCAACCAGATCCAGAAATGCAGCCGCGAGGCGCTGGTCAACACCTACGACAACACGCTCGTCTACACGGACCGCGTGCTGGGCATGGCGATCGATCTGCTGCAGCGGCATGCCACGCAGCGCGACGTGGCGCTGGTGTACCTCTCGGACCACGGCGAATCGCTCGGCGAGCGCGGCATGTACCTGCACGGCACACCCTACTTCATCGCGCCGCAGGAGCAGACCCATGTACCGATGGTGATGTGGTTCTCTCCGGGGTTCGCGCAGCGGGCCGGGCTCGATCTCGCATGCCTGCGCGCCCATGCGGCCACCCGGGCCTACCGCCACGACCACTTCTACCACTCGGTGCTGGGGCTGCTCGACGTTCGCACCCGCGTGTACGACGCGGACCTGGACCTGTTCGCTCCCTGCCGCGGGGCGGAGCGACGCCCGCCGCAAGCCCTGGCCGCCGACGGCCTGCGCGCCGATTCAGTTCTGTAGCACCTGCTCCAAGACTCAGGCTTCCGCGCTGCCCATCTCCAGCGTGAAGCGGCAGCCCCGGTCCGAGCTGTCGACCGCCATGCGCCAGCCCAGGTGCTCCACGATGCGCTGCACGATCGACAGGCCCAGCCCCTCGCCGCTCTGGCACGCACTCGGCGCGAAGCGCCGGAACTGCTGCGGGTCGATGCTCGGCGGCAGTCCCGGGCCCGTGTCGGCGATCATCAGCAACGTGCCCCGCAGCGTGATGCGCACCTCGCCCGCGTCGGTGTACTGGCAGGCATTGCGCAGCAGGTTCCAGACCACGCTGCGCGCCAGTTCGGCATGCGTGTGCACGTGCACGCCCTGCGGCGCATCCAGGACCAGCGCCACCGGTTTGTTCGCGAGCCACGGCCGGCAGCGCGCCATGCATTCCTCGACCAACGGACGCAGCAGCACGTCCGCCCGCGCAAGGCGTTGCGGATCGCGCGAGAGCAGCAGCAGGCACGACAGCTGGCGCTGCATTTCCTCCGTGGTGCGCACTATGCGCTCGGCGCTGGGCACCAGCGGGCTACCGGCGGGCAACTGCTCCGCGATGGTTTCCGCCGCACCGCCGATGATGGCCAGCGGCGTGCGCAGCTCATGGCTGGCATCGCCCACGAAGCATCGCTCGCGCTGCAAAAACTGCTCCGCCTCGTCGCTGTGCCGTGCGAAGGCCCGCGCCAGCACACCGATCTCATCGTGCGCGTCCAGGAACGGAAACGGCTTGTGCCCGCGCTCGACGGCGTCCGCCAGGCGCGCGATGGGTGCGGTCACGCGCTCCGACGTCAGCCGGCCGATCCAGAACGCGCACAGCACGCACAGCAGGATGACCAGCAGGGCGTAGCCGTCGATGGCATGCTCCAGATACCGGTAATGCGCACCGCTGCGCAGCAGGTAATAGTGCGCGCCGCCGGATTCGAACACCAGCAAATGCCGGACCTCCGGCCCTGCCAGCCGGTGGTAGCCCGGCGCATACGGGTGCAGGGCTTCGGGCACCGTGGTCGGGGTGTAGAGCGCGCTGCCTTGCGGCATGGTGGGCGTGGTGCCGCGCGCGATGTCGGCCTGCAGCCGCGGCAGTTCGCCCTGCAGGCTCTTCGACGCCACGTAGGCCCGCAGCTCTTCGTAATCGAGCTGCTCCGCCATGACCACGAACGCCATCACCGCCAGCATCAGCAGCACGAACGACACCGTGATGCGCGTCCTGAGCGTCATGCGCCCGGCAAGGGATTTCATGGGGGCCTTCTTCCTGCAGTGCGGCGTCTCACTCACTCCGGCGCGGCCTCGCCGGGCCTGCGCAGGCGCCATCCGACGCCGTGCACGGTTTCTATCAGCGGCTGCGTGAAGTTTTTGTCAACCTGCTGGCGCAGATCGTGGATGTGCGTGCGCAGGGCGCCGCTCTCCGGCGGCTCGTCGCCCCAGAGCAGGTATTCCAGCTCCTGCTTCCTGGCGACGGCCGGCGCGGCGCGCACCAGGCACAGCGCCAGCTTGTGGGTGGTGGGCGTGAGGCCGATGGCCCGGCCCTGCCGCCAGGCCCGCGGCGTGCGGGTGTCCACCTGCAGATCTTCCCAGGCCAGCAGGCCCTGCACCTGCCGGCCCTGGGCCCGGCGCACCAGGGCCTGGATGCGCGCATGCAGCTCCCTCAGCGAGAAGGGCTTCACCAGGTAGTCGTCCGCCCCCAGCGCCAGGCCCTGCACGCGGTCTTCCACCGGGTCGCGGGCGGTCAGCATCAGCACTGGCACGGGATTCTGGAACTCCTCGCGGAGCCGGCGGCACAGGCCCATGCCGTCCAGCCGCGGCAGCATCAGATCCAGCACGATGGCGTCGTAGCCGTTCTGCGTGGCCATGCGCAGGCCGGTGGCGCCATCGCGGGCATCGTCCAGCACGTAGCCGAGCGGTTCGAAGAAGCCGTACAGATTGGCGACCAGCTCCGGGTTGTCTTCGATGATGAGCAAACGGGTCATGGATCGACGCAGGCAAATGGGGAAAAAGCGGGGCCGCAAAGACAACGGCCGCCCGGAGGCGGCCTTGTCGAAGAGAGGGGCCGGGCCCGCCAGCATCACGCTGGCGAACGGCCCGAACCCCGGTCTACCGGATCACTTCTTGTCGCCGCCCGGCACCGTGCCTTCCACGCCCTTGACGTAGAAGTTCACGCCCGAGAGGAACTTGTCGTCGGCGACCACGTCCTTGGCGAGCAGTTCCTTGCCGTCCTGGCCGAGGATCGGGCCCTTCCAGATGGAGAACGAACCGTCCTTCAGGCCGGCCTTGACCTGATCGACCTTGGCCTTGGTTTCGGCGGGCACGTCGTCGGCGATGGAGACGAGATCGATCGCGCCTTCCTTCACGCCCCACCAGCTCTGGCCGGTGGTCCACTTGCCTTCGAGCACGTCGCGCGTGGCCTTCACGTAGTAGGGTCCCCAGTTGATCACGGCCGAGCCCAGGTGGGCCTTGGGGCCGTAGGCGGTCATGTCGGAATCCCAGCCGAAGGCGCGCTTGCCCTTTTCCTGCGCGGTCTTGAGCACGGCGGGCGAATCGGTGTTCTGGAACAGCACGTCGGCGCCGCCGTTGATCAGCGAGGTGGCGGCTTCGGTTTCCTTCGGCGGGCTGAACCATTCGTTCACCCACACCACCTTGGTCTTGACGTTCGGGTTGACCGACTGCGCGCCCAGCGTGAAGCTGTTGATGTTGCGGATCACCTCGGGGATCGGCACCGAGCCGACCACGCCCAGCGTGTTCGACTTGGTCATCGCGCCCGCGATCACGCCGGCCATGTAGGCGCCTTCGTAGGTGCGGCTGTCGTAGGTGCGCACGTTGGGCGCGGTCTTGTAGCCGGTGGCGTGCTCGAACTTCACGTCGGGGAAGTCGGGGGCGATCTTCTGGATCGTCTCCATGTAGCCGAAGGTGGTGCCGAAGATCAGCTTGTTGCCCTGGCCGGCCATGTCGCGCAGTACGCGCTCGGCATCGGCCGACTCGGGCACGCTCTCGACGAAGCTGGTGACGACCTTGTCGCCGAATTCCTTCTCGATGGCCTTGCGGCCGTTGTCGTGCGCGAACGACCAGCCGCCGTCGCCCACCGGGCCGACGTAGGCGAACGCGATCTTCAGCGGCTCGGCCTTGGCCGCGGGGGCCGAGGCGGCGGGCGCGGATGCGGGCGTCTGCGCCGGTGCCGGCTCGTCCTTCTTGCCACAGCCCGCGAGCGCGGCGGCGGCCAGGGCGGAGAGCGCGGCGGCCTTCATCAGCGAGCGCTTGTGCAGATCGGTCATGTCGAGTGTCCTTCCAGGGAAACAGGTGAGAGAGATGAATCGGAAACGTTTGGAAACGGCGATGATGGCACGGCGCGGCGCCCCGGTCAGCCCCCGGGATGGAACGGCTTGCCCAGCGAGGCCGGCATGTTCGCGCGGATCCAGGCCGGATTGCGCGAGATCAGCGCCAGCACCACGATGGTGGCGACGTAGGGCAGCATGCTCAGGAGCTGGCTGGCCACCTGCACGCCGGTGGCCTGCAGGTGGAACTGCAGCATCGTCACGCCGCCGAACAGATAGGCCCCAAGCAACACCCGTGCCGGGCGCCAGGTGGCGAAGGTGGTGAGCGCCAGCGCGATCCAGCCGCGGCCGGCCACCATGCCCTCGACCCAGAGCGGCGTGTAGACGGTGGAGATGTAGGCGCCCGCAAGGCCGCACAGCGCGCCGCCCGCCACCACCGCCGCGAGGCGGATGCGCCGCACCGGGTAGCCGAGCGCGTGCGCGGATTCGGGCGATTCGCCCACCGAGCGCAGCACCAGTCCCGCCCGCGAGCGATAGAGGAACCAGGCGAGGCCCGCGGTGAGCGCCATCGCGCCATACACCAGCGGATGCTGGCGGAACAGCGCCGGCCCCACCAGCGGCAGGTCGCCCAGCACCGGCAGCGCGTACTGCGGCAGCGTGGGCAGCTTGGCCTGCACGTACTGGATGCCCGCGAAGGCCGAGAAGCCCGCGCCGAACAGGCTGAGCGCCAGGCCCGTGGCGTACTGGTTGGTGTTGAGCCAGATCACCAGCACGCCGAACACGGCCGCGAGCAGCGCCCCGGCGCCCATGCCGGCCGCGAAGCCCGCCCAGGTGCTGCCGGTGTGCACGGCGGTGGCGAAGCCCGCGATCGCCGCGCAGAGCATGATGCCCTCCGCGCCGAGATTGACGATGCCCGCCTTCTCGTTGATGAGCAACCCGAGCGCGGCGAGCGCCAGCACGGTGCCGGCGCTGAGCGTGGAGCCCAGGAGCAGTGCGTAGGCTTCCATCACGCGGCTCCTTTCCGGGCCGGCGCGCCGACCCAGCGCACGCGGTAGGCGATCAGCGTGTCGCAGGCCAGCAGCGTGAACAGCAGCAGGCCCTGGAACACGCCCGTGAGCGATTTCGGCAGCCCCAGGCGCGACTGCGCGAGTTCGCCGCCGATGTAGAACATGCTCATGAGGAGCGCGGAGAACACCATGCCCACCGGGTGCAGCCGGCCGACGAAGGCCACGATGATGGCGGCGAAGCCGTAGCCCGCCGGCACGTAGGGCGTGAGCTGGCCGAGAGGGCCGGCCACTTCCAGCGCGCCCGCCAGGCCGGCCGCGCCGCCGGAGATGAGCAGCGCCGTCCAGAGCGCGCGGCGCGACGAGAAGCCGGCATAGCGCGCGGCGGCCGGGGCGAGCCCGCCCACCTGCTGGGCGAAGCCGGCCCGCGTGCGGAACAGGAACACCCACAGCGCCGCCGCGGCGGCGAGCGCGATCGGCAGGCCGATGGTCAGGCGCGAGCCCTGCATCAGCCGCGGGATCTGCGTCACCCGCTCGAAGGTGCGGGTCTGCGGGAAGTTGTAGCCCATCGGGTCCTTCCAGGGGCCGTAGACGAGGTAGCCCAGCACCAGCGTGGCGACGTAGACCAGCATCAGGCTCACCAGGATCTCGTTGGCGTTGAAGCGGTCGCGCAGCAGCGCGGTGATGCCGGCCCAGCACATGCCGCCCAGCACGCCGGCCACGAGGATGGCCGGCACGATCCACGGCCCGGTGGTCTTGTCCGCCAGCAGCGCGATGCCGCCCGCGGCCACGGCGCCGATCACGAACTGGCCCTCGGCGCCGATGTTCCAGACGTTGGATCGGAAGCACACGGCCAGCCCCAGCGCGATCAGCAAGAGCGGCGTGGCCTTGACCATCAGTTCGCCGATCGCGTACTGCGTCTTGATCGGCTCCCAGAAGAACACCTGCAGGCCGCGCACCGGGTCCTTGCCCAGGGCGGCGAACAGCAGGACGCCGATCAGCACGGTGAAGGCCAGCGCGAGCAGCGGCGAGCCATAGGTCCACAGGCGCGAGGCCTGCGGACGCGGTTCAAGCTTGAGCATGCACGCCCTCCGGATGGTCCTGGCTTTCCCGGCGGCCCAGGTGCGCCTGCACGTCGGCGTTCCACAGTCCGCTCATCCATTCGCCGATGCGCTCCACCGTGGCGTCGGCCCGGTCGATCGAGGGCGACAGATGGCCCTTGGCGATCACGTGCAGGCGGTCGGAGATCTCGAACAGCTCGTCGAGCTCCTCGCTCAGCACCAGCACCGCGCAGCCCGCGTCGCGCAGCGCCAGGATCTCGCCGCGGATCTGCGCGGCCGCGCCCACGTCCACGCCCCAGGTGGGCTGCGAGACGATCAGCAGTTTGGGGCCGGCGTCGATCTCGCGCCCGACGATGAATTTCTGCAGGTTGCCGCCCGAGAGCGACTTCGCCGCCGCCTGCGGACCGCCCGCCTTCACCTGGAAGCGCTCGATGATGCGGCGCGCCTGCGCGGCCAGCGCGCCGGTGCGCACCCAGCCGCCCGCGCCCACGCAGTCCGAGCGCGTGAGCAGCAGGTTGTCCGCCAGGCCCATGGTGGGCACGGCGCCGCGGCCCAGGCGCTCCTCGGGCACGAAATGCAGGCCCAATGCGCGTCGCGCGCGCGGGCCCATCCGGCCGGCCGGGCGCCCCGCCACCCGCACCATGGCGGGCGCGGCGCGCGTGTCCTCGCCCGAGAGCGCGTAGAGCAGTTCCTTCTGGCCGTTGCCCGACACGCCCGCGATGCCGACGACCTCGCCGGCCCGCACGGAAAACCCGACGTCGATCAGCTCCACGCCGAACGGATCGCCGCGCTGCAGGCTGAGGCCCTCGACCTCCAGCACGGCATCGCCCGTGCGCGCGGGCCGGTGCTGCAGGGCCGGCGGCTCCGCGCCGATCATGAGCCGCGACAGCGAGGCGTTCGATTCCTCCGACGGATTGCACACGCCCGTCACCTTGCCGCCGCGCAGCACCGTGCACGCCGTGCACAGCGCACGGATCTCGTGCAGCTTGTGGCTGATGTAGAGGATGCTGCAGCCCTCGGCGCTCAGCTGGCGCAGCACCACGAAGAGCTTTTCCACCGCCTGGGGCGTGAGCACCGACGTGGGCTCGTCCAGGATCAGCAGGCGCGGCGAGGTGAGCAGCGCGCGGATGATCTCCACCCGCTGCATCTCGCCCACCGACAGCGTGTGCACCGGCCGCAGCGGATCGATGTCCAGCCCGTACTGCGCGGCGGTGTCACGGATGCGACGCGTCACCTCGGCCAGCGCCAGGTGCTTGTCCAGCCCTAGCCAGACGTTCTCGGCCACCGTGAGCGTGTCGAACAGGCTGAAATGCTGGAACACCATGGCGATGCCCAGCTGCCGCGCCTCCTGCGGATTGCGCACCGCCACCGGCCGGCCGTCGAACCACACGGCGCCCTCGTCGGGCTTGACCGAGCCGTAGATGATCTTCATCAGCGTGGACTTGCCGGCGCCGTTCTCGCCGAGCACCGCGTGCACCTCGCCGGGCTGCACGGTGAGCGACACACCGCTGTTGGCCACCACGGCCGGATAGCGCTTGGTGATGCCCGCCAGCTGCAGGCGCGGCGGCGCGCCAGCGGCAGCTTGCGGGGAGGGGGGAGCATTCATGCGGGGGATTGTCTCTTGGATTGAATTGGCCGGCGCGGAAACGGCGCGACCACAACAGTATGCAAGCGCCGTGCCGCCGCACTGCCGCTGCGGCAAGCGCCCGCCGCGGCGGTGTCCGAGGTGCCGCCGCTGGCATCGAATTTGCGGTGGCAGGAGCCCCCTGGACAGGTTACGCTGTGCGTTCCTGGCCGCACACGGCCTGCACCCGGTCCCTTCCTGACGGACACCGGGCGCCGATCCCACGAAAGCCTCCGCGAATGACCGCTGTTTCCCGACCGATCCGCTTCCTCCGCCGCGGCCAGCCCGTGACGCTGGACCACGTTCCGCCCGACCGCACGCTGCTGGAGGTGCTGCGGGAAGATCTCGGCGACTGCGGGACGAAGGAAGGCTGCGGCGAAGGCGATTGCGGCGCCTGCACGGTGGTGCTGGGCTCGGCCGAGGACGGCCGCGTGCGCTTCCGGGCCGTGAACAGCTGCATCCGCCTCGCGCATGCGGTCGACGGCATGGCGCTCTGGACGGTGGAAGACCTGGCGCGCGACCCGCTCATCCAGCGCGGAGCGCCATCGCAGGCCGGCGGCGCCCCCGCGCCGCTGCATCCCGCGCAGGAATCCATGGTGCAGTGCCACGGCTCCCAATGCGGCTTCTGCACGCCGGGCTTCGTGATGAGCCTCTTCGGCATGTACCAGAACCACGTGTGCCGCGGCCGCGAAGTCACGCGCGAACTCGCGGTGGCGGAGCTGTCGGGCAACCTCTGCCGCTGCACGGGCTACCGCCCGATCCTGGATGCAGCACAGTCCATGGCCGGGCTGCCGCTGCAGCCGGTGGACGAAAGCGCGCTGCTGGAGCGGCTGCAGGCGCTGCAGGCCGGCCCGGCGCGGCCGGACGGCGATGCCCTCGCGGATGGCAGCTACCTGGCCCCCGGCACGCTCGCCGGACTGCTGGCCGCGCGCGCCGCGCATCCCGATGCGCAGGTGGTCGCCGGCACCACCGACGTGGGGCTGTGGATCACCAAGCAGCACCGCCGCTTCGAGCGCGTGCTGGACGTCACCCGGGCCGCTGAACTGCGGCGCATCGATACCGAGGGCGGCCGGGTGTCCATCGGCGCGGCCGTCACGCTGGACGATGCCTTCGCGGCGCTGGCCTCGCATTGGCCAGCGCTGCGGCGCTTCGGCGAACGCTTCGCGGGGCTGCCGGTGCGCAATGCCGGCACGCTGGGCGGCAACGTCGCCAACGGCTCGCCGATCGGAGACTCGATGCCGGTGCTGATCGCGCTCGGCGCGCGCATCGTGCTGGCCAGCGTGCGTGGCGAGCGCGGCCTGCCGCTGGAGGACTTCTACACCGGCTACCGCAAGAACCTGCTGGCGCCCGACGAGATCGTCGCGCGCATCGACGTGCCCCTGCCCGCGCCGGGCGACCGGCTGGCCGCGTACAAGGTCTCCAAACGCTTCGACGACGACATCTCCGCCGTCTGCCTGGCGGTGCTTCTCACGATGAAGGACGGCACGGTGCAGTCGGCCCGCATCGGCGCGGGCGGCGTGGCGGCGGTGCCGGCACGCGCACGCGGTGCCGAGGCCGCGCTCACCGGCCAGCCCTGGAGCGAAGCCGCCGCGCTGCGGGCGGGCGCGGCGCTGCAGGCGGAGTTCACCCCCATTTCCGACATGCGCGCGAGCGGCGCCTACCGGCGCGCCGTGCTGGCCTCGCTGATGCGGCGCTGCTGGCTGGAGAGCCCGGAGCATCCCGCCGGTGCAGATGCCCTGCCCGTGTCGCTCGAACGGCTCCTGCCGGTGGCGCAACCGCCCTCGCAGGTACAGGCCCAGGCGGAGGAACAGGCATGAACCGCCGCGACGACACCCTGCCCGCCAGCACCGCGCCCGAAGGCCCGCTGAGCCGGGACGCGGATGCGGACCCGGTGGCGGCACGCGCCGATGCGGAAGGTGCCGCCGGCCCGATGGCCGGCGAGGCCCCGCCGCCCGGGCTGGACGGCACGCCCCGCAGCGCGCGCCGCGCCGTGGGCGTCTCCCAGATCCATGAAAGCGCCCGCGCCCAGGTGGCGGGCACGGCGCAATACATCGACGACCTGCCGGAATGGAAGGGCACGCTGCACGCGGCGCCCATCCTCTCGCCCGTGGCGCACGGCCGCCTGCGCGGCGTGGATGCCGTGGCGGCCCGCGCCCTGCCCGGCGTGCGCGACATCGTGCTCGCGGCCGACGTGCCGGGCGACCGGGTGCTCGCCGCCTTCGCGCACGACGAGCCGGTGTTCGCGCAGGACACGGTGCAGTTCGCCGGCCAGGTGATCGGCCTCGTGCTGGCCGATACCGTGGCGCAGGCCCGACGCGCCGCACGGCTGGTGCGGCTGGACATCGAGGAACTGCCGCCGGTGCTCTCGGTGCGCGAGGCGCTGGCGCAGGAGAGCTACGTGCTGCCGCCCGTCACCGTGCGCCGCGGCGATGCGGCCGCGGCCCTGGCGGCGGCGCCCCACCGCCTGCAGGGCACCCTCGAAGTGGGCGGCCAGGAGCATTTCTACCTGGAAGGCCAGATCGCCTACGTTTTGCCGCAGGAGCAGGGCCAGTGGCAGGTGCATTCGAGCACCCAGCACCCGGGCGAAGTGCAGCACTGGGTGGCGCATGCCTTGGGCCTCGACAGCCACCGCGTCACCGTGACCTGCCGCCGCATGGGCGGCGGCTTCGGCGGCAAGGAGACGCAGGCCGGCCACATGGCGGTGTGGGCCGCGGTGGCCGCGCACAAGACGGGCCGACCCGTGAAGCTGCGGCTGGACCGCGACGACGATTTCATAGTCACCGGCAAGCGCCATCCCTTCGCCTACGACTGGGAGGTGGGCTTCGACGATAGCGGCCGCCTCCACGGCCTGCGGCTGCGCATGGCGGTGAACTGCGGCTTCTCGGCCGACCTCTCCGGCCCGGTGGCCGACCGCGCGGTGTTCCATTGCGACAACGCGTACTTCCTCGAGCACGTGGAGATCGCGTCCTACCGCTGCAAGACGAACCTGCAAAGCCACACGGCCTTCCGCGGCTTCGGCGGGCCGCAGGGCGTGATCGCGATCGAGACCATCCTCGGCGACGTGGCGCGCGCGCTCAGGCTGGATCCGCTCGACGTGCGCATGGCCAACCTCTACGGGCTGGAAGACCGCAACGTCACGCACTACCAGATGGCCGTGGAAGACAACGTGCTGCACGACCTGCTACCCCGGCTGGAGCAGACCGCGCGGTACCGCGAGCGGCGCGCGGCGGTGGCGTCCTGGAACGCGCGCCACCCCACCCTGAAGCGGGGCCTCGCCGTCACTCCGGTGAAGTTCGGCATCAGCTTCACGGCCACGCTGTTCAACCAGGCCGGCGCGCTGGTGCATGTCTACACCGACGGCAGTGTGCAGGTGAACCACGGCGGCACCGAAATGGGCCAGGGCCTGCACACCAAGGTGGCGCAGATCGTGGCCGACGAACTGGGCGTGCCGCTCGACCGCGTGCTGGTCACCGCGAGCGACACCAGCAAGGTGCCCAACGCGAGCGCCACCGCGGCGTCCAGCGGCACCGATCTCAACGGCCGCGCCGCGCAGTTCGCCGCGCGCCACGTGCGCGACAACCTCGCGGCCTTCGTGGCGGGCCTGGACCACTGCGGCGCGGGCGCGGTGCAGTTCGAGAACGGCCGGATCACTTCGCCGAAGCGTTCGCACGCCTGGCGCGACGTGGTGCAGGCCGCCTATGCCAACCGCATCCAGCTCTGGAGCGACGGCTTCTACCGCACGCCCAAGATCCATTACGACAAGGCCACGCTCACCGGGCGGCCGTTCTACTACTTCGCCTATGGCGCGGCCTGCACCGAGGTGGCGATCGACACGCTCACCGGCGAGAGCCGCGTGCTCGCCGTGGACATCCTCCACGACGCGGGCCGCAGCATCAACCCCGCCATCGACATCGGCCAGATCGAGGGCGGCTTCGTGCAGGGCATGGGCTGGCTCACCACCGAACAGCTCGTCTGGGACGGCCGCGGCCGGCTCGCCACGCATGCACCCAGCACCTACAAGATCCCGGCCACGGGCGACATCCCGGCCCACTTCCGGGTGGAGCTGTGGCACGAGGCCAACCGCGAGGACAACGTGGGCGGCAGCAAGGCCGTGGGCGAGCCGCCCTTCATGCTGGCCGTGAGCGTCTACGAGGCGCTGCGCGATGCCGTGGCGGCGGCACGTACAGAGGGCGCGGAGGGCGCAGAGGGCATAGCGGACGCGCCGGTCCATCTGCTGGCGCCGGCCACGGCCGAGAACGTGCTGCGCGCGCTCGGCGGCGTACGGGACGATTGAAGGCGCGCGCTACCGGCGATCGGCCTGAGCGCTGTCCGGCCCGCGTTCCCCGTGGGCTTCGAGGTAGCGCTCATAGGCCTGCTGCGCCGCGGCATCGCCCTGCCCGGCCCGCTCGCGCACCTGCATCAGGCAGAAGCCGTGCAGCGCGGCCGGCGCCTGCCGGTCGCAGGTGCGGGCGCTGTCGATCCACCACCAGGCCGTCCATGCGCCGAACACGGACAGGAAGGTGAGCAGGAACTTCCATCCGCAGCTGCACCGGTGCCACCACGACAGCCTTGCCATCAGGCCACCTCAGCGGTCCAGCGCTTCCAGCTGGCGTGACAGCGCATCCAGGTCGCTCTGGCGTACGGGCATGAATTCCTGGACGGTATTGGCGATGGGCGGCGGATCGGCCACCTCTCGGGCGCACAGCGCAAGATTCGCCCGGATGGCCTGCCGCGTGGCGGGATCGACAGGGCGGCCGGCTTCCTGCGCCACCCGAAGGTATTGCTCCAGGGAAAGATGCGCGCACTGCGTGAGCAGCGGAATCTGCGCTGCGGCCTTGTCCAGGTCGAAAGCACTACAGCGCTGGTATGTGTAGAGCTGCAGCAGCCGCAGATGGGCATCGGGGCTGTCCGCCGCCACGCGCTGCACGATGGCTTCGACCGTGCGCGCCTCGAAGCCGGAGATGCGGTCGCAGTAGCCGATCATGTTGTCGTGTAGTTCAACCCCTTTCCTGGCGCCGTGCATGGCGCGAAGCTGCCAGCCGTTCCCCTCCTGCTTCCGGTCTTCCCCTTCGAGGTAATTGCCGTAGATCCACTGGGCGGGCACCTGGCCCTGCTCGGCACTGTTACGGATCTGGATCAGGCAAATGCCACGCAAGGTAAATTCATCCTGGCGATCACAATGCGCGCTGTCGGCCCACCACCAGGCCGTCCAGGCGCCTGCCAGCAGGAACAAGGCCAGGAGCAGTTTGGTAGCCAGGGAGGACTTTCTCCACCAGCGGAATATCTTCATGGTTTTTTCATCAACACATCTGCCAGCGGACCTTTGACGAGTTCGCCCCCGTCACGCGGAGAGGTCCGAGTGCTGGCAATCGGCTTCCCATCCGGCCCCCAGGTACGCCAGCGCCCGGGACGGAACAGATCCGGGAAAGGCAGTCCAGCGAGTACGCCCGGCAGTTTCTCGAAAGCACCCTGACCAATCGCCGAGCCGCCCATGGCATAGTTCCAAGTGGTGGTGGTCGGGCGGTGACGAATGTACGCAGGGCCAATGCAAGGGAACTCGCAATACCCTCAGGCTCAGCACCAGCATTGCATGCATCGATCATGATGGGCTGCCCATGCCATATTCCGCTGCGGCGGATGAGATCCACGACGATGTCCTGCCGCGTTACCCCTTGGAGGCTGTTCGACCGTGCGTGGGCAAAAATGTAAACGTACCCCGGAACGCCTCTTTCTCGCAGGTCGGACAGATACAGAGCCTTGTCCGAAGGCTGTATCAGGATGATTTTTCTTCGCACCCGGTCCACGGTCGCGATTTTTTTCACGACGGCCCTGGAAGCATCCAGACTCTGAAAATCAGTTTGGGCAACCCTTTCCCAGGTCCATGCTGGATACATCCTTCCTCGACGGGCTCTGCAGGCTGCTCCTGAAACCAGTACGCAAGCGACATTCTTTTGATTCCTCCCTGTGATGCACGCCGCGGCAGCGCTGCTGCCGGCTCGCTGCAAGCACTGGGACAGGTGCCCTGCGTACGGCACGCACTATGGCCGACGTAAGCGCCATTGCCTATGCCGGGACCGCCCGTGTTCCGAGGAACAGAATGTTTCCACGATGGCTATGGACATGCCATCCGGATCACGCCAAGCAGGAAGTTCTCGCCTGCATTTCGCCCCTTTGCCACGCTCGCGTACGGCAGCGCGTTCAATACGCCTCGGCACTCCCGGAGGCGGCAGCCCCCTGGGGCTCCGGTCGCAGCCGGCGCACCTCCACCCGGTTGCGGCCCGCACGCTTGGCCTCGTAACAGGCCATGTCGGCCGCATGGAGCACGGCCGAGACGTCGTAGGCGCTGCCGTCCAGCGGCACCAGGCCGATGCTCACGCCGAGCGTGTAGGTGCGGCCGGCATAGGCCGGCTCCCACGCATGCACGGCCGCGCAGAGCTGCGCCGCGATCGACATGCCGCGTGCCAGCGCACAGCCGGGCAGCACCACCGCGAACTCGTCGCCGCCCAGGCGCGCGGCCCAGCCCACGTGCCGCACCTGGTTCTCGATGAGGCGGCCGACATGGCGCAGCACGTCGTCGCCGGCATCGTGGCCGGCGATGGCGTTCACCACCGTGAAGTGGTCGAGATCGAGGAACAGCACCACGCCGGCACCGCCCTCCTCCGAAGCATCGGCCGCCTGCGCGGCGCGGAAGGCGCCACCGGCAGCGGATTCCTCCTGCGCCCCGGCCGGCCCGCTGGCATGCCCCCCTGCGCCAGCACCATCCTGGTGCGGCGCACGCACCAGAACGGGCCGCTGCGCGTGGTCGGTGAGCAGCGCGTAGAGCCGCTGCCGGAAGGCCTCGCGGTTGGCCAGCTGGGTGAGCGGGTCGTGCCCCGCCGGCCAGTCCCGCTGGCGCCGGGCCTCGCGCGCGGCGGTCAGGTCTTCCAGCATCCAGACGGTGCCGCTCGCCTCCGCCGTCGCGCCGTCGCGCACCGCGCGGCCCAGCACGCGCGCCCACACGACACTGCCGTCCTTGCGCAGGAAGCACACGTCGCCGTCGAAGGCGCCATGGGCGGCGAATTCGGCACGCACGCGCCGGCCGAGTTCCGCATACGCCGCATCGCTCACGTAGAGCCGCCGCGCGGGCTGGCCCTGCAGTTCGTGCGGCTCGTAGCCCAGGAGACGGCAGGCCTCCATGCCCACCACTTCCAGCGTGCCGGCGCGGGTGATGACGATGCCCGCGGGCGCATGGTCGAGCACGGCCTGGAACCGGTCCTGCAGCACGCCGGCTTCCTGCCGCGCCGTGCGGCAGTCCTGCAGCAGCGCGCGGCAGGCTTGGCCGATCGCATCCACCTCGCCGGCGCCGCGCGGCCAGGGCGCGTCGCCGGAGAGATCGGCGCCGCCCGCGTGGGACGCGCGGCGGCAGACGCGGGCCAGCGGCTGCGCGAACCAGGCGATGGCCAGCGCGGCCAGCAGCGCCGCGCAGGCCGTGACCAGGGCCGCGCGCCCCAGCCCCCACTGGCGCCATCCCGCCACCGGATCCAGCCCGGAGGCCGCGCCGTCGCTCACGCGCGCCACCAGCCACTGCGGCAGCGGCATGCCGGCCACGCTCACCACGTGGCCGCCCACGGCCTCAGAAAACCCCCGGCCCGCCACCGCCGCCTGGCCGGCCTGCAGCGCCTTCTCGTAGACCGGGGCCAGGCCGTCCTCGTCGCCCACCCGGCCGAACACGCGGGAGGCGTCCGGGTGCGCGAGGATGGTGCCGTCGCGCGTGAAGACGACCAGTTTCGAATCGGCGCGCGCCGGCAGCGCAGCCGACGGCGGCAGCAAACCCTGCGACTGCAGCCGCAGCGTGCCCGCGAGAGCTCCCTGCACCACGGCCCCCTCCTCCGCGGTGCGCAGCGGCAGGCTGAACATGATGCGGCCGTCCGCCGGCGTGCTGCCGATCACGCCGGACACGAGCGGTTTGCCTTCCAGCAGCGTGCGCCGCAGTTGGTCGCGCTCGGCCGGGTCCAGCTGCGCGCCTTCATGCAGGCGGCCGTTCTGCCACTGCAGGCTCAGGCTGCCGTCGCGCCGGGCGATCTGCAGCGCGTCGAAAAAGCGCGCGGCGGGCAGGCCCTGCCGCAGCACCACGTCGAGCGCGCCGGGCGACTCCAGCAGCGCGGCCGGAATGCTTTCCGCCAGCGTGGCCAGCACGCGCTGGTTCTGCTCGATCTTGCTGGACAGCAGCAGCGCCACGGCCTCGACCTCGTCGGCCTGGCGCTCCATGAGCCGCTCCAGCGCCGCGTGCTGCGCGGAGCGGGCCACCAGCCAGGCACCGAGCCCCCCGGCCAGCAGCACGGCCACCACCGCCGCCGCGATGATGCGCAGCACCAGCGGCCCGGGCATGTGCCAGCCGCCTTCCCGCCCATCGTGCACCGTCGCGAAAGGGCGCAGGCGCATGCGCGCGGCCACCGGTGCGGCCGTCGGGCGGGTCATGCGCGCTCCCGGGAGAGTGCGCATGCGGGGCGGGAGGTCGGGGTGTCGCGGGGCATGCTGCAGGGCGGGTCGTCCCGCGGCAGTTGCCAGGGGGCGTCCCGGTCCACTATACGCAGCCACCCTGCGCCGGGAGTTGGGTAGAACCCGGGGAGCGCGCTGGGGGTGAATCCGGATTGCAACGCCGACGGCAAACGCTTCCCGGCCCGGCAGTCACGTGACCCGCGCCCACGGCGGGCCGCACCCCCGCGGCCGGCGCGTCAGCCCCCGGCGACCATCCGCAGTTCGCCGGGCTGTGGCAGCACCAGCACGTTGCCCGTGCCGGCGATGAGGCCGTGCTCGCGCAGGTGGCGCAGCACGCGCGAGAAGGTCTCGGGCGCGATGCCGAGCTGCGCCGCGATGAGGCGTTTGCGCTGGCTCAGGGTCACGCGCAGCGCGCCGCCGTCGCCGGGCTCGGCATGGCGCAGCAGCCACTGGGCGCACCGGGATTCCGCATCCTGCGCGAGCCGGCTCACGGCGAGCTCGGTCTGCTGCAGGTAGCCGGCCGCCATGTCGCGCACCAGCCGCCGCACGGTGTCCGGCAGCAGCGCTACCTCTTGCTGGAAAGCCGCCAGCGGCACGCGGCGCAGCTGCACGCGCGAATCCGCCACCATGTCGACCGGGCAGGGCTGGCCGAGCAGGGCCGATGCGGCATCGAGCCAGAAGGGCCCCTCCACCGCACCGAGCTGGTGCCGCAGCTGTCCTTCCTCGCGCACGCCGAACACCACGCGGCCGCTGTCGA
Organism: Acidovorax sp. PRC11; assembly: GCF_031844105.1. Lineage (NCBI taxonomy): Bacteria > Pseudomonadati > Pseudomonadota > Betaproteobacteria > Burkholderiales > Comamonadaceae > Acidovorax > Acidovorax sp. PRC11. The sequence continues at coordinate 83,614 of NZ_JAUZUQ010000013.1, read as the reverse complement.
GGTGCAGCACCGAGGCGGACTGCTGGCGGCGCTGGCGCAGCAGCTGGCCGGCGGCGACGACTTCGCACGGCACGGAGGGATCGGTGGAAGGGATCGGGAACATGGTGCGCACTGTGGCGCGCCCGCGCTTGCGGCGTGTTGAGCGAAGTCAAACGGGTGCCGCCTGCGCAGCGCTGCGCGCCCCTGCACGGCCGTGTCGCATTCTTGCCGCACCGCGCAACGCATTCCACACGCGGTTGAACCGGCACGGTAATTGCTGGTTACATTTTCTCCCCGAGGGCGGAATTCCAGGCCGCGCCGGGGTCCTCCCCCTTCTTTTGTATGTGTTTGTCGTTGTGGACGGGAATCCTATGAAAAAAAACCTGATCGCCCTGAGCGCCGCGCTGCTGTGCGCCGCCGGTGCACACGCCCAGAGCTCGGTCCAGCTGACGGGCCTGTCGGACGCCTACGTGGGCTCCATGAAGATGGCCGGTGACGCGGACCGCCGCTCGGTGGTCAACAGCGGCGGCCTGACCACCTCGTGGTTCGGTTTCAAGGGCACGGAAGACCTGGGCGGCGGCCTGAAGGCCAGCTTCCAGCTGACCTCGTTCCTGCAGGTCGACACCGGCACGCAGGGCCGCTTCACGGGCGACACCTTCTTCTCGCGCGATGCCAACGTGAGCCTGTCGGGCGACTTCGGCTCCGTGCTGCTGGGCCGCTGGATGTCGCCCAACTTCCTCCCGTCGGTGGTGGGCAATCCGCTGGGCGACTCGTTCACGTTCTCGCCGCTGATCCTGCACATGAACGTGCCCCTCTTCAACGGCACGGGCTGGGCCGCGACGACGCCGGCCGACACGGGCTGGAGCAACCAGATCGTCTACAGCACGCCGAAGTTCGGCGGCTTCTCCGCCAACATCCAGTACCAGTTCGGCGAGCAGGCGGGCAACAACGGCCGCAAGAACGTGGGCGCGAACTTCTTCTACTTCGGCGGACCGCTGACGCTGACCGGCTTCTACGAGCGCGACCAGATCGCCAACCCGGGCCAGGGCGCATACCTCGGCACCACCAAGAAGGACTGGATGCTGCTGGGCGCCTACGACTTCGGCGTGGTCAAGCCCTTCCTGAGCTACGGCGAGGCCAAGGCGGACAACACCGACAACAAGGCCAAGACGATGCAGATCGGCGCCTCCGTGCCGGTCGGCCCGTCCGGCAAGGTGCTGGTCGAGTGGGTGAAGACCGAGATGACCCAGACCGACATCGACCGCAAGACCTTCACGCTGGGCTACGACCACTTCCTCTCCAAGCGCACGGATGTCTACGCGATGCTGATGAACGACCGCATCACTTCGCGCAGCACGGGCAACAGCATCGGCCTGGGCATCCGCCACCGGTTCTGATCCCTGCGGCAGTCTCCAAGGTGAAAGAGCGCGGGAAGCGATTCCCGCGCTCTTTTTTTCATGGCCCGGCCGCCACAGGCACGGGCGGCGCCCGCATCAGATCTTGCGCGACAGCTCCCACATCGCATCGACCAGCAGATCGATGTCGCGCGCGTCGTGCCAGAGGTGGGTGGAGACGCGGATGCCGTAGTGGTTGGACGGCGCGCCGATGACGGGGAAGTCCGCGTTGCGGACCACGAAGCCCTGCGGATAGTCGCTCAGCATGCGCGCGACGAAGGCGGTGGACTTCTGCGCGTTCATCACGTCGGCCTTGTTGGGGAACGGATTGAAGGACGTGAGCGCGGACAGCAGCTTCGGATCGTCCTTGGGCGAGTACAGCGCATCGACGCCCCAGCGCTCGGCGATCTTCTCCTTGAGGTAGGACGAGAGCGTGAGGTCGTAGGTCTCGATCTTCTTGCGCCCGATGCCGTCCCACTGCGCGCAGGCCTGCGCGAGCGCCATGAACATGGGCGTGTGCAGGCTGCCGCAGCTCGTGATGGTGGCGGCGATGTCGTAGGTCTCGGTGCCGTTGGTGGTGCGGTCCTTCGCGGCGTAGGAGCTGGTGTGGACCGGATACCACTTGGGCAGCGGCAGCGGGTTGGAGGCACGCATCTTGTTGCGCACGATCAGGATGCCGGTGGAGCCCGGGCCGCACTGCCACTTGTGGCCGGCGCCGGACATGAAATCCATGCCCAGCTCGGCGTAGTTGTAGGCCATCATGCCCGGCAGGTGCGCACCGTCCACGATGCTGATGAGCTCGTGCGCCTTCACCACGCCCATCAGGTCGGCGATCGGCAGCATGGTGCCGGTCTTGTAGGTGGGCGACGACCACATCATCGCGCGCACCCGCTTGCCCTGGGCCTTGAGCGCGCGGATGCGCTCGTCGAACAGGTTCACGTAGGTGGCCGCGGTCTGGTTGTTGCCCACGGGCATCTCGATGCGCGAGACCTCGATGCCGTAGCGGTCGGTGGCGATCTTGAGCGGCGTGTCGCCGCCGCCGTGCTCGTGGTTGGTGGTGACGACCACGTCGCCGCGCTGCCAGTCGATGCCGAGGATGGCATGGCACATGCCCGAGGACGTGTTGGCGGAAAACGCCAGTTCGTCCGCATCCACGCCGAAGCCCGGGGCCACCTGCTTGCGCAGGTCGAGCAGGTTGCCGTAGCCGCTGCCCGAGTCGGCGGCCTTCTTGCGGTTCTCGCCGTCGAAGACGTCGAGCACCAGCTTGGGCATGGAGCCGCCGGTGCCGATGTTCATGTAGGTCTTCTCGGGCTTGAGGACGAACATGTCCTGCACGCCGCTCCAGAACGCCTCGTCGCGCACGAGCTGCGCGCGCAGCGCCTCGGCGGCGGTCTGCGCGCCGCTGCTGCCGCAGGCGGCGACCAGCGGCCCCAGCGTGGCGGCGCCCGCGCCGTAGCCCATCATGCGCAGAAAATCGCGGCGCTTGGCGCTCCAGCGCGCCAGGCCGGCGGCCTCGGGCTGCACGAGGACATCGCGGGCAGCGCCAGCGGCCGCCAGGGGAGAGGTTTCGATCATGGGAATGCTCCTGGGAAGGGGGAACGGGCCGGGCGCTTTCAGCGGCGCCCGACGATGGCGGCGATCTCGATCTTCACGTCGCGCGGCAGCCGCGCGACTTCCACCGTGGCGCGCGCGGGCGCCGCGCTGCGGAAATACTCGCCGTACACCTTGTTCATGGCGACGAACTCGCCCAGGTCCTTCATGTAGACCGTGGTGGAGAGCACGTCGTCGTACGACAGCCCCTGGGAGCGCAGCTTGGCGCCGATGAAGTCGAGCACGGCGCGGGTCTGCTCCTCGATGGTGGTGCCCTGCACCGCGTTGCCGGCGGCGTTCAGGGGCAGCACGCCGGAGAAGTAGATCGTGTTGCCGTGCGCCACCATCTGCGAGTACGGGCCGATCGCGGGATAGATCTGCGTGGTGGACAGCACCTGCCGCTGGGCGGGCGCGGCGCAGCCCGCCAGCAGTGCCGCCGCCGCCAGGGCGGTGCATGCCGCCAGGCCCCTGGCGAGGGGATACCGAATATCCATGACGTTCCTTCGATTGAATGACGCGAACCATGGCATGGAATATCCGGCCGCCCTGCCCTGCAGGCCGTCCCGGCGCTACACCATACCGCCTCGGCCTTCCTTCCGATAATCTCCGCCACGCGATCGAATATCACCGGAAAAATGGAAAGCGCGAACGCATTCTGTGCCCGCCTTACGCCAGGCGACAGCACATTTTTCCCTTACGCAGCACTACGCAGACCGGCCTGCGCAGTACTACGCAGACGGGGTTCCGGCATGCATCCTGCAGAGGGGTTGCGGACCGCACAGCGAGACCACATGCGCCCTGCCGGGCTTCGGAAGATGCACCGGCGGCGGGCACGAACTCCGGCTGCAGGCCCCCATCCGCACCGATGCAGGTATGAATATCACCAGGGCGGTGCGGTTAACCCCATTATTGCTCCCCCAACCGTCTTCGTAACCATTCGTTCGCATGGACAGCACCGGAAAGGATATTCATCAGCTCGACCGCATTAACACCTTGTCACCGCCCCACGGAAAACCTCGCCCGCCCTGGACATAACCCGATTGACTTCCAGCATGCGCGGCGGATAGTCGCCCCACTCCGAGAGAAAATCCCCATGCAATTGCGGCTGAAGCTCCTGCTGCTGTCCACCCTGCCGATCCTCCTGGCGCTCGGCTCCGTGGCCGTCACCGCCCGCCACCAGACCCTGAAGCTCGCGCAGCAGGAGCGCGAACTGGTGGAGGCCGCGTACCTGCACAGCAAGGAGACCGAGCTGCGCCAGTACGTGCAGCTCGCGCAGAGCGCCCTCGCGCGCATCGCCGCCGAAGAAGCCGATGCCGCGGAACGCCAGCGGCAGGCCCTGGCCCTGCTCGCGCGCATGCAGTTCGGCAAGGACGGCTACTTCTTCGTCTACGACCGCGAAGGCAACGTGCTGCTGGACGCGCGGCACATGGGCCTGTCGGGCGTGGACCTCTGCGATCCGGGCGATCCGCGCAGCGAGGCGCCCGCCAACCTCATCCTCGCGCGGGCGCGCGAGGGCGGCGGCATGGTGCGCTACGCGTGGCAGAAGCCGTCGTCGCGGCTCACCGTGCCCAAGCTCACCTACGTCACGACGATGCCCGGATGGGAATGGGTGATCGGCACCGGGCTCTACCTCGACGACGTGCAGGAAACGCTGCGCCACATCGACCGCGCCGCGCAGGAGAACATCGGCGGCACGCAGCGGCGCATCTGCGCGATCGCCGCGCTGTGCATCGTGCTCATCGGCCTGGCAGGCCTCGCGCTCAACCTGAGCGACCACCGCGTGGCCAGCGCCAAGCTGCGCCGGCTGGCGCAGCGCGTGGTGCGCTCGCAGGAGGAAGAGCGGGTGCGCGTGGCCCGGGAGCTGCACGACGGCGTGGTGCAGGTGCTCGTGTCCTCCAAGTTCCTGCTGGAGACGGCGCAGGTGCAGTGGACGGGCCGCGCGGCCCCGGTTCCGCGCGAGATGCTGGACCAGGGCCTGGCGCGGCTGAACGATGCGCTCCTGGAGATCCGCCGCGTCTCGCACGGGTTGCGGCCGGCGCTGCTCGACGACCTCGGCCTGGCGCCCGCGCTCGCACTGATGGTGCAGGAAGTGAAGGAACAGGGCGCGTTCGACGTGCGCTTCGTGCTGCGCGGCCCCGCCGGCCCGCTGCCCACCAGCCACGGCACGGCGCTCTTCCGCATCGCGCAGGAGGCGCTCACCAACGCGCGCATGCATGCCGGCGCCTCGCAGGTGGAGGTGGCGCTGCGGTTCACGCGCTGGCGCGTGAGCCTGTCGGTGCGCGACGACGGGCGGGGTTTCGACATGCAGCGCGTGCAGCGCGACGGCCAGGGCGGCATCGGCCTGCGCAACATGCGCGAGCGCATCGAGGGGCTCGGCGGCCGCTTCGCCATCACCTCCGGCCGCGGGGGCACGCGCATCCTGGCGGTGCTCGACCGGCGCGGTGATGCAACGATCGAAGGCCACCCGGGCTTGGACCCATCGCAGGTGCCCGCATGAGCGCCGCCGAGAGCCCGGCCACCATCCGCGTCCTGCTGGTGGACGACCACCCGCTCGTGCGCGACGGCGTGCGCATGCGGCTGGAGGCCACGCCGCACATCCGCGTCGCCGCCGAGGCGGGCAGCATGCAGGAGGCCGTGGCGCTCGCCGACAGCGTGGCGCCGGACCTCGTGCTCACCGACATCCGCATGCCCGACGGCAGCGGCATCCAGCTGGCGGCCGTGTTCCGCGAGCGCTTCCCGCTGGTGCGCGTGGTGGTGCTGTCGATGCACCAGGATGCCGAATACGTGCAGCGCGCCGTCGGCCTGGGCGTGCGCGGCTACGTGCTCAAGGACGCGCCCGCGGGGCAGCTCGTGCAGGCGATCGAGGCCGTGCACGCCGGCGGCAGCCATTTCAGCGATGCGGTGCGCGCCCTGCTGGACGCAGGGCCGCCCGTCCAGCCCTCCGCCCGCTCGCTCACGCCGCGCGAGGCCGCCGTGCTGCGCCTGCTGGCGGAAGGCCGCTCCAACCGCGACATCGCCGAACGCATGGGCACCTCGGTGCGGACGGTGGAGACGCACCGCCTGCACCTGCGCCGCAAGTTACGCATCGACGGGCAGGCCGCGCTGGTGAAATACGCCGTGGCCTACGCGGACATCCGCTGCGATCCGCCGCCCGGGCACTGACTTCCAGGCCGGGGCCGCGCAACGCACGGCCGTGTCACGGCCCCGTCATCGGGGATGGTTAATCTCCCCGTGACTGCGTATGACTGTAACAACGCCCGCCGCCACTCCCGGTACCGTGCAGGAAGCGGTGCTGGCCGCGCTGTCGCCTGCCGCGCGCGGCGGTACGGGGCCGCTCGCCCGGCTGATGCGCGAGGGTGGCCTGCACTGCGTCTTCCAGCCGCTCGCCGACCTGGGCGAAGGCCATGTCTATGCGCACGAGGCACTGATCCGCGGCCCGAAGGGCACGCCGCTGCACACGCCCGACCGGCTGCTGCAGACCGCGCTGCAGGAGGGCCTGCTGCAGGATTTCGAGCTGCTGTGCGTCGCCGTGGCGCTGCAGCAGTGGGGCGACCTGGGTGCGCACGGCCGGCTGTTCGTCAACATCAGCGCGGACGCGCTGGTGCGCGGCGTGGCGCTGTGCGCCAGCGCATCCGTGTGGGCCGCCGTGCGCGCCACCGGCGTCAGCACCGAACACGTCGTGCTCGAGATCACCGAGCACGAGCGCGTGACCGACATGGCCCTGCTGCGCGAGGCCCTCAAGCAGGTGCATGCCTGCGGCGCCCGCATCGCGCTCGACGACTTCGGCGACGGCCGCTCCAGCCTGCGGCTGTGGTCCGAGGCGCGGCCCGACTTCGTCAAGATCGACAAGTACTTCGTGCGCGACATCAGCGCCCATCCCGAGAACCTGCAGATGCTGCAGGCCATCAAGGGCATCGCCGACGTGTTCGGCACCACGCTGATCGCCGAGGGCATCGAGACGCGGGACGACCTGCGCGCACTGCGCGACCTCGACATTCCCTACGGCCAGGGCTACCTGCTCGGGCGGCCGGCCCCGGCACCGCGCGACCACATCGAAACGGCGGCGCAGGAGGTGCTGCGCGACCGCCGCGTGGCGGTGCTGCCCCACCGCGGCCAGCACGCCCGCCCCGGCATCCTGCGCAACCTCCTGGTGGTGCATGCGCCCACGGCCACGGCAGACACCAGCAACGACACCGTGGCCGCCTTCTTCAAGGCCCACCCCGAACTGCATGCGCTGCCGGTGCTCGACGGCGCGCGGCCCGTGGCGCTCATCAACCGCCAGCAGTTCATGAACCACTACGCGACGCTCTACTTCCGCGAGGTGCACGGCCGCAAGCCCTGCGCGGCCTTCGCCAACCATGCGCCGCGCGTGGTCGAGCTCGACTGCGACGTGGACCAGCTCGTCGGCATCCTGACTTCGCAGGACCAGCGCTACCTGAACGACGGCTTCATCGCCACCGACAACGGCCGCTACGTGGGCCTGGGCACCGGCGAGCAGCTGGTGCGCAGCGTAACCGAGGCGCGCATCGAGGCGGCGCGCCACGCGAACCCCCTCACCTTCCTGCCGGGCAATATCCCGATCAGCCTGCACATGCAGCGGCTCATCGACAGCGGCACCGAGTTCGTCGCCTGCTACGCCGACCTGAACCACTTCAAGCCCTTCAACGACTACTACGGCTACTGGCGCGGCGACCAGATGATCCGGCTCGTGGCGCGCCTGGCCGTGTCGCACTGCGACGCGCAGCGCGATTTCGTCGGCCACGTGGGCGGCGACGATTTCATGCTGCTGTTCCAGAGCGGCGACTGGCTGCAGCGCTGCGAGCGCATCGTGCAGGAATTCGCGGGCGAGGCGCGCGCCCTGTTCGACGACGCGGCGCGGGAGGCCGGCGGCATCTGGGCGGAAGACCGGCACGGAGTGAAGCGCTTCTTCCCCTGCACGACGCTGTCGATCGGCGCCGCGCGCGTGGTGCCCGGCAGCATGCGCCATGCCGAGGAGGTCGCCAACGCCGCGGCCCTGGCCAAGCACGACGCCAAGGGCTGCACCAGCGGCCTGGCCTGGCGCACCGCGGAGCCCGCGCCCCGGGCGTCCGCCGCTCCGCCCACGCATGCGCCGGCGCCCACCCCGCCGCAGGACAGCCTCCGGCCCTGGCTGCCGGCACGGTCTCCCGCCGATCCGCAGGCCGCCGCACAACCGCACTGACGGCACGCGGCCCGTGCGCTGCGTCACCGCGTCACCGCGTGGACGCACCCCCTTCGAACCAGCGCCGCACGAGGTCGCGCTCGGCGTCCGTCATGCCGGTGGCGTTGTTCATGGGCATGAGCTTCTGCACCACCGCCTGCTGGTAGAGGGCCTGCGCATGCTGCGCCACCGACGCGGCGGAATCCAGCCGCAGGTTCTTCATCTGCACCTGCTCGCCATGGCACATGTAGCAGCGCTGCGCGAGCACCGGCTGCAGCTGGGCATAGTCCACGGGCCCTGCCGCGCCGGCGGCCGGCGCGCCCGCAGCCGCCGGCGGCTGCGCCAGCCGCAGCCCGACGATGGTGCCCACGATCACCGCGCAGCCCACCAGCGCGTAGGGCAGCGGATGCGCGTTGCGTCCGAGCTTCCAGCCGTGGCGCATCACGAAGAACTGGCGGATGGACGCGCCCGCGAACATCATCAGGATCAGGATCAGCCAGTTCTGCGGATGGCTCCAGGTGAAGCTGTAGTGGTTGGACAGCATGCAGAACAGCACCGGCAGCGTGAAGTAGGTGTTGTGCACGCTGCGCTGCTTGCCGCGCTTGCCGTGGATCGGGTCCACCGGCTGGCCGGCCTTCATCTGCGCGATGACCTTGCGCTGGCCCGGAATGATCCAGAAGAACACGTTGGCGCTCATCGAGGTGGCGATCATCGCGCCCACCAGCAGGAAGGCCGCGCGGCCCGCGAACCAGTGGCAGGCCAGCCACGAGGCCGCGCACACCAGCACGAACACCAGCGCACCGACGATCGCGTCGCCGTTCCTGCGCTGCCCGAAGATGCGGCAGATGGCGTCGTACAGCAGCCAGAACACGGCCAGGAAGGCCAGCGCGACCATGACGGCGGTGGCCGGCGCCCAGTCCATGCGCGACTTGTCGATCAGGTACGTGCTGGCGCTCCAGAGGTAGGACACCGTGAACAGCGCGAAGCCGCTGATCCAGGTGCTGTAGCTCTCCCAGAAGAACCAGTGCAGGTGCTTCGGCAACTGCGGCGGCGCGCCCGCGAACTTCACCGGATGGTAGAAGCCGCCGCCGTGCACGGCCCAGAGTTCGCCGCTCACGCCCTGCCGCTTGAGGTCCTCATCGACCGGCGGGGTGAGGCTGGAATCGAGGAAGACGAAATAGAACGACGACCCGACCCAGGCGATGGCGGTGATGACGTGGACCCAGCGCAGCAGCAGGTTGGCCCAGTCGAGAAGGTAGCTTTCCATGGTGGCTCTCAACTTCGCGCGCGGCCCGTTCCTTTGGGGGAGAAGCCGCGCGGCAACCTGCTCACCACGGCGGGCGCTCTGAGCAGCGGGAAGGCCGCGCTGGATGCGCCCCCGCCAAAGGGCGGAAGGGCGGCATCGCCTTGCACCGCTGCGACCTGTGGCCCGAGTGTATGCAGGTTCCGTTCCCGCCGGAACGGGGCGGGCCCGCAACGGGCGCGGATGCCACACCGCCAGGCGCGGGCCTGCCGCGGCCCCGTCACGCGCGGCCCCTCACATTCCGGACGGGGCCGGCAGGGTGGCCAGCAGCTGCGCGGCCACGGATACGGCGATCACCTCCGGCTCCTTGCCCGCGATGCCCGGCAGGCCGATCGGGCAGGTGACGTGGGCCAGTTCCTGCGGCCCGAACCCCCGGGCCTCCAGCCGGTGCGAGAACGTCGCCCACTTGGTGCGGCTGCCGATGAGCCCGACGAACGGCAGGTCGGCCCGCGCGCGCTGCCGCGCGAGGCAGGCAGCCACCACGTCGAGGTCTTCCGCATGGCTGAAACTCATGATGAGCACGCGCGATCCGGGCGCCAGGCCGGGCACGGCCGCATGCACCGGCTCTGAATGCTCGCAGTGCACGCCGCCGGCCTCCGCGTCCGCGGGGAACACGCCGTCGCGGCTGTCGATCCAGGTGAGTTCGAACGGCAGCGGCGCCAGCACCCGCGCCAGCGCATGCCCCACGTGCCCGGCTCCGAACAGCGCCACCGGCACGCGCGCGGGCGCCAGGCGCCGGGCGAGCGCCGCCCGGTCCTGCGGCCCCGCGCAGGTGAAGCGCAGGTGCACCACCCCGCCGCAGCACTGCCCCAGGCTCGGGCCGAGCGCGAACCGCAGGGCGGACTCGGCCGCCATCCCGGGACCGGCCTGCGCCACGGGATGCGCCCAGGCCGCCAGGCGGGCCCGCGCCTCGCGGATCGCATCCCATTCCAGCCGCCCGCCGCCGATCGTGCCCAGCGGTGGCCCGTCTTCGAACACGGCCATCCAGGCGCCGCGCTCGCGCGGCACCGAGCCTTGGGTAGACTCCACCTCCACTACGCAGGCGGGCCGCCCGGCAAGGCCCTGGAGCAAGGCGTTCAGGGCCTGCGTCAACGCCATGGCGCGCCCCCGCGTTGCCCGGGCAGCCCTCCGGCGCGCGCGCATGCCGGTTCCCTGCCCCCGCCTCCAGCCACGACCCACCGATGAAGCCTTCGCCCACCCCTTCCCACGGCACGCCGCGCGGCGGCCGCCACTGGCTCCTGGCCGGCCTGATGGCCGCCGTGGCCTCGCTCCTCGCCGCCTGCAAGTCGGGCCCCGAGCCGGCCACCGCGCCCGGAGAGACGGCCGCGCCGGCCAGCCCGGTCGCGGGCGTGGCCGGCCCCGAGCCGGCGGCGCGGGGTTCCGCACGCCCGTCGGCCGCGGCGGACCCGCGCGCCTACCGCCAGGATGCGGCCACCCACCTCTACGGGCTGAACCAGTCGCGCATCTACCCGGGCAAGCTGCCGCCCATGCTGTACGCCATCGGCACGCTGCAGGTCGATATCGACCGCAGCGGCCAGGTCACCCGCCTGCACTGGATGCGCGCGCCGCGCCATGCGCCTGAAGTCATCGCGGAGATCGAGCGCACCGTGCGCGCGGCCGCGCCCTACCCCGTGCCCACGCGCATGGGCCGCGTCACCTACACCGACACCTGGCTCTGGGACAAGTCGGGCCGCTTCCAGCTCGACACGCTCACCGAAGGCCAGCTCTGAAGCCCGTTCCGGCGCCCGACCCGGATGCCGCCGCTGCCGTGCGTCAGGAGCCACGGTAGGTCGAATAGCTCCACGGGCTGACCAGCAGCGGCACGTGGTAGTGCTGGTCGGCATGGGCGACGCCGAAGTCCAGGCTCACCCGGTCCAGGAAATTCGGCTCGGGCAGCGCCACGCCGCGCGCACGGAAATACGCGCCCACGTCGAACGTGAGGCGGTAGGTGCCGGTGCGCAGGCTCGCGTTGTCGAAGAGCGGCGCATCGGTGCGGCCGTCGTGGTTGAGCACCAGCGACTGCAGCAGCCGGGCCTGCCCGCCCTCCGTCGCGTAGAGCGCCACGGCCATGCCCGCGGCGGGGCATCCGTGCATGGTGTCGAGAACGTGCGTGCTGAGGCCCATGGGGCGTATCTCCTGTCGGTCCGTGAGGGGAATGGATGGGAAAAGCCGGCGCGCCGGCCGGTGCCCACTGCACCGGCGCGCGCCATGCGGCAGTGTATGCACGGCGGCGCCCCGCCGTAACGAACCGTGACGTGCCGGAGCGGACACCCGTTCTACACTGTCCGCCGCTCCGCCGGCATTCCACGCTCCGGCACACATCAACGACAAGAAGGGAAGGGCTCCAGCCGATGTCATCTCTCCGCCTCCAACGTCCCTGGCTGCTGGCCGGAAGTTCCGTGCTCGCGCTGCTGTCGATCACGGGTTGCGCCAACCTGCCCGGCGGCTCCGAGCCGGCCGCGGCCGCGCCCGACGCGAACAGCGCGCCCGCGCAGACGCCCGCCGCGCGCGCCGCCGGCCGCGCCTACGACATGGACATGGACGTGTTCCACCCGGTCGTCGCGCGCAGCGGCATGGTGGCCACCGAGCAGGAACTGGCATCGAAGGTGGGGCTGGACATCCTGCGCGCGGGTGGCAACGCGATCGACGCGGCCGTGGGCGTGGGTTTCGCGCTGGCGGTGGTGCTGCCCAACGCCGGCAACCTGGGCGGCGGCGGCTTCATGATGGTGTACGACGCGAAGAGCGGCAAGAGCGTGGCGCTCGACTTCCGCGAGGTCGCGCCGCGCAAGGCGAGCCGCGACATGTACCTGGACGACAAGGGCGACGTGATCGACGGCAAATCGCTGCACACGCACTATGCCGTGGGCGTGCCCGGCACCGTGGCGGGCCTGGAGCATGCGCTCAAGTCCTGGGGCACGATGCCGCTCTCGAAGGTGATCGCACCCGCGATCGCGCTGGCCGACAAGGGCTTCCCCGTGAGCCTCACGCTCGCCAAGACGCTCGCGCAGGAGCGCGACACCATGGGCCGCTGGCCCGCCACCCGGCAGATCTTCTGGCGCGGCGACGCGCCGCTGAAGATCGGCGACCGGCTGGTGCAGAAGGACCTGGCCCAGTCCATGCGCCTCATCGCGCAGCAGGGCGCGAAGGCCTTCTACCAGGGCCCGATCGCGCGCCGCATCGCCGCCGAGATGGCGCCCTACCCCGGCGCGCTCACGCTGCAGGACCTGCGCGACTACGAGGTCGTGGAACGCACGCCCGTGCGCGGCACCTACCGCGGCTACGAAGTGGTGACCATGCCCCCGCCGTCGTCCGGCGGCGCGCACCTCGTGCAGATCCTCAACATGCTCGAGCCGATGCCGCTCGCCCAGTGGGGCGCGGGCAGCGCGCAGACGCTGCACATGATGGCCGAGAGCATGAAGCTCGCCTACGCCGACCGCTCCGAATACCTGGGCGACCCGGACTTCGTGAAGATCCCGCTCAAGGGCCTCACCTCCAAGGCGTACGCCGCCTCGCTCGCGAAGACCATCGACCCGAACAGGGCACGCCCGGCCAGGGACATCAAGCCCGGCCAGCCCCAGCCCTACGAGAGCGACCAAACCACGCATTTCTCGGTGGTGGACAAGGCCGGCAACGCCGTGGCCGTGACGTATACGCTCAACACCAACTTCGGCAGCGGCATCGTCGCCAAGGGCACCGGCATCCTGCTCAACAACGAGATGGACGATTTCGCCGCCAAGCCGGGCGTGGCCAATGCCTACGGCCTCGTGGGCGGCGACGCGAATGCGGTCGCCGGCGGCAAGCGGCCGCTCTCGTCGATGACGCCGACGCTGGTGCTGAAGGACGGCAAGCCGGTGCTGGTCACGGGCAGCCCCGGCGGCGCGCGCATCATCACCACGGTGCTGCAGACCGTGGTCAACGTGATCGACTTCGGCATGAACCCCGCCGAGGCCGCCGCGGCACCGCGCATCCACCACCAGTGGACGCCGGACGAGCTGCGCATCGAGAACGGCCTGTCGCCCGACACGCTGGCCATTTTGAAGTCGCGTGGTCACGACCTGGCCCTCAAACCCTCCATGGGCCGCACGCAGACCATCCAGTTCAAGGACGGCGTGCTGTTCGGCTATTCCGATCCGCGCAATCCGGACGGGCTCACGCTGGGGTACTGAAGCGGGGCCGCACCACCCGCCGTCGGTCCATGGGCCGCATCGGGGGGCGGGGAGGAACCGGAGCATTTCCGCGCCAGCCTGCCAGCGGGGCTGGCGCACCGGCCCGCTGCGCCCATCTGTATGCGGCGTGCTGTCCCACGGCATCGACATGCGGCCAGGCGCACCATGGTTTTCACTTTATGGAAAACACCATGGCCATCAAAACCGTCGCAGACCTGTTCATCCACGAACTCTCGGACACCTACAGCGCGGAAAAGCAGATGACCCGCTCGCTGCCGAAAATGGCGCGTGCCGCCACGTCCGAAGAACTCTCGCAGGCCTTCCTGGACCACCTGGAGGAGACACGAGGCCAGGTCGAACGCATTGACGAACTCGTGGCGGTTGCCGGTCTCAAGCTCAAGCGCGTCAAGTGCGCGGCCATGGAAGGCCTGGTCGAGGAAGGCAACGACCTGATCGATGGGATCGCCAAGGGTCCCGTGCTCGACGCCGCGCTGATCGGCGCGGGCCAGCGGGCGGAGCATTACGAGATCGCCAGTTACACCACCCTCGTGCTGCTGGCGACCAAGCTAGGCTACGACCACGCGGTGCCGCTGCTCCAGGCCACGCTGGCCGAAGAGAAAGCAACGGACGAGCGGCTCGGCTTGCTGGGCCAGGCCGCCTCCATCGAAGAGGCCGCCGATCGCTGAGCGCACCGGGCGCTGCACCATGTCTCCTGCCGCAGGACATGGGCGCTCAGGCACTGGGCCCGGCCACGATGCGCGCCCCTTTCTCGGCTTCTGGATGGGCGGCTTCGAAGGTGCCGACCACGTCAACGGCCATGGACAGCCGCTGGACCCGAACATGCGCAACGGACATGCGGTGCGCTTTGCGGAAGACTACGCGGCAGCGAAACGCCTGGGCCTGCACGTCGTCCGTGAAAGTATCGGATGGCGGATTTTCGAAGCCGGCGGCGCGGCAGCGATGCTGTCGCTGCAGGCCCAGGCGCGCGCGGCGGCGTCCCACGGGGTGCAGGTGGTGTGGAGCCTGATGCACTACGGCTGGCCGGACCGGCTGGATCCCCTGGCCCGTCCCGGGCAGTTCATCGATGCGTTTTCCTGGCACTGCACGCGGGTCGCCGAACTGATCGCGGACGTCGAAGGTCCGCCCCCCGTCTATCAGCCCATCAACGAAATCTCCTTCCTCGCCTGGGCCGCCACCAGCACCGAGCTGATCCACTGCTGTCGGCCACCCGCTCCCGAACGCGGCCCCGAACTCAAGCGGGTCCTGGTGGGAGCGGCACTGCGCGGCATCGATGCGCTCTGGTCCGTCGCGCCCGGCGCGCGCATCGTCCATACCGACCCGGCCATCCACGTCGAGCCGCCGCTCGGCGCCGGCCCCGCCGAGAGCGAGGCCGCCGCACGGGAAACCGCCAGCCAGTTCGAGGCCTGGGACATGCTCTGCGGCCGCGCGTCGCCCGAACTGGGCGGTGCGCCGCGCTACCTCGATCTGGTCGGCATCAACTATTACCACAACAACCAATGGGAGCACGGTTCCCAGGCACGGCTGCACTGGCACCTGCAGGACCGCCGCAGGCGCCCCTTCCGCGAGCTGGCCGGCACGCTGTGGCGCCGGTACGGCAGGCCGTTGTGCATTTCGGAAACAGGGCACGTCGGAGAAGGCCGCGGGGCCTGGCTCGACGAGATGGCGGCGCAGGTCGCCGACTGCCGGTCGCGCGGCATTTCGATCGCGGGACTGTGCCTGTATCCGCTCATCGACCGGCCGGACTGGCAGGACGCGCACCACTGGCACCACAGCGGGTTGTGGAACGTTCCCGGTGCCGACGCCGGCGACAGCACGCGCTCCCTCTGCCTTCCCTACGCCGAGCGATTGCGGCACTGGCTGAAGGCGCTCGACGCCCCCTCTCCTCCTTTCACCGCCTCTCCAACGGACAACCCCATGACCCCTCTCATCGTCTTCTCCCACCTGCGCTGGGACTTCGTCTACCAACGCCCACAGCAGCTGATGTCCCGCCTGGCCGCCGGTCGCGCGGTGCTTTTCGTGGAGGAGCCCGTGCCCGGCGCGGACCGCCTCCGGCTCGAACGCTACAGCCCGTGCGCCGGGGTGGAAGTGCTGCGCATGCACGTGCCGGGCCGCGCCACCGGTTTCGCCGACGAGCACATCGACGGCATGCGCGCCATGCTCGCCCGGCACCTGGTCGATCGGGGCATCGATGAGTACCTTCTCTGGTTCTACACCCCCATGGCCCTTCCCCTGGCGCGGGGGCTGGCTCCGCGCGGCAGCGTCTACGACTGCATGGACGAACTCTCGGCCTTCGATTTCGCCCCGCCAGCCCTGATCGCCCGCGAAGACGCGCTGTTCGGCATGGTGGACCTCGTGTTCACCGGAGGGCGGAGCCTCTACGAATCCAAGCGCGCCAGGCATCCGCACGTGCACTGCTTCCCGAGCAGCGTGGACCACGCGCATTTCGGCCGGCGCGGTGTCGCGGACCATCCCGACCAGGCGGTTCTCGCCGGCCCGCGCCTGGGTTACTACGGCGTGATCGACGAGCGGCTCGATCTCGCGCTGGTGGCGGCCCTGGCGGACGCGCATCCGCAGTGGCAGATCGTGATGGTGGGCCCCGTGGCCAAGCTGGATCCGGACAGGCTGCCGCGCCGAGCCAACCTGCATTGGATGGGCCAGCGGCGCTACGACGAACTGCCGGCGTTCCTCGCGGGCTGGGACGTGTGCCTGATGCCGTTCGCATTGAACGCCTCCACGCGCTTCATCAGCCCGACCAAGACCCTGGAGTACCTGGCCGCAGGCAAGGCGGTCGTCAGCACCGCGGTGCGGGACGTGGCGCAGCAGTACGCCGCCGTGGTGCCGATCGCCGCGTCGGCCGATGAATTCGTGGCAGCCTGCGAAAGCGTACTGGCGCGCTCGCCGCAGGAACAGGCGGCGTTTCAGGCCGCGGCCGCCGCCGTGGTGGCCGCCACGTCGTGGGATCTCACATCGGGCGCGATGCATGTCCTGCTCGAACGCTTCGACGGTCCCACGTCCGCCCGGCCGGCGAGGCCGCAGTGGCTGCCGGCCTTCACGGCGGCCGCCGCGACGAAGCCGGCCGCGGTTCCCACGGCCTGAAACGGCTGCATGCAGGCCCGCCCCATCCCGGATCCCACCCCATGACCCATATCGCCATCGCAGGCGCCGGCTTCTCCGGCGCGGTGCTCGCCCAGGAGCTGGGCCGCGCGGGCCACCGCGTCGATGTCTTCGACACGCGGCCGCACGTTGCCGGCAACTGCCACACCGCCCGCGACGCGGCCAGCGGCGTGATGCTCCACACCTACGGCCCGCACATCTTCCACACGAGCGACGAGCGGGTGTGGGACTACATTCGCAAATTCGGCGAGTTCATGCCCTTCGTCAACCGCGTCAAGGCGATCACCGGCGGCCGCGTGTTCTCGCTGCCGCTCAACCTGCTGACGATCAACCAATTCACCGGCAACACCTTCTCCCCCGCGGAGGCGGCGGCGTTCTTCGATGATGTCGGCGAAAAGACGGAGCACGCACCCGCCAACTTCGAGGAGCAGGCCCTGGCGCTGATGGGCCGCAAGCTCTACGAGGCCTTTTTCGAGGGCTACACCACCAAGCAGTGGGGCATGCCGCCCTCGGCGCTGCCCGCCAGCATCCTGAAGCGACTGCCGGTGCGCTTCAACTACGACGACAACTACTACAACAGCAGGTTCCAGGGCATTCCCCGCGACGGTTACACCGCCATCGTCGAGAACCTGCTCGACCTGCCGAACGTGGAAGTCCACCTGGGCACGCATTTCGAGCGGTCGCAGGCGGCGGACTACGACCACGTTTTCTGCAGCGGGCCGATCGACGCGTGGTTCGGCCACGACGCGGGCCGATTGGGCTACCGCACGCTGGATTTCAAGCGCGAGGACCACGAGGGCGACCACCAGGGCAACGCGGTCATCAACTACTGCGATGCGTCCGTGCCCTGGACGCGCATCTCGGAGCACAAGCACTTCGCTCCCTGGGAACAGCACTCGAAAACGGTGACCTTCAAAGAATACAGCCGCTTCTGCGAGCCGGACGACACGCCGTACTACCCCATCCGGCTCGTGGCGGAAAAAGCACTGCTGGCGCACTACGTGGAGCGGGCCCGCGATGAACGCGGCGTCACCTTCCTCGGCCGGCTGGGCACCTACCGCTACATCGACATGCATGTGACGATCGCCGAAGCACTGGACGTGGCCGACTGCTACCGGCGCAGCCTGCGGGCCCAGGTGCCACTGCCGGCATTCGTCGTCGATCCCCTCGCATAGGGCCGCGGACCGGAGACATTCTGTCGGGCGCCTCCATGCGCTCCGAGCAACTCCTGCTACAGCACCAGCAGCGCGCGGAAGTCGTTCACGTTCGTGTGCGTCGGCCCGGTGACGACCAGGTCGCCGAGCGCCTCGAAAAAACCGTAGGCGTCGTTGCGCGCCAGGTGCTCGTCCACGCGCAGGCCCGCCGCCGCCGCGCGGGTGAGCGTGTCCGGCGCCACCCGCGCGCCCGCGTTGTCCTCCAGGCCGTCGATGCCGTCGGTATCGGCGGCCAGCGCCCAGACGCCCTCCTGGCCCCGCAGCGCGCGTGCCAGTCCCAGGCAGAACTCCCCGGCCCGCCCGCCCCGCCCGCGCACCGCGCCCGGCGCGCGCTCCCGCACGGTCACCGTGGTCTCGCCGCCCGAGAGGATGACGCAGGGCCGCGCGAACGGAGCGCCGTGCCGCGCCACCGAGCGGGCGAGCGCGGCATGCACGGCACCCACCTCGCGCGATTCGCCCTCCATCTCGTCCGACAGCAGGTGCACCGCCAGGCCCGCGGACCGTGCCGCCGCGGCCGCCGCCTCCAGCGACTGCCGCGGCGTGGCGATCAGGTGGACTTCCGGCGCCTGGCCCGGCTCGGGCTTGGGCGTCTCCAGCGCACCGGCCGCCAGCGCCGCGCGCACGACCGGCGGCAGGCCGATGCCGTGGCGGTCCAGGATGCGCAGCGCATCGGCGCAGGTCGTCGCGTCGGGCACGGTCGGGCCGCTGGCGATCACGGCCGGATCGTCGCCCGGCACGTCACTGATCGCGAGCGTCACCACGCGCGCGGGTGCGCAGGCCGCGGCCAGCCGCCCGCCCTTGATGCGCGAGAGGTGCTTGCGCACGCAGTTCATGTCCGCGATGCCCGCGCCGCTCTCCAGCAGGGCGCGGTTGATGCGCTGCTTGTCCTCCAGAGACAGGCCTTCGGCCGGCAGCGTGAGCAGCGCAGAGCCGCCGCCGGAGATCAGGCAGAGCACGAGATCGTCGGCGCTCAGCCCCTGCACCAGTTCCAGCATGCGCCGCGCCGCCGCCTCGCCCGCCGCGTCCGGCACCGGGTGCGCGGCCTCCACGACCTCTACGCGCGCGGGCGTTCCCTCGGGCCGCGGCGGCACGTGGCCATAGCGCGTGACGACGAGTCCGGAGAGCGGCGCCGCGGCCGGCCACAGCGCCTCCAGCGCATGCACCATCGACGCCCCCGCCTTGCCCGCGCCCAGCACCACCGTGCGGCCCCTGGGCGGCGCGGGCAGGCGCGCCGCCATGCGCACCGAGGGCAGGGCCGCACGCACCGCCACGTCGTAGAGGTGGCGCAGGAAGCGCGCAGGGTCGGCGGCGGGATCGGGCACCGGCGAGGAAATGGCGGCGGCGGACGGCGTGCGGGTGGAGGTCATGCGCGGATTCTGACGCAAGGCGTCCGCTGCGCGCACCGGCCCGGTGCGGGTATGCCCCGATGCCCATCCCCACCATGGTGCACAAAAACTGCATACAAAATCAGGCCACGGCGGCTATCATGGCCCGATGGAGACTTCCACCACCAGCGCCATCGTCGCGAGCCTGACCAAAGCCATCGTGGAGCACCGGCTGCAGCCCGGCGCCAAGCTGGCCGAGCAGAAGCTCGCCGACCATTTCGGCGTGTCGCGCACGCTGGTGCGGCAGGCGCTCTTCCAGTTGTCGCAGAACCGGCTCGTCACGCTGGAGCCCGCGCGCGGCGCCTTCGTGGCGGCACCGTCGGCCGAAGAGGCCCGGCAGGTCTTCGCCGTGCGCCGCATGCTCGAGGCCGAGATGACGCGCGCCTTCGTGCGCGAGGTGACGCCCGCGCGCATCCGCGCCCTGCGCGAGCACGTGGCGCGCGAGCAGCAGGCGGTGGAGCAGGCCGACGTGCCGGGCCGCACCGAACTGCTGGGCGACTTCCATGTGCGCATGGCCGAACTCATGGGCAACGAGGTGCTCGCGCAATTGCTGGGCGAGCTGATCTCGCGCTGCGCCCTCATCACCCTCATGTACCAGAGCGCCGCCGAGGCCGCCCATTCGCACGAGGAGCATGGCCACATCGTCAAGGCGCTGGCCGCCCGCGATGCCGACCTGGCCGTGCGCCTCATGGACGAGCACCTGCGCCACGTGGAGGCCAGCCTGGCCTTCGACCGCGCGCACCCGCCCAACGAACTCTCCCGCGCGCTGTCCTGAACCCTTCCCCCATTCCCAGCCGATCCACCGACATGACCGCATCGCCGCTCTACGACGCCACCCTGCCCTACCCGCGCGACCTCGCAGGCTACGGCCGCAACCCGCCCCACGCCCGCTGGCCCGGCGGCGCGCGCATCGCCGTGCAGTTCGTGCTGAACTACGAGGAAGGCGGCGAGAACGCCACGCTGCACGGCGACGCGGGCAGCGAGCAGTTCCTCTCGGAGATGTTCAACCCGGCGAGCTACCCCGACCGCCACATCAGCATGGAAGGCATCTACGAATACGGCTCGCGCGCGGGCGTCTGGCGGCTGCTGCGCGAGTTCGAGCGCCGCGGCCTGCCGCTCACCGTGTTCGGCGTGGCCTCCGCGCTGCAGCGCCATCCCGACGTGGCCGCCGCCTTCGGCGAACTGGGCCACGACATCGCCTGCCACGGCCTGAAGTGGATCCACTACCAGAACGTGCCCGAGGACGTGGAGCGCGCCCACATGGCCGAGGCCATGGACATCCTCACCCGGCTCACCGGCAGCCGGCCGCTGGGCTGGTACACCGGCCGCGACAGCCCCAACACCCGCCGCCTCGTGGCCGACTACGGCGGCTTCGCCTACGACAGCGACTACTACGGCGACGACCTGCCGTTCTGGATGAAGGTGAAGAAGACCGACGGCACCGACGCCACGCAGCTCATCGTGCCCTACACGCTCGACTGCAACGACATGCGCTTCGCGCTGCCGCAGGGCTACTCGCACGCCGACCCGTTCTTCCAGTACATGAAGGACACCTTCGATGCGCTCTACGCCGAAGGCGATCCGGCCGGCGACGACCGGCCCAAGATGATGAGCATCGGCATGCACTGCCGCCTGCTGGGCCGCCCCGG
This sequence comes from Acidovorax sp. PRC11, assembly GCF_031844105.1. Classification (NCBI taxonomy): domain Bacteria; kingdom Pseudomonadati; phylum Pseudomonadota; class Betaproteobacteria; order Burkholderiales; family Comamonadaceae; genus Acidovorax; species Acidovorax sp. PRC11. The sequence continues at coordinate 62,620 of NZ_JAUZUQ010000013.1, read as the reverse complement.
CCGCATCACGGCGCTGCAGCGCTTCCTCGACCACATCCAGCGGCACGAGCACGTCTGGGTGTGCCGCCGCATCGACCTCGCGCGCCACTGGGCCGCGACCCATCCCTGCCCGAAGGTGACGCCATGACCCTGATGACCCTCGACCAGCTCAACGCCGCGCCCGCGGCCGACGCATTGCAAATGCTGGACGGCCTCTACGAGCACTCGCCCTGGATCGCCGAAGGCGCGCTCGCCGAACGCCCGTTCCGCTCGCTCGCGCAGCTGAAGCACGCCATGGTGCGCGTACTCGCCGCCGCCCCGCGCGATGCGCAGCTCGCGCTCATCCGCGCCCACCCGGAGCTTGCCGGCAAGGCCATGGTGGCGCGCACGCTCACGGCCGAATCGACCGGTGAGCAGTCGCGCGCCGGCCTCACGCACTGCACGCCCGAGGAATTCGACCGCCTGCAGCAGCTGAACGCCGACTACAACGCGCGCTTCGGCTTCCCCTTCATCCTGGCCGTGCGCGGCCCGCGCGGCACGGGGCTGCCGCGCCAGGAGATCATCGAGACCTTCGCGCGCCGCCTCGTGAACCATCCCGACGCCGAATTCGACGAGGCGCTGCGCAACATCCACCGCATCGCGGAAATCCGCCTGAACGACAAGTTCGGGGTGGAGCCCACCCTCGGCAACGACGTCTGGGACTGGCAGGAGAAACTCGCGCAGCACAGCGACCCGGGCTTCGCCGAACAAGGCCAGCTCACCGTCACCTACCTCACCGACGCGCACCGCGCCTGCGCGCAGCGCATCAGCCACTGGATGCGCGACTGCGGCTTCGATGAAGTCGAGGTGGACGCCGTGGGCAACGTGGTCGGGCGCTACCACGGGGCCGATCCCGAGCGCCAGAAATGGCTCATGACCGGCAGCCACTACGACACCGTGCGCAACGGCGGCAAGTACGACGGGCGCCTGGGCATCTTCATCCCCATGGCCTGCGTGCGCGAGCTGCACCGCGCGGGCCGCCGCCTGCCGTTCGGCATCGAGGTGGTGGGCTTCGCCGAAGAGGAAGGCCAGCGCTACAAGGCCACCTTCCTCGGCTCCGGCGCGCTGATCGGCGATTTCCGCCCCGAGTGGCTCGACCAGCGCGACGCCGACGGCATCGCCATGCGCGAGGCCATGCAGCAGGCCGGCCTGTGCATCGACGACATCCCGAAGCTGCGGCGCGATCCGGCCGGCTACCTGGGCTTCGTGGAGGTGCACATCGAGCAGGGCCCGGTGCTCAACGAACTCGGCCTGCCGCTGGGCGTGGTCACCTCGATCAACGGCAGCGCGCGCTACGTGTGCGAAATGCTGGGGGTGGCGAGCCACGCGGGCACGACGCCGATGGACCGCCGCCGCGACGCGGCCAGCGGCGTGGCCGAACTCGCGCTCTACGTGGAGCGCCGCGCCGCGCAGGACGGGGACTCGGTGGGCACCATCGGCCAACTGAACGTGCCCGGCGGCTCCATCAACGTGGTGCCCGGCCGCTGCGCGTTCAGCCTGGACCTGCGCGCGCCCACCGACCCGCAGCGCGACGCGCTGGTGGCGGACGTGCTGGCCGAACTGGCCGCGATCGCCCAGCGCCGCGGGCTGCGCTTCACCGCCGAACGCGCCATGCTCGTGTCGGCCGCCCCGAGCGATGCCGGCTGGCAGCGGCGCTGGGAGGCCGCCGTCGAGGCCGCGGGCCTGCCGGTCTTCCGCATGCCCAGCGGCGCGGGGCACGACGCGATGAAACTGCACGAGATCATGCCCCAGGCCATGCTGTTCGTGCGCGGCCAGAACGGCGGCATCAGCCACAACCCGCTGGAGAGCACCACGAGCGACGACATGCAGCTCGCCATCGATGCCTTCTCCCACCTCCTGAACCAACTCGCCCAAGAAAACAACCCATGAGCAGCCACAGCACCTACGCCCACATCGACGCCTGGATCGACCAGCACTTCGACGAGGAGGTGCAGTTCCTGCAGGCCCTCGTGCGCGTGCCCACCGACACGCCGCCCGGCAACAATGCCCCGCATGCCGAACGCACCGCGGAGCTGCTGCAGGGCTTCGGCTATGCGGCGGAGAAGCACGCCGTGCCCGAGAGCGAGGTGCGGGCCTACGGCATGGAATCGGTCACCAACCTGATCGTGCGCCGCCCCTATGGCGGCGGCGGCAGGACCATCGCGCTCAACGCGCACGGCGACGTGGTTCCGCCCGGCGAAGGCTGGACGCACGACCCCTACGGCGCCGAGATCGTGGACGGAAAGATGTACGGCCGCGCCACGGCCGTGAGCAAGAGCGACTTCGCCTCGTTCACCTTCGCGGTGCGCGCACTGGAGGCCGTCGCCCCGCCCGCGCAAGGCGCGGTGGAACTGCACTTCACCTACGACGAGGAATTCGGGGGCGAACTCGGCCCCGGCTGGCTGCTCGCACAGGGCCTGACGAAGCCCGACCTGATGATCGCCGCCGGCTTCAGCTACGAGGTGGTGACGGCCCACAACGGCTGCCTGCAGATGGAAGTGACCGTGCACGGCAAGATGGCCCATGCCGCCGTGCCGCACACGGGCGTCGATGCGCTGCAGGGCGCCGTGCGCATCCTGAACGCCCTCTACCAGCAGAACACGCTCTACCGGCAGGTCACGTCCAAGGTCGAGGGCATCAAGCACCCCTACCTCAACGTGGGCCGCATCGAAGGCGGCACCAACACCAACGTCGTGCCCGGCAAGGTGGTCTTCAAGCTCGACCGCCGCATGATCCCGGAAGAGAACCCCGTGGAAGTGGAAGCCGCGATCCGCCGCGTGATCGACGAAGCCGCCGCCGGAATGGAGGGCATCCGCGTGGAAGTGCGCCGCCTGCTGCTCGCCAACGCGATGACGCCGCTGGAAGGCAACCGCCCGCTGGTGGACGCGATCCAGCGCCACGCGGAAGAAGTGTTCGGTGAACGCCCGCCCGCGGTGGGCACGCCGCTCTACACCGACGTGCGGCTCTACGTGGAGCGCGGCATCCCCGGCGTGATCTACGGCGCGGGCCCGCGCACGGTGCTGGATTCGCACGCCAAGCGCGCGGACGAACGCGTGGAACTGGAGGACCTGCGCCGCGCGACCAAGGTGATTGCGCGGGCGCTGCACGATTTGCTGGCGGATTGACGCGCGGCGCGCTGCGCGACCGATACACCTCAGCCGGGCACCCGCCCGGCTTTTTTTTCGCCCGCGCGACACGCAACCCGGGATTACCCCCAGCGGGCTCGACCGTTTCCTGTCTACATTTTTTGTATGCAAGTTCGGCGCACAAGTTGACGATGCGCCCCTTCCAGGAACCCTCATGCACTTTCTCTTCCGCACCCTTTTCGGCCGCGTGGTCCTTGCGCTCGTGGCTGGCGTTCTGCTGGGCCTGTTCGCGCCGCACTGGGCGGTGCAGCTCAAGCCGCTGGGCGACGGCTTCATCAAGCTCATCAAGATGCTGATCCCGCTGGTGGTGTTCTGCGTGGTGGTGCACGGCATCGCCGGCACGGGCGATCTGAAGCGGGTGGGCCGGGTGGGCATCAAGTCGCTGATCTACTTCGAGGTGGTCACCACCGTCGCGCTGGCGCTCGGCCTGGTGCTGGCGTTCGTGTTCGAGCCCGGCGTGGGCATGAACGTGGACCCGCGCGGGCTGGACGCCTCGGCGCTGAGCGCCTACACCGACAACGCGAACAAGCTCTCGGGCGGCGGCTTCAGCGATTTCGCCCTCAAGCTCATTCCCACCACGGCCGTGAGCGCCTTCTCTTCGGGCGACGTGCTGCAGGTGCTGCTGTTCTCGATCATCTTCGGCTGCGCGCTGGCGCTGGTGGGCGAGCGCGGGGCCCGCGTGGCGGGGCTCATCGAGGATTTCTCGGTGGTGCTGTTCCGCGCCATGGGCCTCATCATCCAGCTCGCGCCCCTCGGCGTGCTGGGCGCCATCGCCTTCACCGTGGGCAAGTACGGGGTCGGCTCGCTCAAGCAGCTCGGCATGCTGGTGGGGCTGTTCTACCTGGCCGTGGCGCTGTTCGTGGTGGTGGTGCTCGGTCTCATCATGCGCTTCTCGGGCTTCAGCCTGTTCAAGCTGCTGCGCTACCTGCGCGAGGAACTGGCCGTGGTGTTCGCCACCACCTCGTCCGACAGCGTGCTGCCGCAGATCATGGCCAAGCTCAAGCACATGGGCGTGCGCGACTCCACCGTGGGCCTGGTGATCCCCACCGGCTACTCGTTCAACCTGGACGCCTTCTCGATCTACATCACGCTCGCGGCCGTGTTCATCGCGCAGGCGACCAACACGCCGATCAGCATGGCCGACCTGCTGACCATCCTCGCGATCTCGCTCGTGACCTCCAAGGGTGCGCACGGCGTGCCGGGGTCGGCCATCGTGGTGCTGGCGGCCACGCTGCACGCCATCCCGGCCATTCCCGCGATCGGCCTGGTGCTGGTGCTGTCGGTGGACTGGTTCATGGGCATCGCGCGGGCGCTGGGCAACCTCGTGGGCAACTGCGTGGCCACGGTGGCGATCGCCGCATGGGAGGGGGACATCGACCGCAGCCGCGCGCATGCCGTGCTCGACGGCAAGGATGTCCCTCCGCTGACATGAGCCCGTTGCCTGCAAACTGCTTACTGCCGAGCGGCACGTACGCAACACTTTGGATATTTGCGTAAACGAAAGAAACATACTGGGGTGTAATCCAAACGCTTCTTTGCAAGAAGGTTTGACATGCTCCCTACACTGCGCTCCAAAATTCTCTTCATCAGCACCGCCACCATGGTATGCGCCCTGGCGGTCACCGGGGCCGCCACGTACAGCATCACCCGCTCCAGCACCTTCGAGACCATCGAGCAGGACCTGAATGCGGTGACGGCGGGCAATGCCATGGCCGTCGACCAGTGGGTCGCCGCCAAGGCCCGGGCCGTGGAGGCGACCGCCGCGGCCGTGGAGATGGGCGATCCGCAGCGCTACGTGGCCCTGATGGGCAAGGCCAACGGCTTCCCGATCACCACCGTGGGCTGGGAGGACAAGACCTTCTTCTCCACCACCACCACCCCGGCGGGCTACGACCCCACCGCGCGGCCCTGGTACAAGACCGCGGTGCAGGCCGGCAAGCTGGCCGTCACCAAGCCCTACGGCGACTCCACCACCGGTGTGCCCTACGTGGCGTTCGTGGCGCCCATGCTGCGCGCCGGCAAGCTCGAGGGCGTGCTGAGCGGTGCGGTTCCGCTCGACGGCGTGCGCGACGTGGTCTCCGCCATCCGGCCCACGCCGGGCAGCTTCGGGTTCGTGGTGAACAGCGACGGGCAGGTGCTGGCCCATGCCGATGCCAAGCTGGCGCTCAAGCCCGTCACCGAGATCTCCCCGCTGCTCACCCCCGCCACCATGGCGTCGCTCGCCACGGCCGACAAGCCGGTCGAGGTGGAGATGGGCGGCGCCGCCAAGCTGCTGAAGGGCCGCCCCGTGCAGGGCACGGACTGGACGCTCGTCGTCGCGCTGGACAAGGCGGAGGCCACGGCCGGCCTGCGCAGCGTGCTGCACACCCTGGCCATCGCGATCGTGCTGCTGGCGCTGGCCGCGGCCGGTGTCGCGGCGCTGCTCACGGCCACGTCCTTCCGCCGCCTGTCGCAGGTGCGCGACGCGATGGACCGCATCGGCTCCGGCGGCGGCGACCTGACCCAGCGCCTGCCCGTCTCGGGCCGCGACGAGGTGGCGCAGATCGCGTCCTCGTTCAACGCTTTCGTGGAGCAGATCGGCACCGTGCTCAAGGACGTGCGCCACGGCGTGGAGTCGATGAAGACCGCCACCGACGAGATCCGCGCCGGCAACCAGGACCTTTCCAACCGCACCGAAGGTTCGGCCAGTGCGCTGCAGGAGACCTCGGCCTCGCTGTCGCAGCTCACCGTGACCGTCAAGCAATCGGCCGACGCCGCGGCCCAGGCCACGCGCCTGGCCAATGCGGCGAGCGCCTCGGCCCTGAAGGGCGGCGAGGTGGTGGCCAGCGCGGTGAGCACCATGGACGAGATCTCCGGCGCATCGTCGAAGATCGGCGAGATCATCGGGGTGATCGATTCCATCGCCTTCCAGACCAACATCCTGGCGCTGAACGCCGCGGTGGAGGCGGCCCGCGCGGGCGAGCAGGGCCGCGGCTTCGCGGTGGTGGCCGGCGAGGTGCGCAGCCTCGCGCAGCGCAGCGCCGAAGCGGCCAAGGAGATCAAGACCCTGATCGACGCCTCGGGAGCGAGCGTGGTCACGGGCACCCAGCGCGTGCGCGCCGCGGGCGAGACGATGGGCGAGATCGTGGACGGCATCCAGCGCGTCACCCAGATCATCGGCGAGATCAACGGCTCGATGGCCGAGCAGAGCGCGGGCATCGGCCAGATCAACCAGGCCGTGGCCGAGATGGACCGCGCCACGCAGCAGAACGCCGCGCTGGTCGAGGAATCGACGGCGGCCTCCGGCGTGCTCAACGACCAGGCCCACCACCTCTCGCGCACCGTGGCGGGCTTCACGCTCGACGACGCGGCGCACGGCGGTTCCGCGCCGGCGGGCCATCTGGTGGCGCTGCCGCGCTGACCCGGGGGCGCGGGGCCGCACTGCGCGGCCGCGCCCTCCCCTTTTTCACGCCTCTCCCTCCGCCCGCAGCGCACCCCCCCCGTGCGCCAGCGCGGCGGCCGCTCCTGCACCATCCGCGTGCAGCCGCAGCGCCTCCCCGGCTTCCTGCACTCCCCTCCGTGGCGCGCTTCGGGCCCCGTATCCGCACCTGGATGCGCACCCGCACCGCAGCCGTACGCACACCCGCGGCGTGCGCACGCATCTTGCATACACCGCTGCCGGCATCCGGGTAAGCCCCAGGCCACGCACCATGAATGGGCCTTTTTTTGCATCCTTTTTTTGTATACAAACATGGATGCATCGCTTGCAGACGCAGGCACCGCCGGCCCGAACCCCGCCACGAGGAGAACACCATGCAGTCCGCCACCCACCCCGTCAGCGCTGCCGGCTCGGAGCCGCCGCCCATCGCCACGGCGCCCGCGGCGTCGTCCGGCGCATCGCCCCACGCGGGCAATGCCCTGATCAAGCCGGGCTACGACCCGCGCCTGACCAACGAAGACCTGGCACCGCTCAAGAACCAGACCTGGGGCCAGTACAACATCTTCGCGTTCTGGATGTCGGACGTGCACAGCGTGGGCGGCTACGTCACCGCCGGCAGCCTGTTCGCGCTGGGACTCTCCAGCTGGCACGTGCTGGCGGCGCTCTTGATCGGCATCGTGATCGTGCAGTTCTTCTGCAACCTGGTGGCCAAGCCCAGCCAGGTGACCGGCACGCCCTACCCCGTGATCTGCCGCGCCTCCTTCGGCGTGCTGGGCGCCAACATCCCCGCCATCATCCGCGGCCTGATCGCGGTGGCGTGGTACGGCATCCAGACCTATCTGGCTTCCAGCGCCTTCATGATCCTGGCGCTGCACTTCTACCCCTCGCTGGACGCTTACGCCGACGTCGCGCAGCACGGATTCGCGGGCCTCTCGACGCTGGGCTGGGTGTCGTTCATGGTCATGTGGGTGCTGCAGGCACTGGTGTTCTGGCACGGCATGGAAGCCATCCGCCGCTTCATCGACTGGGCCGGCCCGGGCGTGTACGTGGTGATGGCCATCCTGTGCGGCTGGCTGGTCTGGAAGGCCGGCTGGAAGAACATCGACCTGAACCTGGGCGGCGTGCGCTTCCAGGGCTGGGACGCGGTGCCGGTGATGCTCTCGGCCATCGCGCTGGTGGTGAGCTACTTCAGCGGACCGATGCTGAATTTCGGCGACTTCTCCCGTTACGGCAAGAGCTTCGACGCGGTGAAGAAGGGCAACTTCTGGGGCCTGCCGGTCAACTTCGTGTTCTTCTCGCTGCTCACCGTGGTGACCACGGCCGCCACGCTGCCCGTGTTCGGCGAACTCATCACCGACCCGGTGCACACCGTGGGCCGCATCGACTCGACCACCGCCGTGGTGCTGGGCGCGCTCACCTTCATGATCGCCACCATCGGCATCAACATCGTGGCGAACTTCGTGTCGCCGGCGTTCGACTTCTCCAACGTGGCGCCGCAGCACATCAGCTGGCGCACGGGCGGCATGATCGCCGCCGTCGGCTCGATCTTCATCACGCCGTGGAACCTCTACAACAACCCGCAGGTCATCCACTACACGCTGGACGTGCTGGGCTCCTTCATCGGCCCGCTGTTCGGCATCCTGATCGCCGACTACTACTTCGTGCGCCGCCAGAAGGTGCTGGTGGACGAGCTCTACACCATGGAGCCGCGCGGCGCGTACTGGTACAGCGGCGGCTACAACCCGCGCGCCGTGGGCGCTCTGGTCCCCGCCGCCCTGATCCCCATCCTCTGCGTGATCGTGCCGTCGTGGCGCGGCGCGGCGAGCTACGCCTGGTTCATGGGCATGGGCCTGGGCTTCATCTTCTACCTCGCATTGAACCGAAAGAACTGACCGACGTGCGCATCCAGATCATCAACCCCAACACCACCTGGAGCATGACCGAGAAGATCGGGGCCTGCGCGCGCGCCGTGGCGCGGCCGGGCACCGAGGTCATCGCCGTGAGCCCCGCCATGGGCCCGGCCTCCATCGAGAGCCACTACGACGAGGCACTGGCCGTGCCGGGCCTGCTGCAGGAGATCGCCCGCGGCGAGGCGGCCGGCGTGGACGGCTACGTGATCGCCTGTTTCGGCGATCCGGGCCTGAAGGCCGCGCGGGAACTGGCGCGGGGGCCGGTGATCGGCATCGCCGAGGCCGCCATGCACCTGGCGAGCATGGTGGGCACGCGCTTCTCCGTGGTCACCACCCTCGGCCGCACCATGGGCCAGGCCTGGCACCTCGCCGAGATCTACGGCATGGAGCGCTTCTGCGCCAACGTGCGGGCCTGCGAACTGCCCGTGCTGGAGCTGGAGGTGCCGGGCTCCAACGCGCGCGAACGCATCATCGACGAGTGCCGCCGCGCGCTGGCCGAGGACGGCTGCGACGCCATCGTGCTGGGCTGCGCCGGCATGGCCGACCTGTGCGAGCACATCGGCCAGGTGCTGGGCGTGCCGGTGATCGACGGCGTGGCGGCCGCCACCACGCTGGTCGAATCGCTGGTGACGCTGCGGCTCGCCACGAGCAAGCACGGCGAGCTGGCGCGGCCGCTGCCCAAGGCGATGGCCGGGGCGCTGTCGGGATTCACGCTGGCTGCCGTGCCCACGGCTTCCGCTGCGCCTGCGGCATCTGCGGCGTCATCGGCCGCCCCGGAGGCCGCACCCGCTGCGCTCAAGAGGGCCTGATAGCGGCGCGGCGGCAGGAAGCGACAATCCCAGCCATGCCACGCGCCGCCCCTGCTCCCAAGCCCCGCCCCTCCCCCAAGACCGACTCCGCACCCGCCGGCACCCCCGATGCCGCCGCTCCCGAAGCGGCCCAGGTTTCCATCGAAGGCATCGCGCGCGACCTGGCGACGGCCATCGTCGAGAAGCGCCTGCCGCCGGGCACCTGGCTGCGCGAGGAGGCGCTGGGGCGCATCTATTCCGTGAGCCGCACGAAGGTGCGGGCCGCCCTGGTGATGCTCGCCAAGGACCGGCTGATCGAGACCATTCCCGACAAGGGCTCGTTCGTGAGCCGCCCGAGCGTGCAGGAGGCGCGCGAGGTGTTCGCCGTGCGCCGCATCCTCGAGAGCGAAGTGGTGCGGCTCTTCGTGGCGCAGGCGGGCCGCGCCGAATACCAGCTGCTGGAGCAGCACATCCGCTTCGAGCGCACCACGCTGAACTCCGCCACCGGCCGCGTGCAGGAGAAGCTGCTGGGCGACTTCCACGTCGCGCTCGCCGAGGCCGCGGGCAACCGCACGCTGGCGCAGCTGGTCCAGGAGATGGTGGCGCGCAGTTCGCTGATCGCCATGCTCTACCACTCGTCGAACGATCCGCACTGCTCGTCCGGCGAGCACGCCGCGTTCCTGCGCGTGTGCCGCAGCGGCGACGCCGAGGCCGCCGTCGCCTGCATGGTGGACCACCTGAACCGCATCGAATCCAGCCTGGAGCTCGACAGCGAGCGCGCCGACCGGCAGCTCGACCTCGTCAAGGCCCTGCTGGCCTGACGCACCACGCCCGTGCCGGTGCCGCGCACCGCGGCGGTGCATGGGCGCGCGGGTTTTCCTGCGTGCGGTGGGCACCCAAATTGCATACATTTTTTCCATACATCGATGTGTGCAACTTCGCCCTGCCCGGGATTCCCGCCATGCCCTCCAGCCCGTCCGACCTCCATCCGGTAGACCAGCGCCTGCCCGCGGGCCAGCTCACCGCCCTGGGCCTGCAGCACGTGCTGGTGATGTACGCGGGCGCGGTGGCGGTGCCGCTCATCATCGGCCGCGCGCTCAACCTCACCCCCGATCTGGTGGCCAAGCTCATCTCGGCGGACCTGTTCTGCTGCGGCCTGGTCACGCTGATCCAGGCGCTGGGCGCCACGCGCTGGTTCGGCGTGCAGCTGCCGGTGATGATGGGCGTGACCTTCGCGGCCGTCGCGCCCATGGTGTCGATGGCGCAGACGACCGCCGGGCCGGCCGGCGCGGGGCTGATCTTCGGTTCGGTGATCGGCGCGGGCGTGGTCTCGATCCTGATCGCACCGCTCGTCAGCCGCATGCTGCGCTTCTTCCCGCCCGTGGTCACGGGCACGATCATCGCGGTGATCGGCATCAGCCTGATGCGCGTGGGCATCAACTGGATCTTCGGCAACCCGGCGGGCCCCACGGCGCCCACGGTGGTGAACCCCGACCACGTCAAATGGCTGGCCGAGGCGCAGGCCGCGGCCGGCGCGCCGGGCTCGTCGCTGCCGCCGATCCCGAAGGGCCTCGCCGTGGTGCCCACGGTGCCCAACCCGCGCTACGGGGACCTGACGGGCGTGGGCGTCTCGGCCCTGGTGCTGCTCTCTATCCTGCTGATCGCCAAGTTCGCGCGCGGCTTCGTCGCCAACATCTCGGTGCTGCTCGGCATCTGCATCGGCGGCGTGGCCGCCACGGCGCTGGGCCTGATGAACTTCGACAAGGTGGCCAAGGCGCAGTGGTTCGACCTGGTGCTGCCCTTCGAGATCGCGCTGCCGATCTTCGACCCGGTGCTGATCCTCACCATGACGCTGGTGATGGTGGTGGTGATGATCGAATCCACCGGCATGTTCCTCGCGCTGGGCGAGATGACCGGCCGCAAGGTGGACCAGGCGGCCCTCACGCGCGGGCTGCGCACCGACGGCCTGGGCACGCTCATCGGAGGCATCTTCAACACCTTTCCCTACACGAGCTTCTCGCAGAACGTGGGCCTGGTGGCCGTGACGGGCGTCAGGAGCCGCTTCGTCTGCGTGGCGGGCGGACTCATCCTGGTCCTGCTGGGGCTGCTGCCGAAGATGGCGGCGCTGGTCGAATCCCTGCCCACCGTGGTGCTGGGCGGCGCGGGGCTGGTGATGTTCGGCATGGTGGCGGCCACCGGCATCCGCATCCTGGGGGCGGTGGATTTCAAGACCAACCGCTTCAACGCGATAATCGTGGCCGTCTCCATCGGCGTGGGCATGGTGCCGCTGGTGGCGCCCAACTTCCGCCAGTGGATGCCGCACGCCATCCATCCGCTGATCGAATCCGGTATTCTGCTGGCCTCGATCACTGCCGTGCTCCTGAACGTTTTCTTCAATGGCGCCAGCCGCGACACCTCCGCGGCCGTGGACGCCGCCCGGCAGGCCGACGCGCACTGAGCCCGGCCCCGCCCGCACCCACCCCGCTCCGCACCCGGCGCGGGGCGTTCGTCCCCATGCACACATGGCATGGGCAGAGGCTGCTTTCCGCGGGCACGGCGGTTAAGCTTCGACTGGCACTGCAATTGCGCCCCTTTTCCGGAAAACCCGTATGACCCAGCCCCTCTCCGCCGCGGAAGCGGCCCTGCGCGAAGCCGCGCTCGAATACCACCGCAACCCCGGCCGCGGCAAGATCTCCGTCACGCCGACCAAGCCGCTGTCGAACCAGCGCGACCTGTCGCTGGCCTATTCGCCCGGCGTGGCCTATCCGTGCCTGGACATCCAGGCCGATCCGTCGCTCGCCGCCGAATACACCTCGCGCGGCAACCTCGTGGGCGTGATCACCAACGGCACCGCCGTGCTGGGCCTGGGCGACATCGGCCCGCTGGCCGGCAAGCCGGTGATGGAGGGCAAGGGCTGCCTGTTCAAGAAGTTCGCCGGCGTCGACGTGTTCGACATCGAACTGGCCGAGCGCGATCCGGACAAGCTCGTAGAGATCATCGCCAGCCTGGAGCCCACGCTCGGCGGCATCAACCTCGAGGACATCAAGGCGCCCGAGTGCTTCTACATCGAGCGCGAGCTCTCCAAGCGCATGAACATCCCGGTGTTCCATGACGACCAGCACGGCACGGCCATCATCTCCAGCGCCGCGCTGCTCAACGGCCTGGAGCTGGTCGGCAAGGACATCGGCGCCGTGAAGGTGGCCGTGTCCGGCGCCGGCGCCGCCGCCATCGCCTGCCTGGACGTGATGGTCGGCCTGGGCGTGAAGCGCGAGAACATCTACGTGGTGGACTCCAAGGGCGTGATCTACGACGGCCGCGGCCCGCTGGACGAATCCAAGGCCCGCTACGCCCAGAAGACCGAGGCGCGCACCCTGGCCGACGTGGTGAACGGCGCCGACGTGTTCCTGGGCTGCTCGGCCCCCGGCGTGCTCACGGCCGACATGGTGAAGACCATGGCCGACAAGCCGATCATCCTGGCGCTGGCCAACCCCGAGCCCGAGATCCGCCCGGAACTCGCCAAGGCCATCCGCCCCGACTGCATCATCGCCACCGGCCGTTCGGACTATCCGAACCAGGTGAACAACGTGCTGTGCTTCCCCTACATCTTCCGCGGCGCGCTCGATTGCGGCGCCACGAAGATCACCGAGGCGATGAAGCTCGCCTGCGTGCGCGAGATCGCCGACCTCGCCAAGGCCGAGATGAGCGACGAGGTGGCCGCCGCCTACGCGGGCAAGGAACTCTCCTTCGGCCCCGACTACCTCATCCCCACGCCGTTCGACGTGCGGCTGATCCTGCGCATCGCCCCCGCCGTGGCCCGGGCCGCCGAGGCCTCCGGCGTGGCCACGCGCCCCATCCAGGACTACGACGCCTACCGCGAGAGCCTGACGCGCTTCGTCTACCAGACCAGCATGTTCATGCGCCCGGTGTTCGCCGCCGCCAAGGCCGCGCAGCAGCGCGTGGCCTATGCCGAGGGCGAGGACGAGCGCGTGCTGCGCGCCGCCCAGGTGGCGGTGGACGACGGCCTGGCCCGGCCCATCCTGATCGGCCGCCCGGCCGTGATCGAGGTGCGCATCAAGAAGGCCGGCCTGCGCATCCAGCTCGGCAAGGACGTGGAGGTCTGCGACCCCGAGGACGATCCGCGCTTCCGCCAGTACTGGGAGGCCTACCACCGCCTGATGGGCCGCGACGGCATCACGCCCGAGGCCGCCAAGGCCGCGGTGCGCCGCTCCAATACGCTCATCGGCGCGCTGATGGTGCACCTGGGCGACGCGGACGCGCTGCTGTGCGGGCTGGTCGGCCGCTTCGACCACCACCTGGAGCACGTGCGCGCGGTGATCGGCCTGAAGGACGGCGCCGCCGGCCTCGCCACGGTGAACGCCCTGACGCTGGAGCAGCACACGCTGTTCATCGCCGACACCTACATCCACGAGGACCCGAGCGCCGAGCAGCTCGCGCACATCGCGCAGATGGCGGCCGAGGAAGTGCAGCGCTTCGGCCTGCCGCCCAAGGTGGCGTTCCTCTCGCACTCCAACTACGGCTCGTCCACGCGGCCCTCGGCACGCAAGATGCGCGCGGCGCGCGACCTGTTCGCGAAGGCGGCGCCCCACATCGAGAGCGACGGCGAGCTGCACGGCGATGCCGCCCTGTCCGAGACGATCCGCCAGAACGCGCTGGAGGACAGCACGCTCACCGGCTCGGCCAACGTGCTGATCTGCCCGAACCTCGACGCGGCGAACATCCTGTTCAACGTGCTCAAGATCACCGGCAGCCACGGCACGACCATCGGCCCGATCCTGCTGGGCGCGGCCGCCTCCGCCCACGTGCTCACGCCCTCGTCCACGGTGCGCCGCGTGGTCAACATGACGGCGCTGGCCGCCGCCGGCGCGGCCGCCGCCAAGGCGCAGCGCTGATCCTGCGCCCGGCCCGCCGCCCGACCCCGGGGCGGCGGGCGGCCACCAGGTACGCGGCTTGCGTGCGCCAGCGCATGCAGAACTCCGCACCCCACTCCCCACCGTTACCCGCCGCCCCGCTCACGCCGGAGCGCATCGCCCGCCACCTGCTGCGGGCCGACGCCGTGGCGCGCCGCGCGATGGACGCCGGCCGCCATCCGTTCGGCGCGCTGCTGGTCGCGCCCGATGGCGACACCGTGCTCGCCGAGCAGGGCAACATCGACACCGTGAACCACGCCGAGTCCACGCTCGCGCGCGAGGCCGCGGCGCGGTGGCCCGCCGACGTCCTGAGCGGCTGCACCCTCGTCACCACCTTCGAGCCCTGCGCCATGTGCGCCGGCACCATCTACTGGGCCGGCATCGGGCGCGTGCTCTACGGCGCCGAGGAATCGGCGCTGCGCGCCCTCACCGGCAGCCACCCCGAGAACCCCACGCTCGACCTGCCCTGCCGCGAGGTGTTCTCGCGGGGCCAGCGCGCCGTGGAAGTGACCGGCCCGGTCCCCGCACTGCGCGACGCGCTCGTCGCCGCCCACCAGGGTTTCTGGGAACACCGCTGAGCGGGGCTGGCACCGGCACCGCACCAAGCTGGTGCACCCCCGGCGCACGGCGCCACGCACCCGGCGCAGGACGGGCATCGATCTTGCTGATACGCACGGTATCGATCGACACGAATGGAGACCCCATGATCAAGCGTTCCTTCCTGCAATCCGCCCTGCTGCTCGCCGCCTCCGGCCTGATGGTGCCTGCCGCCCTGGCCCAAACCGGTGCGCCCACGCCGGTGAAGTTCCAGCTCGACTGGCGCTTCGAAGGGCCCGCGGCGTTCTTCCTGCTGCCGGCGGCCAAGGGGTACTTCAAGGAGGCGGGCCTGAACGTCACCGTCGATGCCGGCAACGGCTCGGGCGCCGCGGTGCAGCGCGTGGCCTCGGGCTCGTACGACATCGGCTTCGCCGACATGGCCGCGCTGATGGAATTCCACGCAAACAACCCGGACGCGCAGAACCGGCCCGTGGCGGTGATGATGGTCTACAACAACACGCCGGCCTCCGTGATGGCGCTGAAGAAGAGCGGCATCGCCAAGCCCGCCGACCTGAACGGCAAGAAGCTCGGCGCGCCGGTGTTCGACGCGGGCCGGCGCGGCTTCCCGATCTTCGCCAAGGCCAACGGCATCGGCGGCGTGCAGTGGACCGCGATGGACCCGCCGCTGCGCGAGACCATGCTGGTGCGCGGCGACGTCGATGCCATCACCGGCTTCACCTTCACCTCGCTGCTGAACCTGGAGGCGCGCGGCGCCAAGGCTTCCGACGTGGTCGTGATGCCGTACGCGGACTACGGCGTGAAGCTCTACGGCAACGCCATCATCGCGAGCCCGAAGATCCTCAAGGAGAACCCGGACGCGGTGAGGGCCTTCCTGAAGGCGTTCACCCGCGGCGCGAAGGAAGTCATCGCCAACCCGGGCGCCGCCATCGCCTACGTGAAGGAGCGCGACGGCATCGTCAACACGCAGCTGGAGACCCGACGCCTGCAGCTGGCGATCGATACCGTGGTCAACAGCCCGGACGCGCGCGCGGAAGGCTTCGGCCAGGCCAAGCCGCAGCGGCTCGCGCTGATGGCCTCGCAGGTGTCCGACGCCTACGGCACCAAGACGCGCGTGGATCCGGCCACCGTGTGGAACGGCAGCTTCCTGCCGACGGCGGCCGAGCTGAACATCCTGCCGAAGAAGTGACCCGAAAGGCCGCCCCCATGCCCACGCCCCCGCAGGCCGACGATGCGTACTTCGTGGATTTCCGCGACGTCTGGCTCGCCTACAACGAAGAGCTGCTGCGCGCCAACCATTTCGCGGTGGAGGCCATCGACCTGCAGGTGCGGCGCGGCGAGTTCATCGCCATCGTCGGCCCCTCGGGCTGCGGCAAATCCACCTTCATGAAGCTGGCCACCGGCCTGCGCATGCCCTCCATGGGCCGCATCCGCATCGCGGGCGAGCCGGTGACCGGGCCGCTGAAGATCTCGGGCATGGCCTTCCAGGCGCCTTCGCTGCTGCCCTGGCGCACCACGGTCGACAACGTGCTGCTGCCGCTGGAGATCGTCGAGCCGCACCGCTCGCAGTTCAAGGCCCGCCGCAAGGAGTACGAGGCGCGCGCCCGCGCGTTGCTGCAGAAGGTGGGCCTCGGCGGCTACGAGGACAAGTACCCGTGGCAGCTCTCGGGCGGCATGCAGCAGCGCGCGAGCATCTGCCGCGCGCTCATCCACGAGCCGCAGATGCTGCTGCTCGACGAGCCCTTCGGCGCGCTCGACGCCTTCACGCGCGAAGAGCTGTGGTGCATCCTGCGCGACCTGCAGGCCGAGCAGCGGTTCAACGTGATCCTCGTCACGCACGACCTGCGCGAGAGCGTGTTCCTGGCCGACACGGTCTATGTGATGAGCAAGAGCCCCGGCCGCTTCGTCGTGCGCCGCGAGATCGACCTGCCGCGCCCGCGCGAGCTGGAGATCACCTACACCAAGGAATTCACGGACGTCGTGCTGGAACTGCGCGGCCACATCGGCGCGCTGCGCAAGTCCGGCGGGGAGATCACGCAATGAACGCACAGCACCGCAAACGCGTCGAGCGCTGGTCGCCCTGGGTCCTGCTGTTCACGGTGATCGTGCTCTGGCAGGTCGTCTGCTCGGGCCTGGGCGTGTCGGAATTCATCTTCCCCAGCCCGCTCGCCATCTGGAACCAGCTGGTGGAGTTCAAGTGGGTGATCGCCGGCCATGCCTGGCGCACCTTCTGGGTGACGATGGCGGGCTTCGGCATCGCCATCGTGGTGGGCGTGCTGCTGGGCTTTCTGATCGGTTCCTCGCGGCTCGCCTATGCGGCCGTCTATCCGCTGATGACCGCATTCAACGCACTGCCGAAGGCGGCCTTCGTGCCGATCCTCGTGGTGTGGTTCGGCATCGGTGCGGGGCCGGCCATCCTCACGGCGTTCCTGATCAGCTTCTTCCCGATCATGGTGAACATCGCCACCGGCCTGGCCACGCTGGAGCCCGAGCTGGAAGACGTGCTGCGCGTGCTGGGCGCCAGGCGCTGGGACGTGCTCACCAAGGTCGGCCTGCCGCGCTCGATGCCCTACTTCTACGGCTCGCTCAAGGTCGCCATCACGCTGGCGTTCGTGGGCACCACGGTGAGCGAGATGACCGCCGCCAACGAGGGCATCGGCTACCTGCTGATCTCGGCGGGCTCGTCGATGCAGATGGGCCTGGCCTTCGCGGGCCTGATGGTGGTGGGCGCGATGGCGATGGTGATGTACGAGCTGTTCAGCGTGCTGGAGAAGCACACCACGGGCTGGGCCCGGCGGGGATCGCAGGGAGACTGACGGCGGCGGCCGCCCTCGCCGGGATGGCCGGGGCGCCGCTACGTCGCGGCACGTTTTCGCCTTGCCATGGGGCGGTGGACTACGCGGGGGGCCCGGCACCATCTCTACAGTGGAAAGCCTCATTCCAGCTCTTCCAGGAAAGGCAATCCCATGGCGAATGGACACCTCGCCGGCCGCAAGGCCCTCGTCACCGGCAGCACCCAGGGCATCGGCGCGGCGATCGCGCTCCGCTTCGCGCAGGACGGCGCGGACATGGTGCTCAACGGCCGTGATCCCGACGGTGCACCCCGGGAACTCATCGATCGCATCGCCGCTCTGGGCCGCCGCGCGGTTTACGTGGCAGCGGACATCAGCGGCGGTGCCGCGGAAGCCGCGCGGCTGGTGCAGGAAGCCGCCACGGCGCTCGGCGGGCTCGACATCCTCGTGAACAACGCCGGCGTGGAGCGCCGTGCCGATTTCTGGGACGTGACCGAGGAGGACTACGACCTCGTCATGGACACCAACGTGAAGGGCCTGTTCTTCGCCACGCAGGCGTTCGTGCGGCACGTGCGCGCGCACGGCCAGGGCGGGAACCACACGGGCGAGGCGAAGCCGTCGGGCGAAGGGGCTCCCCCCGGCCGCGGCGTCGTCGTCAACATCAGCTCGGTGCACGAGGAGATCGCGTTCCCGCATTTCGCCTCGTACTGCGCGAGCAAGGGCGCGCTGCGCATGCTCACGCGCAACCTCGCGACCGAACTCGCGCCGCTGGGCATCCGCATCAACAACGTCGCACCGGGCGCGATCGCCACGCCCATCAACACGCAGCTGCTGAACAACCCCGAGCAGCTGCGCGCGCTCACCGCGCAGATCCCGCTGGGCCGCCTGGGCCAGCCGGAGGACGTGGCCGGCCTCGTGGCGTTCCTGGCCGGCGACGAGGCGCGCTACATCACCGGCGGCACGCACTTCGTGGATGGCGGGCTCACCTACCACTACGCCGAGCAGTAGGAGCAGCTCACAGAACCCTTCTGGCGTCGTTGCCTCATCTTGTCGTACTACTCGTACTGTCTGCGATTCGGCGCCTGGCCAGGACCGCTTCGCTGGGCTCTGTGAGCTGCTCTGAACAGCAGGCGCGCGGGCGGCACAATGGCGGCCCACTTCCGCCCGCCGCCATGCCCCGCTTCGCCGCCAACCTGTCCCTGCTCTATCCGGAGCTCGAATTCACCGACCGCTTCGCCGCCGCTGCCCGCGACGGGTTCCGGGGCGTGGAGTTCCTGTTTCCTTACGCGCACGAGGCAGGCCACCTCGCCGCTCTGCTGCAGCGCTACGGCCTGCAGCAGGTGCTTTTCAATGCGCCGCCGGGCGACTGGGACGCCGGCGAGCGCGGCATCGCCTGCCTGCCGGGCCGCGAAGCCGAGTTCCGCGAGGGCATCGTGCAGGCCATCGCCTATGCCCGCGTGCTGGGCTGCCGGCGCATCCACGTGATGGCGGGCATCGCGCCAGCGGGCGTGGCGACCGACGCGTTGCGCGCCACCTATGCGGCCAACCTGCGCCATGCCGCGGCGCTGGCGGCCCCCCACGGCATCGCGCTGCTGATCGAGCCGATCAACGGGCGCGACATGCCGGGCTATTTCCTGCAGCGGCAGGAGGACGCGCACGCGCTGGCGCTGGAGATCGCGGAGGGCGCGGGCCCGGCGAATGGAGATGGACCGGTGCAGGTCCAGGTGCAGATGGACCTCTACCACTGCCAGATCGCCGAAGGCGACGTGGCGACGAAGCTGCGCCGCTACCTGCCCACGGGCCGCGTGGGCCACCTGCAGATCGCGGGGGTTCCGGAGCGGCACGAACCCGACGTGGGCGAGCTGCACTACCCCTACCTGTTCCAGCTGATCGACGCGCTGGGCTATGCGGGCTGGATCGGCTGCGAATACCGCCCCGCGCGCGGCGCGGTGGCGGGCGGCACCTCCGCGGGCCTGGGCTGGCTCGCGCCGTGGACCGGCGCGGCGGCAGGCAGCGGAGCGGCCGGCTGACGCCCGGGCCGCCGGGCCTGGCGCACCGGAGCGCTTGGAGCGCGGCAGCGCCCGGCCGTGCCGGCCCTGGCGGGCTTCAGCGGGCCTGCATCTGCCGGCAGATGTTCTGGCCGGTGGCCGTGAGGCGCAACGCGCCCCCGTTCCACTCCATCCAGGCATGCTGCACGAGTTCGTCGATCACGTCCTCGCCGATCTCGCCCGCCCGGTTGCCACGCAGCAGCGTGTCGATGCGGGGCAGAGCCTCGCGCAGTTCGCCCATGCGGGCGGTGGTAGTGGACGCGGTGGCCATGCAACGTACCTTCGGTTGAGAAATCACACTGCAGGCTAGCACGGCCCGGTGCCAGCGCGATGGCCGGTGCCGACGCGCAACACAATGCAATCGCGCTACCCGAAAAGCGCTGCATGCGCTACACTCATGGGCCCTCGCGATGTGCTTGCCTCGCCGGGGCTTGCGGCACGTGCCAGCGCACGGCCCCTTCCCCCACCGCCCGGCAGCCCGCAGCACAGCGGCTCCCGCCCCCGGCAAGCCCTCCCCTCCTCCAGCGCGCTCCGTTTCCGGACTCCCGGCCCGCGCTGCCCTCCGGCGACCCGTTCGCCACCTTTGCGCTCCGCGCCGCCGCACCGCCGGCCGCACCCGGGGCTCTCCCGGCGTCCTGTTGTTCGCGCGTGCCACGGCACGCCGTTGTCACTTTGTTTCCGATATGCACGCACCGACCGCTTTCGCGGTGGGCCGTTTTCTCGTGACGCCGCTCACCCGGCGCACCGAGACGGGCCATTACGCCGCTTCCGTTTCCGTCCGCAGAGGCATGCACGACCGCATCTTCCGCTTCCTTCCCCGCTTCGACAGCGACGTGCTGGCCGAGCGCTATGCCCTGGACCAGGGCCGCGAGATCGCGCTGCAGGGCGCGGCCGCCTGACCGTTTTTTCATTCCCAACGAAGGAGTTCCGTGTCCAAAGAAGATCTGATCGAAATGCAGGGCAAAGTGGATGAAGTGCTGCCCGACTCCCGATTCCGCGTGACGCTCGACAACGGGCACCAGTTGATCGCCTATGCCGGCGGCAAGATGCGCAAGCACCGCATCCGCGTGCTCGCCGGCGACCGCGTGTCGCTCGAACTCTCGCCCTACGACCTCAACAAGGGCCGGCTCACCTTCCGGCACATCGAAGGCCGCGGTGCGGGCCGCCCGCCGGCACGTCCCGGCGCGCGCTGACGCTTCGGGGGCTCCGATGCCCCCTGCCCGGTCCGGCCCGGCGCGCGGCCGGACCGCCCTCCACCCCCTCAATAGCGGTTGGAGAAATTCGCGCTGATGCGCTGGCGCAGGTATTCGCCCGCGGTGATGGGCGGATGCGTGCCCGCCGGCCCTTCGATCACCGCGTCCTCGTTGGCCTGGCAGAAGAACGCGAGGCTGTAGCGCGCACCCTGGTATTCGTGCGGCAGCGGATTGCGCACGCGGTGGAAATTGCTCGGCAGCACGTCATCGCTCCAGCGCGTGAGCATGTCGCCGATGTTGCAGGTGATCACGCCCTCGGCCGGATCCACCGGCGTCCAGCGGCGCCCTTCCATCTCCTTGCCCGGCAGCACCTGCAGCCCGCCCTGCCCGGCGCGCTGGAAGAGCAGCGTGAGGCAGTCGAAATCCGTGTGCGCGCCCGCGCGCCACAGGCCCAGCTCGTCCTGGAGCGCCGGGTCCACCGCGAAGTAATGCAGCATCCGCAGCGTGCTCTGGTAGGCCGGCACGGACGGATCGTGCGCGCGCGTGAAGAACGCATCGTCGAAGCCGAGCTTCCAGGCGAAGCACGAGAGCAGGCGCATGCCCACCTCCCAGCACTGGCGCTCGAAGGCCAGCGTCGCTGCGCGGAAGCCCGGCAGTTCCTCCTCCGTGGGCCACAGGCCCCCCATGCGCGGGCGCGTGACCTGGTAGGACTCCTTCTGGTCCGGCGTGCGCGTGGACGGCCGGATCTGCGCCTTGTGCTCCCAGCCCGCGTTGCGCGCGAGCGGCCATTGCGCCTTGGTGTCGCGCGGCAGGGCGAAGAAGGCCTCGGCGCGCTCGAAGGCCGCGTGGATGTCCTCCAGCGGAATGCCGTGGTGCGAGACCTGGAAGAAGCCGATGTCGACCGAGGCGCTCCAGAGCTGTTCGGCGATCTCTTCCTTGCGGCGGTCGAAGTCCGAGATGTCGATGCAGCGCACTTCGCGCTCGCGGGTCTCTTCGCCCAGGCCGCCCATGCGGGCCTCGCGGGAGAGTTCTTCCTGGACGTCGGCGCGGGCGGTCGCGCCGGTAAGGATGGAAAGGGTCATGGTGGTTTCCTCGTCGTTGCAGCACGCAAGGGCCGGGAATGCGCACGATCGCGCCGGTGGCGCAGTGCAGCGCGGCCCTTGAAGTGGATGAAGGCGGCAGTGCTCCCCGAGCGCGCGGCCTCGCCACGCGCACCGCGGACGACCGCCGCCGGCTTCAAGAGCAATGACCCGCCGCCCGCCCTGCCCCGCGAAGGGGCCCGGCGGCCGTACTGAACGCTTCTACTCTCGCCGCATACCCATGCAATCGGCGGGCCAGCGGCGATGGTGCGGCGCCGGCACGCGCAGCGCGCGGCACGCCCCGCGGCGGTGAAGCACCGCACCAGAACGAGGAATCCCGGCCTGCGGGGTGCGCCAGCGTACCCGGCCGCACAGCACAGGACATCGCATTGCATCGCTGCACATTGCTGCGCGCAGCCGCCACGCTCCAGGGCATGCCGCGCACGCCATGCCGGCCGCATCACTCCGGGCACGCTTCATGCATTGACGCCGCCGAGTAGAAGCGTTCAGCACGGCAGGCCCGTTCCGCCGTCGCCCGGAAATTGCTCGTCCCGCACCGGCCTTCGTTCCCGGCGGTGCGCCGCGTGCTGCGCGGCGCGCCGCGGCCCCGGAGCCGGCCCACCGCACACCCCTTTCGAGGTACGGCCATGCAACGACGCCAGTTTCTTTCACGCTCCCTCGCCGCCTCCACCGGCGCGGCCCTGGGCGCTTCCTTCGCGCCCCTCGTCCATGCGCAGGGCGCGCTCACGCCGCTGAAGTTCACGCTCGATTTCCGCGTGACCAGCCAGACCTCGCCCTTCTTCCTCGCGCTTGCCAAGGGCTACTACCGCGACGAGGGCCTGGACGTGCGCATCGACGTGGGCGCGGGCTCCGTGGCGTCGATCACGCGCGTGGCCAGCGGCGCCTACGATCTGGGCTTGGGCGACCTCAGTTCGCTGGCCGAGTTCCAGTCGCAGAACCCCACCGCGCCGGTGCAGGCGATCTATCAGTACTACCAGCGCGCGCCCTTCGTCATCATCGGCCGCAGGGACCGCGGCATCACCGAGGACTTCCTCTCGCTCAAGGGCAAGCGCGTGGCGGCGGCGGCGGTGGAATCCACGCGCCGCTGCTGGCCGATGGTGGCCCGCGCGCTGCAGACCGGCCCCGATCTCTTCGAATGGGTGACCACGGATTTCAGCGCGCGCGACAACGTGGTGGTGCGCGGCGACGTGGACGCGGCCACCTATTTCCACGATTCCGCCGTGTCGCTGTTCGCGCGCATGCCGCCCAAAGACCTCGCCGTGCTCGACTACGGCCGTGCGGGCCTGCACCTCTACGGCAATGCCCTGCTCGCCGGCCGCCTGCTGCAGGAGAAGCCCGAGGCAGCCCGGGCCTTCGTGCGCGCGAGCCACCGCGCGCTGCGCGAGGCGCTCGCCAACCCCGACGAGGCGCTGGCCGCGGTGAAGGCCCGCGAACCCATCCTGAACATGGACGTGGAGCGCGAACGCTGGGCGATCGCACGGCAGTACCTGGCGCCGCCGGACCTGCCACCCGGTGCCTTGGGCCGCGTGCAGCCCACCGTGCTGGGCCGCCAGCTCGACGAGGCGGCCACGGTGTTCCAGCTCGCCGCGAAGCCCGCCCCGGAGCGCGTATTCAACCCCGGCTTCCTGCCGGCTGCGGGCGCGAAGGGCACGGCATGAGCGGCCGCCCCGCCATGCCCCATGGCTCGCCCGCAGCAGCAGCACACGGCCCCACGGGCGCCGCGACGCCGCCCGAAGAGACGCCGATCAGCGAGCGCGACGGCCGCTACCTGAGGCAGGCGATCGCGCTGGCGGACAGGGCGCGGGCGCGCGGCAACCGGCCGTTCGGCGCCGTGATCGTCGGCGATGACGGCACGGTGCTGGCCGAAGCCTGGAACGCCAATGGCGAAACCGGCGACTGCACCGCCCATGCCGAAACCTCGGCCATCCGCATCGCCAGCCCGAAGCATCCGCGCGAGGTGCTGGCGCGCGCCACGCTGTATTCGTCAGGCGAGCCCTGCGTGATGTGCGCGGGCGCCATCTTCTGGGCGAATATCGGCCGCGTGGTCTACGGCATCGACGCGGTGCGCCTGCGCGCCTTCCGCGGCGAGCGGCAGGACCAGCGCGATGCCGAACTCTCCTGCCGCGACGTGTTCGATGCCTCGCCCCATCCGATCGACTGCATCGGCCCCGCGCTGGTCGCGGAGGCGTCGGCCTCGCACGAAGGCGCGTGGAAAGCCGACTGAGACCGGCATCGCGCCCGGCTTATCATGCGCGCCCATCCCCACAGCCGAGAGTACGACGCACGATGACCTGGCACGCCCGCCTGCAACTGGACTACCGGCGGGAAGGCCCGCGCACCGTGGCGCGCTTCCTGCACGACGGGCCGCTGCGCATCCTGCAGAGCCTCTACCCGGAAGGCGACGGCATCTGCCACAACGTGCTCGTGCATCCGCCCGGGGGGCTGGTGGGCGGCGACACGCTGGACATCACCGCCACCGTGGCGCCGGGGGCGCACGGCCTCGTCACCACACCGGGGGCCTCGCGCTTCTACCGGTCCGCGGGCGCGCCGGCGCTGCAGCGCACGCAGGCCACGCTGGCCACTGGCGCCCGGCTCGAATGGCTGCCGCTGGAGGCGCTCTGCTACAGCGCCTGCCAGGCCGAGAACCGGCTTACGCTGTCGGTCGCGCCCGGCGCCGAATGCATCGCCTGGGACGTCACCGCGCTGGGACTGCCGCATTCCGGCCAGCCTTTCGCGGAAGGCCGGTTCACGCAGCACATCGAGGTGCCCGGCATCTGGCTGGAGCGCGGCACGATCGACGCCGCCGATGCGCTGCTGATGGACGGCCGGTTGGGGCTCGACGGGCACCGCTGCCTGGCCTCGGTGTTCTTCGTGGCGGGCGAGGCACTGCCGCGCGAGCGCCGGGAGGCTGCGCTGGACGCCGCACGCGCCGTGATCGACGCGCATGCGCTGCAGGGAACCGCCGGTGCGACCAGCCCGCATCCGCAGGTGGTGGTGGTGCGTGTGCTGGCCCCGGTCGTCGAGCCGGCCATGGACCTGCTGCGGCACGTGTGGAGCGCCTGGCGCGCGCAGCTCTGGAGCCTGCCGCCGCACCGGCCGCGTCTCTGGGCCCTGTGAAACGCGACCGTGGCGCACGGAATTATCGAAAAAACCAGAATCAGCAGAAATCTTTGCGGATAACGTTGTACCGGCGGCCATAGTTGCCGATAAAGGGGGAGGGCTTGCCGGCGGGGCTGGAAGCACCACCCTTACCCAACGTTCGAGGTCTTCCTTGAAAACCACGCATTCGATCACGCTGAAGTTCAGCGCCGCCGCCGGTACGGCCCTCGTCCTGACGTTCCTGCTGCTCACCACCGTCGGCGTCTGGAACGTGCGGCAGCAGGCGGTCGATGATTTCACCCGCTCCAGCCGGACGCGCATCGCCCAGGCGGACGAGTCGCTCGACGGCACCTTCAAGGAGGTGGAGCAGAACCTCAACTACCTTGCGCAGACCGTGCAGGTGCGATCCGCCGACGAACGCCTCACCACGTACCTGGAGCGCGGCGGCATGATGACGCCCGACGCCAACGGCCCGGTGGAGCAGTCGATCTTCTCGCTGCTCAAGCAGTTCGGCGACACCCATCCGAACATGCGCTACCTCGACGTGGGAACGCGCTGGGGCGGCTACGTGCAGTGGCCCATCGAGCGCATCAACGACCACTACGACCCGCGCGTGCGGCCCTGGTACCAGCTCGCGATGACGGCGACCGACCGGGTGGTGCGGCCCGCACCCTACCTGAGCGCGGCGGGATCGGGCGGCGCCATCATTCCCTTCGCGCGGGCCATCAAGGGCCCGAATGGCGACGTCATCGGCGCACTCGAGGGCGACTTGTCCCTGGAGGGGTTCGCACAGCTCACCAAGGGCATCGTCTTCGGCGAAAGCGGCTACCTGCTCGTGGCGGACAACAACGGCAAGATCCTCATCGACCCGCGCGACAAGCAGCACGAATTCAAGGACCTGAAAAGCCTGGGCGGTGGCTACGAACAGCTGGCGCAGTCGGCCGACGGCCTGGCGGCCATCACTCTGGACGGCATCGCCTACCGCGCGACGGCTTACACCTCGCCGCGGAACGGCTGGAAGTACTATGCGCTCGTACCGGAGACGGAGATGATGGCGGCGGCCAACCGCCTGGCCTGGATCCTCGTGGGCAGCGGGATCGCCGTGCTCGCGGTGGCGCTGGCAGGCATGGCGGCGCTCGTGCGCCGGATGACCGACCCGATCCGCAGCCTGACGCATTCAATGCAGGAAATCGCCTCCGGCGATGGCGACATGACGCGCCGCCTGCCGGTCGTGAGCCGCGACGAGGTCGGCCAGCTCGCCGTGCAGTTCAACGCGTTCGTCGAAAAGCTGCACGGCGTGCTGCTCAACGTCATGAACAACAGCCGCCAGCTCGAGGTGGCGGCGCACGAGGTATCGGCCGGCAACCACGACCTGTCGGCCCGCACCGAACAGCAGGCCGCGTCGATCGAGCAGACCTCCGCAGCCATGAACGAGCTGTCAGAAACCGTGAGCGCCACGGCCGACCAGGCCGCCCACGCGACCCAGGTGGCTTCCGGCGCCGTGGACGTGGCCCGGCGGGGCAACGATGCGGTATCGGGCGCTGCCAGGACCATGCACACGGCCGCCGAGCAATCGGACCGCATCGTGGGCATCGTCGGCCTGATCGAAGGCATCGCCTTCCAGACCAATATCCTGGCACTCAACGCGGCGGTCGAATCCGCGCGCGCTGGCGAGAGCGGCCGCGGCTTCGCGGTGGTGGCATCCGAGGTGCGCAGCCTCGCGCACCGCTCCACCGAGGCGGCGCGGGAGATCAAGGCACTGCTCGAAGCGTCGGTGGAGAACGTGCAGGCTGGCGCGCGGCAGATCGATCAGGCCGGCAGGACCATCGGCGAGCTGACGGAAGCCATCTCCGGCGTGGCCACCATCACGGGCGAGATCGCGGCCTCGGCCCGCGAGCAGAGCCGGTCGATCGCGGAGGTCAACCAGGCCGTCGCGGTGCTGGACCAGGCGACGCAGCAGAACGCCGCGCTGGTGGAGGAGATCTCCGCCGCGGCGCAGTCGCTCAACCACCAGGGCAAGGACCTCAACGCCACGGTCGGCTTCTTCAAGCTCGGCGCCTGACGGCGCGCGGGCGGCACGGCAGGCAAGGCCGGCGGCCTGCCCCGTGCCCGGCGATCAGAACGCGCCCGGGTAGGCGCCGCCGTCGGCCAATACGTTCTGCCCGGTCAGGTA
Organism: Acidovorax sp. PRC11; assembly: GCF_031844105.1. NCBI lineage: Bacteria > Pseudomonadati > Pseudomonadota > Betaproteobacteria > Burkholderiales > Comamonadaceae > Acidovorax > Acidovorax sp. PRC11. Next base: position 35,452 of record NZ_JAUZUQ010000013.1, on the reverse strand, counting down.
GGCCGCCTGCATGCTGCAGAGGAAGGCGCAGATCGCGCCGAACTCCTGCGGCGTGCCATAGCGGCCGGCGGGGATCGCCGCCTGCTGCGCGCGGCGCACGTCGTCCTCGCTCTTGCCCGACTTCTTCACCGCGGCCTGGATGGTGGCGGCCAGCCGGTCGGTGTCGAACTTGCCCGGCAGCAGGTTGTTGATGGTCACGCCCTTGGCGGCGATGCCGCTGCGCGCCGCGCCCGCCACGAAGCCCGTGAGGCCGCTGCGCGCGCCGTTGGACAGGCCCAGGATGTCGATCGGCGCCTTCACCGCGCTCGACGTGATGTTCACGACGCGGCCGAAGCCGCGCGCGGCCATGCCGTCCACCGTCGCGCGGATCAGCTCGATCGGCGTGAGCATGTTGGCGTCCACGGCGCGGATCCAGGCCTCGCGGTCCCAGTCGCGGAAATCGCCGGGCGGCGGGCCACCCGCGTTCGTCACCACGATGTCGAAATCGCGCCCCGGCCCACCCGGCGCCGCGAACGCGGCCTCGCGGCCTTCGGGCGTGGTGATGTCGGCGGCCACCACCACCACCTGCGGCGGCGGGCCCTTCTGGCCGGCGGCCGCGGTGATTTCGGCGCCCGCGGAAGCGAGCTGCGCGGCGGCCAGCCGCAGGTCCTCGGGATTGCGCGCGTTGATGACGACGTTCACGCCCTCGCGCACCAGCGCTTCGGCGCAGCCGTAGCCCAGGCCCTTGCTCGCGCCGCAGACCAGTGCCCATTTGCCCGTGATACCCAGATCCATAGTGCTCGTCCTTTCGTTGCGCGCCGCGCCGTGCAGCGCGGCGACGCAGTGGTGGTGGTTGGTGGTGGCGCGCCCCGGCGCCGGAACCGCGATGGTACGGAAGCCCGGCATCCGCGTGGGGCGCCGGGGAATAGCCGATGACTGGGCGCATTACCGCAATCCTTGCAGCGTCACCGTTCCGACGGCCGCGGAGCAGGCCACGCCAGCAGACGCCGCGGAACGGGTTCTGCCCGGCCGCTGGCGTCGTCCCCCTGGGGAGAAGGCGCCGAAGGCGACTCAAGAGGGATCAATTTCTCATGCGCGTGAACACGAAGATCCCGGTCACCACCAGCGCCGTGCCGGCCGCCACCCAGAGCGTGAACGGCTCGCCCAGCAGCCACACGCCCATGAGGATGGTGGAGAGCGGCCCGATCATGCCGGCCTGCGCCGCCGCGCCCGCGCCGATGCGCTCGATGGCCATCATCACCAGCAGCACCGGCACGGCGGTGCAGAACACAGCGTTGAGCACCGACAGGCCCAGCACCTCGGGCGCAACCAGCGCCGCCGAAAGCGGCCGCAGCACCACGAACTGCGCGATGCAGCACACGCATGCCACCGTCGTGGCCAGGCCCACCAGGCGCAGCGACCCCACGCGCCGCACCATCTCACCGCTGTAGACCAGATAGACCGCGTAGCTCACGGCCGAGAGAAAGACCAGCAGCACGCCCCAGGCCACGTCCTTGCCCTGCAGGCTCGCTTCGTGGCCGAACACCAGCACCACGCCGCAATAGCTGATCGCCATGCCCAGCACCTGCCCGCGGCGGATGACGCGCCCGTAGAGCAGCCAGCCCAGCACCACCACCAGCGTGGGGTTGAGGTACAGGATGAGCCGCTCCAGGCTGGCCGTGATGTAGGCCAGCCCGGCGAAATCGAGAAAGCTCGCGAGGTAGTAGCCCGTCACGCCCAGCCAGGCGATGCCCAGCCAGTCGCGGCGCGACAGCGGCGATTTGCCGCGGCTCGCCCACCAGCCCATGGCCGCGAAGATCGGCAGCGCGAACAGCATGCGGTACATCAGCAGCGTGACCGCGTCCACGCCGTACCGGTAGGCGAGCTTCACGATGATGGCCTTGCCGCTGAAGGCGATGGCTCCGATGAGCGCGAGGGCGAGGCCGGTGGCGGCTTTGCCGGACGGGGAAGGAACGGCGGAGTCGGAAGAAGGCACGGGAGAGGCGCTCGGGCGATCGTGGGTAGCCGGTCAGTGTCGCACGCACGGCGCCGGCGGGCCCCCTGCAGTGCGGAATGCAGGCGCCGTGAACCGCGATGCCGGCTCCGCGGCAGCAACGCTCACGCCTGGAACGACGGCCCCAGCGCCAGATGGATCGCCGAGGACGCGATGGCCGCGCCGCCCGCCGCCACCGCGATCTGGTTCAGCCCCTGGGCCACGTCCCCGGCCGCATACAGGCCCGGCACCGTGGTCGCGCCGTGGGCATCCACCACCACGTAGCCGGAAGCATCCAGCGCGGCCCCCAGCCCGGCGGCCAGGCCCGCATGGATCTGCAGGCCCAGCGCACAGTAGAGCGTGTCGCACGACGAACTCCCGCCCGCATGATGGACCACCACGCGGTCCCCCTCGCGGCGGATCGCGTCCACCGGCGCCTGCGTCCAGCGGATGCCGGCGCGCACCAGCCGCTCGCGGTCGTCATCGGACAGCACCGCATCGCCGGGCGCGAGGAACAGCGTGACGTCGGCGCTGAAATGCCGCAGGTAGACCGCCTCGCCGACCCCGTGCGCCCCCTCGGCGATGACCCCGATCGCCTGGCCGATCGCCTCGTAGGCATCGCACACCGGGCAGTAGCGCAGCAGCCCGTCCTCCAGGGCCTGCCGCACGTGCGGCATCGGCGGCGGGACGTCTTCCACCCCCGTGGCCAGCAGCACGAACGGCGCGCGCACGCTGCCACCGCCGCGCCAGTGCGCATGGAAGAACCCTCGTCCTCCCGCCGGGCCGGATGCGCCCGCGTCCGGCACCACGCGCTCGATACGATCGACCACGGCCCGCACGGTGCGGATCGGATAGCGCTGCATCTGCGCGCGCAGCGTCTCCAGCAGCGAATGGCCCGGAATCCCGTCCACGAAACCGGGATAGTTGTGCGAGCGGGGGATCTTCGCGACGCGGCTGTCGCCGGCATCCACCAGCACCACCGATCGCCGGAAGCGCGCAAGGTAGAGCGCCGCCGTCAGCCCGGCCGGGCCGCCGCCGATGACGAGCACGTCGCTGTTGCTGTCGAAATCTCCGATTCCGTCATTAGGGCCCGTTGAGTTGCCTGTCGCCATGTCTGCTGCCATCTCTGCTCCGTGGATTACGCACCGCATCCGCAGCCCGCGGGCCTGGCCGGACGCACCAGCCGCATCCATTCCGAAGTCTTCGGCAATCGCCGTACCCGGGTGACGGCGCACGTAGACAGACCACCCTCGGGCTGCCACCACGCCAATGTCGGCGGGAGCAGGCCCGCTTTAGAACATGGCGGTTTGTGCAGTCCTGTCCTGCCGGGCCTCGATCCTCCGAGCCGATGCCGCAGAAATTACCTGGCCCCCCGCACCATCCACGGATCGGTTACCTCTCGCAACCAACTCATCCGTGGGAGATCGCGCCACAGTGCCCTTTCCTGCTGATAATCCGCGCGGCCCGGCAGGCTGCGCGGCCTGCCGATCCATAAAAGCAGAGAGGGAAAATAGATGGTCGATCTCTTGAAGGCGCCGGAGGAAGCGCTCAACACGTTGCTCGGGCGGAAGAAGCCGCCGCAATATGCCACGCGCCTGTTCCAGTTGCGCGACATCCCGTCCGTGATGCGCTCGCGGCTGGGATGGCCGGTAGCTGCGGCGTTGATGGAGCGGTGGTTCAATGGGTCGGCGTATCAGATGACGCCTGCGGTTAAAGGCAGCGTGGAAGGGCAACGTCTGAGCCAACTGCCAGCAGCGCAACTGGATGAAAACACCGTCTCGATGGCGTGGGCGCTGGGATTTTCACGAGTTCAAGCAGCCCTCGAACAACTGCGGACCAACTGGGCCAGTCCGGCTGGGATTGCGCAGTTGAAGGAACATGTGGACAGGCAAAGGCTGGGACGGCAACAACAGTGTTGGCGACTCGGCGACCTCGGTCTGCACGCTAAGATTCTCGACAACACCTGCCAGGTCAACTATTTGGTTTTTGGCCGGTTGAGTGATCCATTGGACGACTTCTACGGTGCGATGGGAGAAGCGCAAATGAAGGTGGCGGCGTCCGGAGTCGTAGTTCCAATGGACAATGGCAAAACCACGGTCAAAGTTGATGAACTGGCATTCTATCTACGTGACTCCTATGATTTCAATGACGGTAGATCCTTTATTTCTCAGCCTCTCGGCTGCTGGGGATTCGGTAGAATGGAATGCGGCATTCACACGCAATTCAGGGTACCTATTGAAGAAACTTCAGTAGATGAATCTCCTGAATCAGTCCAAGCCTACAAATATGTCATACAGAATCAAGACTTCAGGCGGTGGAGAGAAAAGAACAACAAGGGTGCCGATTTCATGATTGTTTCCGACGTCCACCGCATCAAACTCGCCTTTCCACAGACTTTCTCATGGTAAAAGTCAAAAAAAAGAACAGTCTTAAAAATTTAGCCTACCTAGCCATGCTGCTTTTTGCAGTAGTAGGCCTATGGCAGGGATCGAAGCCAAAACTTTTTCACTCCGCCATCAGCCCTCACAAGTTGTATAGAGTTGAATATTATGAGGCGTCTTTCTTGCAGGAAATGGTGCATCGCAAATACAAGATGCCTGCCTTCGCCAGGCTATACCGCATCAACCCAGAAAAACTGATAAAAGAAAGCGATGTAGTCGACCTATGGATGAATGGAGAATTGTACTGGTACACATTCCCACCAATGAACAAAGTCCGCGTGGGGCGAGATATTGTTTTTGACAACATACCACCGGAATGCACAGACTGCCTACCCCTACCTGAATCGGCAGTGATGCCTTAATCGCCCTCGACGATGGGCGAAAGAATCTCAACAATTAATTTGTGGCAGCTTCGCTTCGGCAGTCGAATGTAAAAAATAAAATGATTGCACCCTGGCGCATAAAATCATTCAAACTGCTTTTTCTTGCCGCATTGGTCGTTGCTGGCGCTCACCAATGCTTGACGAAAAACCAATACCAGCGAAGCCATTACAGCCCCCACCGTGTATACCGCCTGGACTATTACGAAGCCTCATGGCTACAAAAGCTTGTTCATCAGGACATGCGCTACCCCCACATCATCCGGCTCTACCGTGTCGATCCAAAGACACTGCTTGGAGAGAGCGACGTAGTAGACCTCTGGATCAATGGACAGATCTACTGGTACCTGAATCCCCCGATGAACAAGGTCCGCGTAGGCCGCGACGTGGTCTTCGAGAACATCCCGCCGGAGTGCACGGACTGCCCACCCCCTCCCGGATTCCGCCGTCATACCCCGAGCGCCTTCCCTCTGCGCTCCCGCCTCGCCCCACTGCAATAACCCCCACCCACCAAAGAAAAACGGCACCCGAAGGTGCCGTCGTTCCCAATCGTGGAGGGGTACCCGCCGGGGGTCAGTCCTCGACGAATGCCTCTTCGCGCTTCTTGCTCACGGCCGGCAGCAGCACGATGATGAGCAGCAGCACGGCGGCAGCCAGCAGGCCGGCGGAGATCGGACGCGTGACGAACACGCTCCAGTCGCCGCGCGACAGCAGCAGGGCACGGCGCAGGTTCTCTTCCATCATCGGGCCCAGGATGAAGCCGAGCAGCAGCGGCGCGGGTTCGGTGCCCAGCTTGTGGAACACGTAGCCGATGAAGCCGAAGATGCCGACCAGCCAGACGTCGAACGTGTTGTTGTTCGTGCCGTACACACCCACCGCGCAGAACAGCACGATGGAGGGGAACAGCCAGCGGTAGGGCACGGTGAGCAGCTTGATCCACATGCCGATGAGCGGCAGGTTCAGGATGATCAGCATCGCGTTGCCGAGCCACATCGAGGCGATCAGGCCCCAGAACAGTTCCGGGTTGCTGGTCATCACCTGCGGGCCGGGCTGGATGTTGTGGATCGTCATCGCGCCCACCATCAGCGCCATCACGGCGTTGGGCGGAATGCCCAGCGTCAGCAGCGGGATGAAGGAGGTCTGCGCGCCGGCGTTGTTGGCCGACTCGGGAGCCGCCACGCCGCGGATGTTGCCCTTGCCGAAGGGCACTTCGCCCGGCTGCAGCTTGGTCTTCTTCTCGATCGTGTAGGCCGCGAAGGCCGCCAGCAGCGCACCGCCGCCGGGCAGGATGCCCAGGGCCGCGCCCAGGGCGGTACCGCGCAGCACCGCGGGAATCATGCGCTTGAAGTCTTCCTTGGTGGGGAACAGGCCCTGCACCTTGGCCGTGAACACCTCGCGGTCGTCCTCGGGCTTGGAGAGGTTGGCGATGATTTCACCGTAGCCGAACACACCCATGGCGATCACGACGAAGTTGATGCCGTCGGTCAGTTCGGGAATGTCGAAGCTGTAGCGGGCCACGCCCGAGTTCACGTCGGTCCCCACGAGGCCGAGCAGCAGGCCCAGCACGATCATGGCCACGGCCTTGAGCAGCGAGCCCGAGGCCAGCACCACGGCGCCGATCAGGCCCAGCACCATCAGCGAGAAGTATTCGGCGGGGCCGAACTTGAAGGCGACTTCGGTCAGCGGCGGCGCGAAGGCGGCCAGGATCAGCGTGCCCACGCAACCGGCGAAGAACGAGCCCAGGCCGGCGGCGGCGAGCGCCGGGCCCGCACGGCCCTTGCGCGCCATCTGGTAGCCGTCGATCACTGTCACCACCGAGGATGACTCGCCCGGCAGGTTCACCAGAATGGCGGTGGTCGAGCCCCCGTACTGCGCACCGTAGTAGATGCCGGCCAGCATGATGAGCGCGGCCACGGGCGGCAGCGCGTAGGTGGCGGGCAGCAGCATGGCGATGGTGGCCACGGGCCCGATGCCGGGCAGCACGCCGATCAGCGTCCCCAGAATACAGCCGATCAGGCAGTAGATGAGGTTCTGGAAGGTGAAGGCGACGCCGAAGCCGGTCGCCAGGTTGTCAAACAATTCCATGGTTTTCGATGCTCCCGCTCAACCCGAAATGAAACTGGGCCACACGGGGAACTGCAGTTTCAGCGCCCACACGAAAGCCACATAGCTGCCCACCGCGAGGATGGTGGCGAGGATGAACACTTCCTTGGCGTTGAAGCTCTCGCCGGCCAGGCTCGCGATGAACACGAGCGCGTAGATGGCGACGATCAGGCCCATGGCGGGCACGCCGAAGCTCGGCAGGCCGGCCAGCAGCACGCCGAAGGCGAAGTTGGAAGCGAGGATGAAGAACAGCTGCTTCCACGCCCACTTGCCGATCTTGTCGCCGTCGGCGCTCTCCACCACGGTGGCGTAGAACGTGATGGCGGTCCCCAGGATGGCGAGCAGGATGCCCAGGATCAGCGGGAAGTACCCCGGGCCCATGCGCGCGCCGTTGCCGACGCTGTAATTGGTGGCGCCCACAGCGAAAGCGACCCCCACACCCATGAACATGAGGCCTGAAAAGAAATCTTTCTGGCTCTTGATTTTCACGAAACGACTCCTTACACGAAGTTGACGGGCGATTGTGCAATCGCGCCCCTGCCCCCGCGATGTGGATACCACCTACCCGCAACCTAGGGAAAACCGCAACGCGCACAGCGAAAACCGCGCTCCGGCGTACGGAACGGTTTTGGACTTTTTCGTTCTACGGAAAGGCGACAGAGCAGGGTCAGGCGGGGGCGGCCGGCGCGGCCCGGTCACGTTACTCCAGCGGCGACGTGGCGGCCACCACCTCCTCCATCGTGGTCACGCCTTCGGCCACGCGCAACGCGCCCGCCAGCCGCAGGGGGCGCATGCCGTCCTGCAGGGCCTGCCGCCGCAGGGCGTCGATGGAGGGCGACTGGGTAATCCGCTCCTTGAGCGCCTCGCTCACCGTGAGCAGCTCGTAGAGCCCCATGCGGCCGCGGAAGCCGGTCATGCGGCAGTCCACGCAGCCCACGGGCCGGTAGGGGTGGTAGCCGCCGCTGAGCTTCCAGGGGCGCACCGCCTCGGCCAGCCCCTCGATGGCCGCCGCATCGTCGCGCTGGCGGCACTGCCGGCACAGCGTGCGCACCAGCCGCTGCGCGAGCACGCCGAGCAGCGTGGCGTTGATCAGGTAGGGCGGCACCCCCAGCTCCATCAGCCGGCTCACGGCCGAGGGCGCGTCGTTCGTGTGCAGCGTGGAGAAGACCAGGTGGCCCGTGAGCGCCGCCTGCACGGCCATGTCGGCCGTCTGCAGATCGCGGATCTCCCCCACCATGAGGATGTCCGGGTCCTGCCGCATGAGCGCGCGCAGCCCTTCCGTGAAGCTGAAGTCGAGCTGCGGCTGGACCTGCGTCTGGTTGAAGCTGGGCTCGATCATCTCGATCGGGTCCTCCACCGTGCTCACGTTCACCTCCTCGGTGGCCAGGCGCCGCAGCGTGGAGTAGAGCGTGGTGGTCTTGCCCGAGCCCGTGGGCCCGGTCACCAGGATGATGCCGTGCGGCCGTTTGACCAGTGCCTCCCAGCGCTGCGCGTCGTGCGGCGTGAAGCCCAGCGCATCCAGGTCCTTCACGGTGTTGTCGGGGTCGAAGATGCGCATCACCATCTTCTCGCCGAAGGCCGTAGGCAGGGTGGAGAGGCGCATTTCCACTTCGTCGCCGCGCGGGTTGCGGGTCTTGATGCGGCCGTCCTGCGGGCGCCGCTTCTCGACCACGTCCATGCGGCCGAGCAGCTTCACGCGCGACACCATCGCATTGAGCACCCCCATCGGCATCTGGTAGACGGGGTGCAGCACGCCGTCGATGCGGAAGCGGATCACGCCCTGCTCGCGCCGCGGCTCCAGGTGGATGTCGCTCGCGCGCTGGTCGAAGGCGTACTGCCAGAGCCAGTCCACCACCTTGACCACGCCCTGGTCGTTGGCGTCGAGCTGCTTGTTGCTGCGGCCCAGCTCCACCAGTTGCTCGAAGCTGCTGCCCGCGCTCGCGCCGCCGGCCTTCTGCGCCACCTTGACCGACTTGGCCAGCGCGAAGAATTCCGCCGTGTAGCGGTGGATGTCCTGCGGGTTGGCGACCACGCGGCGCACCGTGCGGCGCGACTGGCGCTCCACCTCGGCCACCCAGTCGTCGATGAACGGCTCGGCCGTGGCCACCACGACCTCGCGCGGCGTGACCTGCACCGGCAGCACCTTGTGCCGCTCGGCGTAGCTCGCGCTCATGGTGTCGGCGACGCGGCCCACGTCCACCTTGAGCGGATCGATGCGCAGGTAGGCCAGGCCGCTGCGGCCCGCGAGGTATTCGGTCAGCGTTTCCAGATCCAGCGGTTTGCCGTCGCCTGCGCGCGCCATCGCCACGCTGGCCAGCCGCACCAGCGGGTGCTGCCGGCTCTCGGCCTGCGAGCAGCGGGCGATGGTGCGGGCCGCCTCCTCCGGCGAGATCGCGCCGTCGGCGCGCAGCCATTCGACGATGCGGCGCCAGTCGAGCGGGCCGGTGAAACGGCCTGGCGAGCCTGCGCCGGCCTGCAGCCCGCCGGCGGGCGCGGACGCGGGCCGCGCCGCAGCTCCAGCGCTTTCCGGGAAGGGGGGCAGGCTGGAGTTCATGGCGGGTTCACTCCACGGGCTTGAAGACGCGCGGCCACTTCGCCGCGGGCAGATCCCAGCGGGCCTGTACGGCCTCGGCACGGGCGAGCAGGTCGGCCCGGCGCGGGCGCGTCGGCGTGCGCTGGGCCAGCACCACGGTGTTGCCTTCGCGCGTGGGCTTGAAGGCCCAGAGCGCGTCGGCGCCGAAGGCCTCGGCCATGCGCGCCAGGCTGCGTTCGTAGCTCGACGACCGGCCGAACAGGTTCACCGTCATCGCACCGTCTTCGGTGAGCAGCGCGCGGCAATCGGCATAGAATTCGGCGCTGTCGAGCACCGGCGCCGCCGCTTCGTGGTCGTAGAGATCGACGGCCAGCGCATCCACCGTGCCGTGCCATTCAGGCTTGCGGATCTCCTGCGCCGCATCGGCCAGCACCACGCGCAGCTTGGGGCCGTCGGGCGGCAGCTTGAACCAGGCGCGGCACACGGCATGCACCTGCGGGTTCAGCTCCATCGCCGTGCAGCACATGCGCAGCTTCTTGTGGCAGAACTTGGTGATCGCGCCCGCTCCCAGGCCCAGCTGCATCGCATGCCGCTTGGCCACGCCCGCGGGCTCCACGAAGAGCAGCCACGCCATCATGCGCTGCACGTACTCCAGCTCGATCTCGAAGGGCTCGTCGATGCGCATGGAGCCCTGGATCCAGGGCGTGCCCAGGTGCAGGTGGCGCACGTCGCCATCGTCGGAAACACTGACTTCGGGCAGCTCGGCGGCTGCGGCTTTCTTGCGGGTGGTCATTCAGTCCATCAATCCAAAGGGGGCGAAGGCCGCGGCCCAGGCGGCGCGCTTGCGCTCGAAGCTCCACGACGCGTTCGCGGGGCTGGTGGAGGGCAGGCGCAGCGAGGGCACCGGGCCGTCCTGCAGCCCGGCGGGCAGCGCAAGCGCGGTGCGCACGGCGCGCGCGTGCTTGAAGCTTTCGCCGCCATTGTGGGCGATGGCTGCCAGCCGCGGGCAGCGCGAGCGCAGCGCCGCGAAATCGTTCACCGCCGCGTTGCGGATGCTGGTGTCGAGGCTGCCTTCGCGCTCGCAGGCGGCGTACACGTCCCAGAGCCCCAGGCCGCGGTCCAGCAGCCAGGCGCAGCGCTCCGCATAACGGTCCCGCCCGGGCAGAGGATGCCGCGGCCAGAGCGCCTGCAGGATCGGCCAGAAATGGTTCTGCGGATGGCCGTAGTACTGGCCCGCGCGCAGCGAGGCCACGCCGGGAAAGCTGCCGAGCACCAGCACCACGGTGCGCTCGGACACGACCGGCGCGAGGCCCACCAGGCGTGCGGGCGCGATGGGCGCCGGGCCGTCGGCAGGCAGGGAGGGAGAAGCGTTCGGGCGGGTCGGCATGCGGTACGGGGGCGATGGACTATCGTAGCCGTTCGCGCGGCGTGCCCAGGCGAGGCCGGTGCCCCGGGGCGACGTCAGCCCTGCGCCGGCACGCCGGGTACCAGCCCCGCCAGGCGCGGCAGCGCGGCCAGCGAATTGTGGCGTACGGCCCGGCCCAGCGCTTCGGCCGGGATGCCGCGCAGTTGCGCCACCACCTGCGCGATGCGCGGCAACTCTCCCGGGGTGTTGCGCGCCGGGGCCGCGCCGGCCTCGCGCTCCGCGGCCGTCACGTAGAGCCAGTGCGGCGGGATGTCCGGCGCGTCGGTTTCCAGCACGATGGATTCCAGCGGCAGCTCGGCCGCCAGGCGGCGCAACTGCAGCGCGCGGTCGAAGGTCACGGCGCCGCCGAAGCCGAGCTTGAAGCCGAGGTCGATGAACGCCCTCGCCTGCTGCAGGCTGCCGTTGAATGCGTGCGCGATGCCGCCCTCCGCGCCCACGTCGCGCAGGCCCTTGAGCACCTTGTCCACCGAGCGCCGCGTGTGCAGGATCACCGGCAGCTTCCATCGCCGCGCGAGCTTCAGCTGTTCGCGGAAGAAATGCGCCTGCCGTTCCGGGTCGAGGTCCTCCACGAAGAAGTCGAGTCCGATCTCGCCCACGGCGACCAGGCGCGGGTCCTGCGCGTGCTGCTCCAGCGCCCGGGCCAGCGCGTCCAGGTCGCCATCGCCCGCGCGCCCGGTGAAGAGCGGATGGATGCCGAGCGCATAGCTGTCGCCGTGGCGGTGCGCGAGTGCGCGCACGGTGTCCATGTTGCCGAGCTCCACGGCCGGCACCACGCAGTGCGCGACCCCGGCGCGCGCCGCACCGGCCCGCACGCGGTCCTGGTAGGCGCGGCCCGCGTGGGCCTCGAATTCGTCGAGATGGCAGTGCGTGTCGATCCACGGTCCCGCGGCGGGGCCGGGCAGCGGGGGCGCCGCCGCGGCGCGCTCCGCGGGCCCGCTGCCGGGCGGTGGAGAAGCATGGCGTTCTGGCATGCCGCGATCATGCCCCAGGCGGTGGCCGCCATGCCGTCGTGGATACTGCCTGTCACAGGCACCGGAGCGCTTTCCGTGCTACCGTGCGGAGGCACTGTGGCCGCGCCGGTCCGCGCCTCTTTCCGCCTCCACGCCTGCATCCGCGCCCTTTGCACCCGCGTCCGACGCCGCTCCTGCCCCGAGGTGACCGCATGCCCAGGCCCGCCCGCTACAGCCCCAGCCCCCGAGCCCGCACGGCGGACGATGCGGCCGCACGGGCTTCTGCGCCCGGCCACGCGCAGGCCGCAGGCCCGCAAGCGCCGGGCCGGCACGCATCCCGGGGTGAGGCAGCACAAAGCAGCGCACCGGCTGCCCCGTCCCCCTCCCCGGCTTCTTCTGAACGTGCGCCTGCCCCTGCGGCGCACGGCGGCCTGCGCTGGAGGGCCGCTGCGGCGCTGCTCGCCGCAGCGCTGGCGGCCAGCCTCTGGTGGGGCTGGCAGCAGTCTCGGGCCGTGCCGCAGCGCCTCACGCAGCAGGACATCGACGCGGCCGTCCTGCACACGCTCTCCACCCAGCCCCTGCCCTCGGCCGCCGCGCGCGCCGCCGAGGCCGTCGCGCCGTCGGTGGTGCGCGTCACCGGCTTCGCCCGCACCAAGAAAGGCAAGCACCAGGGCCCGGAAGAGGAGCGCGGGGTGGGCTCGGGCATCGTGATCGTGGACAAGGGCGTGATCCTCACCAACCTGCATGTGGTGCGCGGGGCCTCGCGCATCCAGGTGACCTTCGCCGACGGCTCCGAGAGCGACGCCTCCCTCACGGGTGCGCGCCCGGCGGACGATCTCGCCGTGCTGCAGGCGCACCACGTGCCGGACGACCTGCAGGCCGCGCCGCTGCGCTCCACCGACGGCCTGAAGCCCGGCGACGGCGTGGTCGCCATCGGCTTCCCGTTCGGCATCGGGCCCTCCGTTTCCGCCGGAGTGGTGTCGGGCCTGCAGCGCGAATTCGACTCGCCCCAGGGCAAGCAGGAGATGCGCAACCTCATCCAGTTCGACGCGGCCGCCAACCCCGGCAATTCGGGCGGGCCGCTCGTCACCATGGACGGCGAGGTGGTCGGCATCGTCACCGCCATCCTCAACCCCACGCCCGCGCGCACCTTCATCGGCATCGGCTTCGCCGTGCCGATCGAGAACGCGGCGCAGGCGGCCGGCATGCCGCCGTTCTGATACCGCACGCAGGCCCCACGCCAGGAGATCCCATGGACACCACCCCGCCGCCGGCGGCCGCCGCCACCGCCACGCTGATGGAGCAGATCCTCTACCAGGTCAAGCGCGTGGTGGTCGGCCAGGACCGGTTCCTGGAGCGCGTGATGGTCGCCATGCTGGCGCAGGGCCACCTGCTGGTGGAGGGCGTGCCGGGTCTGGCCAAGACGCTCACGGTGAAGACGCTCGCGGGCACCGTGAGCGGCACCTTCAAGCGCATCCAGTTCACGCCCGACCTGGTGCCGGCGGATCTCATCGGCACGCGCATGTACCACCAGCGCACGGGCGAGTTCGCCACCACCATGGGGCCGGTGTTCACCCACCTGCTGCTGGCCGACGAGATCAACCGCGCGCCGGCCAAGGTGCAGAGCGCGCTGCTGGAGGTGATGCAGGAGCGGCAGGTGACGATCGCGGGCGAGACCCATCCGCTGCCGCGCCCGTTCCTCGTCATGGCCACGCAGAACCCGGTCGAGACCGAGGGCACCTACCAGCTGCCCGAGGCGCAGGTGGACCGCTTCATGATGAAGGTGCTCGTCGGCTACCCCACCGAGGAAGAGGAATTCGTCATCGCCCAGCGCGCGCTCGCCGAGCCGGTGCAGGTGGCCGCCGTGGCCACCACGGAGCAGCTGGCGGTGCTGCAGGCCGAGTGCCGCCGCGTGTACGTCGATCCATCGCTGCTGCAGTACGCGGTGCGCCTGGTGGCGGCCACGCGCGCGCCGGCGCAGTACGGCCTGCCCGAACTCGCGCCGCGCATCGCCTGTGGCGCCAGCCCCCGCGCCACCATCCACATCGCCGAGGGAGCGCGGGCGCTGGCGCTGCTGCGCGGGCGCGGCTACGTGCTGCCCGAGGACATGGCCGACCTTGTGCCCGACGTGCTGCGCCACCGCCTCACGCTGTCGTACGAGGCGCTGTCGGACGGGCTCGATGCCGACGCGCTCATCGCCCAGCTCATGGCCCGGCTGCCCGCGCCGGCCCGCCCGCTCGCGCACGATGCCCAGAACGAGGTGCTGCATGCCGCGGCGCAGCGGGCCTGAGGCCACCGCGCCCGCGGTGCGGGCCGCCGCGGCCGGCGGGGCCGCGGGCGCCGCGGACCGGCTGCTGCGCCGGCTCGAATGGACCGTGGTGCGCCGCCTCGACGGCCTGCTGCAGGGCGAATACCGCACGCTGATGCGCGGCGCGGGCGTGGACCTGGCGGACCTGCGCGAATACCAGCCGCACGATGACGTGCGCCACATCGACTGGAACGTCACCGCGCGGCTCGGCACGCCCCACGTGCGCGTGTTCTCCGAAGACCGCGAGATGAATGCGTGGTTTTTGCTCGACCTGAGCCCTTCGGTGGATTTCGGGCCGCCCGGCGCCACCAAGCGCGACCAGTTGGCCGGCTTCGTCGCCGTGCTGGCGCGGCTGCTCACGCGCCACGGCAACCGCGTGGGGGCCCTGCTGCTGGGCGGTGCATCCACTCCCGCCGGCAGCAGCGCCGCCACCGTGCTGCCGCCACGCACCGGCCGCACCCAGGTGCTGCGGCTGATCGACGCGCTGGCGCCTGCGGCACGCGCTGCCGGAGCATCGGGCGCGCTGCCCGGCACCACCGAACTGCACCGCCTGCTCGGCGCCGCCGCGGGCGCGCTGCGCCGCCGCTCGGCCGTGTTCGTGGTGTCCGACTTCCTCTCGGCCCCGGGCTGGGAGAAGCCCCTCGCACGGCTCGCGCAACGGCATGACGTGGTGGCCGTGCGGCTGCTCGACCCGCTGGAGCTGGAACTGCCCGACGTGGGCCTGCTGCATCTGCGCGACCCCGAGACCGGCGAACGGCTCACGGTGGACACGCGCGACAGGGCCTTCCGCCAGCGCTTCGCCCGCCTCGCCGCCGACCGGGAGGCGGCCCTGCGCACGGCCCTGGCGCGCGCCGGTGCCGATACGCTCGAACTCGCCACCGACGACGATCTGCTCGGCGCGCTGGTGCGCTTCATGGAACTGCGCGGCCAGCCCGTGCGCGCCCGCCGGCGTGCCCCGCTCGTGCCGCCCCCGCGCATGGCCGCCGCGCCGCAGGCCGGCACCCGCGCCTGAGGGCCGCGCGGCGCCGTACCCATTCCCCCCGAATACACGACACGACCAGAAAGGAGCCCCCATGGTGTTTCTCTGGCCCGACCTGCTCTGGCTGCTGCTCGCGCTGCCGCTGCTGGTGCTGCTCTACGTGTGGCTGCTGCGCCGCCGCAAGGCCGCCGTGCTGCACTTCCCCGCCCTGGCCCTGGCGCGCGAAGCCCAGGGCACGCGCTCGCGCTGGCGGCGCCATGTGCCGCCGCTGCTGTTCCTGCTCGGCCTCGCTGCTTTGCTGGTCGCGGCCGCGCGGCCGCTGGCCGTGCTCGCCCTGCCCTCGCAGCAGCAGACCATCATGCTCGCCATGGACGTATCCGGCAGCATGCGCGCCGCCGACGTGCAGCCCGACCGCCTCACCGCCGCCCAGAACGCCGCCAAGGCCTTCATCGCCGACCTGCCGCGCCACGTCCGCGTGGGCATCGTGGCCTTCGCGGGCAGCGCGCAGCTCGCACAGCTGCCCACGCAGAACCACGAAGACCTCGTCCGCGCGATCGACAGCTTCCAGCTGCAGCGCGGCACCGCCACGGGCAACGGCATCCTGCTGTCGCTAGCCACGCTGTTCCCGGACACGGGCATCGACGTCTCCGCGCTCGGCGGGCGCCAGGCGATGGTGCGGCCGCAGGCGATCGACGAGGTCGGCAAGCCGCCCCACCGCGGCGGCCGGGGCGCGGACCGCCCCGCCCCCGTGGCGCCGGGCTCCTACACCTCGGCCGCCATCATCATGCTCACCGACGGCCAGCGCACCACCGGCGTGGACCCGCTGGAGGCCGCGCAATGGGCCGCCGACCGCGGCGTGCGCGTCTACACCGTGGGCGTGGGCACCGTGGCCGGGGAGACGATCGGTTTCGAAGGCTGGTCGATGCGCGTGCGCCTCGACGAAGATACGCTCAAGGCCGTGGCGCAGCGCACCCAGGCCGAGTACTTCCACGCGGCCACGGCGGCCGATCTGAAGAAGGTGTACGAAACCCTCAGCTCGCGCCTCACCGTGGAGAAGAAGGAAACCGAGGTGGCCGCCCTGTTCGCACTGGCGGGCGCCGCGCTGCTGGTGCTGGCGGGCCTGCTATCGCTGTGGTGGTTCGGAAGAGTTTTGTAGCCCGCCTCACGCCGGGTTGTCGATCTCGATGAAGCGGTGCTCGATGCCCAGTGCCGCCGCCACGTACGCCGCCGCCGCCGGCGCGCCATAGCGCTCGGTGGCGTGGTGCCCCGCGGCGATGAAGGCCACACCCGCCTCGCGCGCCAGGTGCGCCTGCGGCTCGGAGATCTCGCCCGTGATGAAGGCATCCGCCCCAGCGGCGATCGCGCCTTCGAAAAAGCCCTGTGCGCCGCCCGTGCACCAGGCCACGCGGCGGATCGGCCGGGCCTCGCACTCGCCGGGCGCCACCAGCGTCACCGGCCGGCCCAGCGCCGCCTGCACCCGCGCCGCGAGCGTGGCCGCGTCGGCGAAGTCGGCCGGCGCGCAGAAGCCCAGGTCCTGCTCGCCGAAGCGCACGTCGGCGGGCGCGAAGCCCAGCACGCGGCCCAGCTGGGCGTTGTTGCCGAGTTCCGGGTGCGCGTCGAGCGGCAGGTGGTAGGCGAAGAGGTTGATGTCGTGCGCCAGCAGCCGCTGCAGGCGCTGCTTCATCCAGCCCGTCACGCGTCCATCCTGGCCGCGCCAGAACAGGCCGTGGTGCACGAAGACCGCGTCCGCTCCGTCTTCGATCGCCGCGTCGATCAGCGCGCGGCTCGCCGTCACGCCGCTCACGATGCGGCGGATGCGGTCCCTGCCCTCCACCTGCAGGCCGTTGGGCCCGTAGTCCTTGAAGCGGCCGGGCTGCAGCAGCTCGTCGAACGCGGCGAGCAGCGACTGCCGGGAAACCCCGGGGGTGAAGTCATCCGTGGGAGAAGGTACAACTGAGTCCGTCATGCACGGCATTGTGGCAGGGCGGGCGCTCGGGAGGGGCGCCGTCCACGGCCGCCCGGCGTGGGAACGACACACCAGAAAAACGGCGGGCCCGCTTCTCGACGGCACCGCGACAGGAGGGATTCCGAACACACAGCTACCGCTCTCCCACGGGCCACGCCCGGCTGCGCGCGCGGCCGGCGGTCCCGCATCCGCACCGATCCGCTCCACCATCCATTGACCACCCCGCCACGCCATGCCCCCAGCACAGCCAGCCACCACCACCACCACCACCGCCACCGTCTCGCCGATCCGGCTCCACCTCGTGTCCAGGGAGGCGCCGCATGGCGACTTTCGCATCACCGGCCAGGGTACGGCCTCCGTGCGCCTGCCCGAGGGCGCGGGCGTGCGCTCGCTCACCCTCCAGCTCCAGCCGGCCAGGGCACACGGCGGCGCGCCCCTCGCCGTCGGCCTGACGGTCGATGCGAAAAGTGCCGTGCTCTGGCTCGAGAAGAACGGCGAGCGCTACCCCCTCGCAAGCACCGCCGACCCCAGGGCGCTGCTGCAGACCGGCGTCCAACAGTCGTACTGGCTGAGCCTGGACAGCAACAACCGCCGCCTGCGCTTCGGCAAGGGCGAGATGCTGCTGCACCTGATGCAGCTGGAATATGCCTTTCCGGAGACGTCCGATCCGCTGCGGCTCGGGGAGCTGGCCCCCACGCTGGGCCGGGTCGAAGTGCGCGGAGCGGGCGAGCATCCGCACCTCGTGCTGCGGCCGATTCCCGTCAACCTCGATCCGGCCCCGCTCGTCGTCCGGCCGGAGGACATCACGCTCGACCTCATCGCGAACAACAGCGTCAGCGTGGCGCAGAACCTGCCCAAGGAATGCCAGCTGCTCTACGCCAACGTGGCGGGGCCGAACATCCGCCTCGCATCGCCGGACTTTCCCGAATTCGCGCAGGCGATCCAGTACTCGATCGTCACGCCCGGCAAGATGTGCTTCGAGCAACTGCAGAAGAAGTCGAAGGGCCCGGACCACTTCAGCTACCTGCGCATCACGCTGGACGGCAACCTGGGCGATTCGCCGGGCCAGCCCTACGTGCTGGAGATCTGGCCCGCGGGCAGCCGTTCTCCGATCCACGACCACGGGCAGGCCAATGCGATCATCAAGGTACTGCACGGGCAGATCCGGATCGAGTGGTTCGGCACCCTGAGCCCGGACGATGAAACCTCCTGGGGCCACATGACCGCGCATGCGGGCGACGTGACCTTCCTCACGCCCCAGTACTACCAGATCCACCGGCTCAGCAACCCGTCGCCGTATCCGGGCGGCGACTTCTGCGCCACGATCCAGTGCTACCGGTACGCCAACAAGGACCGCCAGCACTACGAATTCTTCGACTTCATCGACGACGACAAACACCACGTCGAGCATTTCCGGCCCGACTCGGACTGGGCCTATCTCGACTTCAAGCGGTCGATCCAGAAGGAATGGGACGAGGCGATGCGCGGCACCCAGCCCACGGCTTGAGCGGCGCGGGCATCCCCGGATGCCCTGCCCCCGCCCGTCCCCGGCCCCCCGCGGAATCAGGCGTCCATCAGGCCCGCGCAGGCGCCGGCTGCCATCCGCGCGAGGCCAGCGGCACGAAGCCCAGCACGAAGCCGAGCACCCCCATGGCCGCCACGTAGTGGGCCGGCGCCATCGGGTCGCGCTGCAGCCACACGGTGATCAGGATGGGCGTGATGCCGCCGAACACCGCATAGGCCATGTTGTAGGAGAACGAAAGCCCCGAGAAGCGCACCTCCGGCGGGAACGCGCGCACGCCGACGATCGGCAGCAGCGCGATCGAGCCCACGAAGAAGCCGATCAGCGCGTAGTTGCGCACCAGCGTCTCCGGCGTGCCGGGCAGGCCCAGGTAGAACAGGTACGAGGTCACGAACAGGCCGCCCCAGCCCACCAGCATCACGGCGCGCGTGCCGAAGCGGTCGGTGGCCCAGCCCATCACCACGCAGCCGATGGTCAGCGTGAGCGTGGCCACGGCGTTCGCCTCCAGCGCCAGCGTGGCGGGCAGGTGGAACACCTTCTGCAGGTACGACGGCGTGATCAGCACCACCACCACCACCGCGGTGGAGAGCACCCAGGTCATCAGCGCCACCAGCAGCATCGCGCCCTTGTGGTCGCGGAAGATCGTCTTGAGCGGCAGCTCGCGCGCCACGGCGCGGCGCGCGGCCAGTTCCTGGAACACCGGCGTCTCGTGCAGAAAGCGGCGCAGGTACACCGACACCAGCCCGAACACGCCACCCAGGATGAACGGGATGCGCCAGGCGAAGCCCTGCACCTCGGCCGGCGTGTAGCTGCGGTTGATGGCGATCGCCACCAGCGAGCCCAGCAGGATGCCGCCCGTGATGCCGGCCGTCAGCGTGCCCACGCCCAGGCCGTAGCGGTTCTTCGGCACGTGCTCGGCCACGAACACCCAGGCGCCGGGCATCTCGCCGCCGATCGCCGCGCCCTGCAGCACGCGCATCGCCAGCAGCAGCAGGGGCGCGGCCACGCCGATGCTCGCGTAGGTGGGCAGCAGGCCGATCACCAGCGTGGGCACCGCCATCAGGAAGATCGACAGGCTGAACATGCGCTTGCGGCCGAGCTTGTCGCCGTAGTGGGCGATCACGATGCCGCCGATCGGCCGGGCCAGGTAGCCGGCCGCGAAGATGCCGAAGGTCTGCAGCTGCCGCAGCCAGTCGGGCATGTCGGCCGGGAAGAACAGGCCGCTCACCACCGTGGCGAAGAAGACGTAGATGACGAAGTCGTAGAACTCGAGCGTGCCGCCCAGCGCGGACAGGCCCAGGGTCTTGTAATCGCCGCGGGTGAGGGGACGGTGGTGCTGCGCGGCGTCAGCGCTCGCGGCAGCGGAAGGAGAGGAAGTCATGGCGGGGTCCGGAAATGCACGGTGCGGCCCGGGCGCGGCCACGCATGCGGCGGCGCCCGGGCTTTTTCTTGCGGCCGCCGGACCGCGGGGGAGCGTGGCGGGGGGTGGCGCGGGCTGCAGGGCCGGCCGCGGGGATGGGGTGCGGGCGGCCGGGCACGGGGCCGGCGGGCAGAAGAAAAAGAAAAGGGAACGAAGGAAGGAAGGCGCAACGAGACGCCGACGCGAAAGCAAAAGGCCGCGGGTGGCGGCCATGCCCCGATTTTAGGGTTTTCCCCGTCCGCCTCCGGTCACCTGCGCGAATGGCCTCGCTGCGCGCCCGGTGCGCGGACCGAGGCCGCGGCCAGGTGCGGCATCTCTTCCCACGGCCACGGCCACGCAAAGGGACGACAATGGGCGGGTTCTCCCCCTACCCTTTCCGATCCCCATCGCCACCATGAAGCGCTTCTGGCTGCTGTTCTCCCAGGCCGTGACCGTGTTCGTCGCGGCCTATTTCGTCGTCGCCACCCTGCAGCCGGACTGGATCCGCCGCGGCGCCACGCGCAGCAGCGCCGGCATCTCGCTGATCGAGGCGCCTCCCGCGCCCTCCTCCCAGCCGGTGGCGGGCAGCTTCAGCGCCGCGGCGCGCAAGGCCGCGCCGGCCGTCGTGAGCATCAACACCAGCAAGGCCGTGCGCAACCCGCGCAGCAACGACCCCTGGTTCCAGTTCTTCTTCGGCGACCAAGGGCAGCAGCAGGCGCAGACGGGCCTGGGCAGCGGCGTGATCGTGAGCCCGGACGGCTACATCCTCACCAACAACCACGTGGTGGAAGGCGCGGACGAGATCGAAGTCACCCTGGCCGACAGCCGCCGCACGCGGGCCACCGTGATCGGCACCGACCCGGACACCGATCTCGCCATCCTGAAGGTCGACCTCGACAAGCTGCCCGCCATGGTGCTGGGCAACTCCGACCAGCTCTCCGTGGGCGACCAGGTGCTGGCCATCGGCAACCCCTTCGGCGTCGGCCAGACGGTGACCAGCGGCATCGTCAGCGCCCTGGGCCGCAGCCAATTGGGCATCAACACCTTCGAGAACTTCATCCAGACGGATGCCGCCATCAACCCCGGCAACTCCGGCGGCGCGCTGGTGGACATCAACGGCAACCTGATGGGCATCAACACCGCCATCTACTCCCGCTCGGGCGGCAGCATGGGCATCGGCTTCGCCATCCCCGTCTCGACCGCCAAGCTGGTGCTCGACGGCATCGTGAAGGACGGCCAGGTCACCCGCGGCTGGATCGGCGTGGAGCCCAACGAACTCTCGCCCGAACTCGCCGCCACCTTCGGCGTGCGCGCCACCGAGGGCGTCATCATCACCGGCGTGCTGCAGGACGGCCCCGCCGCCCGCGCCGGCATCCGCCCCGGCGACGTGATCGTGCGCGTGGGCGACAAGCCCACGGAGAACGTCTCCGCCCTGCTCACCGCGGTCGCGGCGCTCAAGCCCGGCGAGCCGACGGCATTCCAGCTGCAGCGCGGGGATGCGCAGCTGGAGGTGAACGTGGTGCCGGGGACGCGTCCGCGGCAGCAGCGGGCGCAGCGGCGGTGAGGGTAGGCACCGGAGCGGGCCAGGGAGGGGCGGGCTGAACGCCGGCAGGCAGGCGGATCAGGGCACCCGAGCCTCAACGGTTCATCCGGCGGTGCTCTTCTCCGTAGACCGCGGCTTGCCGCATGTAGTTGCGCAGATCCTCTCGAGCCTGGGTCAGAAGTTGCTGATGCCGCGCTATTTCGACGGGATTGCCTTCTTCCTCGGCCTGCGCCAGATCTCCGGCCAGCGTCTGAATCATCAGTTGCTTGTCCGCGATGGCTTCTCTGAGTTCATTGATGACTCCCACGGGAACCACGTGAACGTCACGTGATGACGTGCCGACCGTCTGGACCCGCTTGCCTCCACCCGGAAGTGCATGGGGCGGGAGGGGAATTTTCATCCCCCCGGGTGCCGGCTCGAAGTTGCGTGCCTGGAGCTGGTCAAGGGCGATCAGGTGCCGGTGATGGGACGGGCCTGCCTGCGCGGTGAGGGCCTGGCGCTGGGCCTTGAAAGCCTGGGTACGCCGGGCATGCTCGGACGAAGGAGTACCGGCCAGCTCCTGCCGCGGCGCCCGCTCGCCGTGCTGGGTCGGCGGCAGCCCTTTCAATGCCGGATGAGCCACGCCGGAGGCGGAGCCTGCGCCTTTTTGCGGGGCTTGGGGCGGGGAGGCGGGGGTGGAAGAGGTATGGGCGGCATGGCCGCCGGTCGTTCTGAGAGACGCGTTGATCATGGAGGATCCTCGTGGGTTGAATGGCGTCCCCCCAGCATCCGTCTCCCGCGGGAATCCGTGCACCAGCAGCCGAAGCGTTGTGCCCCTCTTCCGAATCACCACGGACGCCGGAGGCGTTCAGGCCATGGTCTCCCGCACGCCTCCGCTTTTCCGGTACACGGCGGTTTCTCCGCCGAGGCGCTGGCCAGCCGTCCACGCGCCGGCTCGGGCACCCCCTGCGGATACCCTCCTCAGGCCGACGTCTCCTGCTCTTTCGCATCCTCCGGCGCCTGCGTATGCCGGATGAAGATCTGCGCGGCCCAGATGCCCAGCTCGTACAGCAGGCACATCGGCACGGCCAGCGCCAGCTGCGACACCACGTCCGGCGGGGTGACGACGGCGGCGATGATGAAGGCGATGACGATGAAATACCCGCGGAAGCTCTTGAGCTTGGCGACGTCGACGATGCCCATGCGCGCCAGCACGACGACCACGATGGGCACCTCGAACGACAGGCCGAAGGCCAGGAACATGGTGAGCACGAAGCTCAGGTAGGCCTCGATGTCCGGCGCGGCGGTGATGCTTTTGGGTGCGAAGCTCTGGATGAAGCTGAACACCTGGCCGAAGACGAAGAAGTAGCAGAACGCCACCCCGAAGAGGAAGAGCACGGTGCTGGAGACGACGAGCGGCAGCACCAGCTTCTTCTCGTGCGAGTAGAGGCCCGGCGCCACGAAGGCCCACACCTGGTAGAGCACCACGGGCAGCGCCAGCAGGAAAGCCGACATCAGCAGGATCTTGAGCGGCACCATGAAGGGCGAGATCACCGAGGTGGCGATCAGCGTCGCCCCGGCCGGCAGGTGCGCCACGAGCGGCGCGGCCAGCAGGTCGTAGAGGTGGCCCGGCCCGGGGTAGAAGAAGAGGATGGCGCCGGCGATGCCGATGGCGATGACCGCCTTGATGAGGCGGTCGCGCAGCTCCATGAGGTGCGCGACGAACGGCTGCTCGGTGCCGGCCAGCTCGTCTTCGTGGGAGGGGGTTTCGGACATTGTGGGAAGAGAGAGCGGCCCCGCGGGGCCGCGCGGACGCGGCCGTCAGCGGGAAATCACTGGAACTTGCGGGGCCGGAAGCGCGCCACCCGCGCCGCGCCCGACTGGGCCTTGGTGCGCACGCCGGCACGGGCCTTGTACCACTGCGGGGTGGCACTGCGCTTCAGGCGCCAGTTCTTGCCGGGATGGCGGTAGGTGGGAACGATGGGCGCCAGGGGGGCGTACGGGTCGTGGTCGAGGCCGGAGCCGTCCGCCGGCGTGCTGCCGGGGCCGTGCTCCTGCCAGTCCTTCTGGAACTCGCTGGCGTGCGTCTGGAAGCTCTGGTGGACGTCCCGCGCGGAGGCCTCCACCGTGTCCTTCATCTTGCGCAGCTCGTCCAGCTCCATCGAGCGGTTGACCTCGGCCTTCACGTCGGACACGTAGCGCTGTGCCTTGCCCAGCAGCGTGCCCACCGTGCGGGCGACGCGCGGCAGCTTTTCGGGACCGATGACGATGAGCGCCACGGCGCCGATCAGCGCCATCTTGGACAAGCCGATGTCGATCATGGAGGTGAAATCAGCAGCAAAGGCGGTTCAGTGCGGGAAGACGACAGCGCCGGTCAGCCCTTGTGGCGAGCCTCGACGTCGATCGTGCCCTTGTCGGCGGCGTGCACCTGCTGGTTGGTCACCTGACCGGCCGGGGGGGCGGTGGTGGTGGTCGTGGTGGGCGGAACGTCGGGCGCGCTGCCGTCCTTCATGCCGTCCTTGAAGCCCTTCACGGCGCCGCCCAGGTCGGAGCCCATGTTCTTGAGCTTCTTGGTGCCGAACACCATCACCACGATGAGCAGCACGATCAGCCAGTGCCAGATGGAAAAGGAACCCATGGAAATCTCCTAACGAATACGGTTCATTCTAGACCCGGCGCATGTCATGGAAGTTTCATATCCCTGACCGCCGCCGGGGGCGGTTCAGCCCTTCAGCCAGGGGCGTGGGCCGCCCATAACGTGGAGATGCAGGTGGTGCACTTCCTGGCCGCCTTCCGTGCCGGTGTTCACCACGATGCGGAAACCACCGTCCGGGTACGGATTGCAGCCCTGCTCCAGCGCCAGCCGCGGCGCCAGCACCATCATGCGGCCGAGCAGGCCGGCATGCGCGTCGGAGACACCGGACATGGAGTGCACATGCTCCTTGGGAACCATGAGGAAGTGGACGGGCGCGGCGGGGTGGATGTCGTGGAAGGCGAAGACTTCGTCGTCCTCGTAGACCTTCCGCGAGGGGATCTGGCCGGCGATGATCTTGCAGAAGAGGCAGTCGGGATCGTGCATGGCGGGGTAATGGATCGGATCGGGAAACGCGTCAGGCATTGTCGGCGATGTTCACCGTGGGTCGCACTCCGATGTCGCCGTGGTGCCGGGCGATCCAGGCCTGGCCCGACGCGCGCCCGAGCGCGAACAGCTGGCGCACGAAGGCCAGGTCGGCGCGCAGCTTGCTCGAGGCGCCGAACTCCGCGAGCACCGAGCCGCCGTCGATGCGGTGCATGCGCACGCTCTTGTAGCGCTGGGCGTCCAGCTTGCCCTCGGCCAGCAGGCGCCGCACGAACTCGATGGCGCGCATCTCGGCCAGCAGGCTGGCGTTGAAGGTCACCTCGTTCATGCGCTCCATGATGTCCGCGGCGCTGTCGGGCAGCGCATGGTGCTCGATGGGGTTGATCTGGACGAGCAGGATGTCGGCGCAGCGCGTCTTGTAGATGAGCGGGTGCAGTGCCGGGTTGCCGGAGTAGCCGCCGTCCCAGTAGGGCTCGCCCTCGATCTGCACCGCCTTGAAGAGCAGCGGCAGGCAGGCCGACGCCATCACGGCGTCGGCGCTCAGGCGCTGGCCGGAGAAGATCACGCCGCGGCCGGTGCGCACGTTGGTGGCGCAGACGAAGACGCGCGGCCCCGGCGCGTCGCGCAGCACGTCGAAGTCGACCTCGCGCTCCAGCAGGCGGCGCAGCGGGTTGATGCCCAGCGGATTGGTCTGGTAGGGCGAGAGCCACTGCGACACCATCCCCATGAACGGCGTGGAGGCGAGCGGCACGCCCCACATCAGGCTGCCCATCGCGCCCACGCCCTCCCAGAGCCGGGCGAGCGATTCGCGGGCCATGGCGCAGCCGCGCAGGTGCAGTTCCTCGCCGCGCAGATCGGGGTGCTGGCGGGCGGCCTGGGCGAAGCCGGAGGCCAGCGCGACGGCGTTCATGGCTCCCGCACTGGTGCCGCTGATGCCCTCGAAGTGGAAGCGGCCGTCTTCCAGCAAGGCGTCGAGCACGCCCCAGGTGAGCGCGCCGTGCGATCCCCCGCCCTGCAGCGCGAGGTTGAGCGGCACTGATCCCGGTGCCGGCGCGGCCGGATCAGACATCGATCGCCTGGCCCTTGTTCATGGCGACCATGCCGCGCACGATCCGGTAGAGGAACCAGATGGAGATCAGGCCCCAGGCGATCCAGCCG
The DNA here is from genome assembly GCF_031844105.1 of Acidovorax sp. PRC11. Lineage (NCBI taxonomy): Bacteria > Pseudomonadati > Pseudomonadota > Betaproteobacteria > Burkholderiales > Comamonadaceae > Acidovorax > Acidovorax sp. PRC11. Next base: position 9,714 of record NZ_JAUZUQ010000013.1, on the reverse strand, counting down.
GGGAAGAAGAACAGCAGCCAGAGCGGCGCGGTGACGAGGTAGAGCACCCCGGCCCAGACCACGGTGCGGATGCGCCAGGAGAAATGCGAGGCCTGCCACGTGCCCTCGGCATCGCCCTTCTTCACCAGATCGATGACGAGGGCGATGATGAGCAGGGCCGCGCCGGGCTGCGCGCCCGGGATGACGGCCCCCACCGCGACGATGAGGTGCAGGATGTAGCTCACCCAGCCGACGGTCTTCAGGCCGTCGGCGCGTGCGTCGAGGTCGATGTCGGTGATGTCGTTGCGGTCCATGGCAGCGGTCCTCAGGGTTGGGATTCGTCGGCGGCGCGCTGCAGGGATTTGCGCAGCGCCTTTTCCTCGATGCCGCTCGTGCCCTCGCGACGCTCCAGCTCGGCCACCACGTCGGCGGGCGCGAGGCCGTAGTGCGCCAGGGCGATCATGGAGTGGAACCACAGGTCGGCCACCTCGTACACGAGCTTGGAGGCCTCGGCGCCATGGTCCACGTCCTTGGCGGCCATGACCACCTCGGTCGCCTCTTCCCCGATCTTCTTGAGGAAGGCGTCCGGGCCCTTGTGCAGCAGGCGGGCGACGTAGCTCTTGTCGGCATCGCCGCCGTTGGCCGGCTTGCGGCTCTCGATCACGGCGGCGAGCCGGGCGAGCGCGTCGCCGGAATGCACGGACGGCGCGGCGGCCGCAGAGGAAGGAACGTTCGTCATCGCTGTCACTTGTAGATGGATTCAGGGTCTTTCAAGACCGGATCGACGGCCTGCCAGGCACCGTCCTTCAGGACGCTGAAGAAGCAGCTGTGCCGGCCGGTGTGGCAGGCGATGCCGGGCTCGTGGCCGAGCTGGGTCACCTTGAGCAGCACCACGTCGTTGTCGCAGTCGAGGCGGATCTCGTGCACCGTCTGCACGTGGCCCGATTCCTCGCCCTTGAACCACAGCTTGCCGCGCGAGCGGCTGAAATACACCGCGCGGCCGAGTTCGGCGGTCTTGCCGAGCGCCTCGCGGTTCATCCAGGCGAACATGAGCACGTCGCCCGTGGCCGCTTCCTGCGCGATCACGGGCACCAGGCCCTGCGCATCCCATTTCACTTCGTCGAGCCAGTTCATCGCCCCATTCTCCGCCATTTTGCTGCACTGCAGCATGAACCCGGACGCCGTCCGGGAGATCGGCTCACAGCCGCACGGGCACGCCGCGTTCGGCCATGCGCGCCTTGGCCTGCGCCACGGTGTATTCGCCGTAGTGGAAGATGCTCGCGGCCAGCACCGCGTCCGCGCCGCCCTGCTGCACGCCGTCGGCCAGATCGTCGAGGCCGCCGACGCCGCCCGAGGCGATCACCGGCACGCTCACCGCATCGCTCACGGCACGCGTCAGCGCCAGGTCGAAGCCCGACTTCGTGCCGTCGCGGTCCATGCTGGTGAGCAGGATCTCGCCCGCGCCGCGGCGTGCCATCTCGGTCGCCCACTGCACGGCGTCCAGGCCGGTGTTCTTGCGCCCGCCGTGGCTGTAGACGTCCCAGCCTTCGCCGCGCGGCGCGCCGTCCGGGCCCGGGCGGGCGGCTTCCTCGGGCGTGCGGCGCTTGGCGTCGATGGCCACCACGATGCACTGGGCGCCGTAGCGGGCGGAAGCGGCATCGATCACGTCCGGGTTGGCGATGGCGGCCGAGTTGAAGCTCGTCTTGTCGGCGCCCGCGTTCAGCAGCCGCCGCACGTCTTCCACCGTGCGCACGCCGCCGCCCACCGTGAGGGGAATGAAGACCTGGCTGGCCACGGATTCGATGATCGGCAGGATCAGGTCGCGGCCGTCGCTCGTGGCGGTGATGTCGAGGAAAGTGAGCTCGTCCGCGCCCTGGCCGTTGTAGCGCGCGGCGATCTCCACCGGATCGCCGGCGTCGCGCAGCTCGAGGAAGTTGACGCCTTTGACGACGCGGCCTCCGGTGACGTCCAGACAGGGAATGATGCGTTTGGCCAGCATGGGCGGTCCTGCAAGAAGGGGATCGGGGAAGAAAAGCGGAAAACGGGAGAGCGGCGGTGCCGCCTCAGCGGACGACCTGCAGTTGCTGCCAGCCGGTCCATTCGGCACCCGGGGCGAGCTCCACGGGCACATGCACGCAGGCGGATTCCACGCACAGCATGTGGCGGTAGCCGTCCGGCGGCATGTCGGGCAGCTTGGCGCAGAGCGTTGCGCCGGGGTTCCAGACGACGTTCTCGGCGAACCCGCCCTGGGTGACCGACAGCACGCCCAGCCCGGTCTCCACGCGCAGCGGCGCGCCGGGCGCATCGAACACGCGGTCGAACTCGCCGTCGAACGTCAGGGGGCCCTCCTGCACGCCGCGGCGGTCGGTCGCGGCGTCCCAGCGGGCGCAGCCATCGAGGCCGTCCACCCGCGCCGCGGCGATGTCCGCCACCCGCAGGTAGCTGTGGAGCGCGCCGGTGAACGACCAGGGCGCATCGCCCCGGTTGCGCAGCGTGAGCGCGATCCGCAGCGTGTCTTCCGCCAGTTCCACCTCCAGGCGCGCGGCGAAGGCGTGCGGCCAGAGCGCGCGGGTCGCGGCATCGTCCTGCACCGCCAGCACGGCCCGGGCGCCGGCGCCTTCCGACGGCTCGGACACCCATTTCCAAGGCAAATTTCGCATGAACCCATGCTTGGGCAGAGCCCCCCGCTGGCTGAACTGGGGCCAGCAGACCGGCACCCCGCCGCGGATCGCGGTGTGGCCGTCATGGGACGACACGGGGCTCAGGAACAGGCGTTCGACGCCGTCCGCGGTGGTCCAGGAAACGGCCTGCGCCCCCTGGAGCGCCACGGTGGCGGAGCCCGCGCGGGGCGTTTGCAGCCGGACCGCGGGGAGGTCCGGGAACATCGGAACGGAGGCCGCGGCGGCGGCGGAGGCAGGGTTCGGCATATTTCGGATTGTAGGAGTGCGGCCCCTTGCGGCGCCGCAAGAACGGCACGCGCGGGCCGGGGCGCGCGCCGCGTCTTGAACGACAATGCGCGTCCCCGCCACGGTGCCCGGAGAGCGCCGGGGGGCCATTGCCCATTTTCTGCCCTGCACCATGCCAGAGAACAAAAGAAGACTCCCCCCCACCGTCAGCATCCTGGTCGCGATGCTGCTCGGCATCCTCGCCGGCTACCTGATCAACGCCCACGTCGCGGACAAGGCGGGTGTGGCGGGCTACATATCGATCATCTCGGACGTGTTCCTGCGGCTGATCAAGATGCTGATCGCGCCGCTGGTGTTCTCCACCCTGGTGGTGGGCATCGCCCACATGGGCGACGCTTCGTCGGTCGGCCGCGTGTTCCTCAAGGCCATGGCCTGGTTCCTCACGGCCTCGCTGGTATCGCTGGCGCTGGGCCTGATCCTCGCGAACGTGCTGCAGCCCGGCGCCAACCTCGGCCTGCCGCTGCCGGACACGCACCAGGCGACGCAGCTGGCCACGGGCAAGTTCACGCTCAAGGAGTTCGTGAACCACCTCGTGCCCAAATCCTTCGCCGAGGCGATGGCCAACAATGAGATCCTGCAGATCGTGGTGTTCTCGATGTTCTTCGGCATCGCGCTCGCCAGCCTCGGCGACAAGGCCCGCACGCTGGTGCGCTGCGTGGAGGAACTCTCCCACGCCATGCTCAAGATCACCGGCTACGTGATGCGCTTCGCGCCCGCCGCCGTGTTCGCCGCCATGGCGGCCACCGTGGCCGTGAACGGCCTGGGCATCCTGCTCAAGTTCGCCGTGTTCATGGGCGAGTTCTACCTGGGCCTGGTGCTGCTCTGGACGCTGCTCGTCACCGCCGGCTTCGTGGCGCTGCGCGGGCGCGTGTTCAGGCTGCTGCGCAACATCCGCGAAGCCTTCCTGCTGTCGTTCGCCACGGCGAGCTCCGAGGCCGCCTACCCGAAGCTGCTCGACGCGCTCGACCGGTTCGGCGTGAAGCGCCGCGTGTCGAGCTTCGTGATGCCGCTGGGGTACTCCTTCAACCTCGACGGCTCGATGATCTACTGCACGTTCGCGACGCTGTTCATCGCGCAGGCCTACGGCATCCACCTGCCGATCGAGACGCAGATCACCATGCTGCTGATCCTGATGCTCACCTCCAAGGGCATGGCCGGCGTGCCGCGCGCCTCGCTGGTGGTGATCGCCGCCACGCTCAACCAGTTCCACATTCCCGAAGCGGGCCTGCTGCTGATCCTGGGCGTGGACACGTTCCTGGACATGGGCCGCTCGGCGACCAATGCCGTCGGCAACTCGATCGCCGCCGCCGTGGTGGCGAAGTGGGAAGGCGCGCTGCTGTCGGAAGAAGACGCGGCCGTGCATGCGGCCACGCTCGACACGCAGCCCGACGACGCGCCCCCGGCCGGCACCCCGGGCGCGGCGGCGCCCGCCGCCTGATGCCGTAGCGGGCCGGCCCGCGCTGCGCAGCCCCTGGCAAGGTGCAGCGGACGGGCCGGGCGCGGCCCCCCCGCACAGCAGCCGCGGGCGGCCGACGTCAGCCCGCCTGCAAGGTGCGCGCGACGCCGTCCTGCCAGCGCCAGGCGTCCTCGCACATGCGCTCCAGGCCGTGGCGGGTCTTCCAGCCCAGCAGTTGCTCGGCCAGCGCGGGATCGGCCCAGCAGGCGGCCACGTCGCCCGGGCGCCGCGCCACCACCTGGTAGGGCACGGGACGCCCGCTCGCGCGCTCGAAACCCTGCACCATCTCCAGCACCGACACCGGCCGCCCCGTGCCCAGGTTCACCGTGAGCAGGCCGGGGTGCGCGCGCAGGTAGCGCAGCGCCGCCACGTGCCCGTCGGCGAGGTCGCACACGTGGATGTAGTCGCGCACGCCGGTGCCGTCCGGCGTGGGATAGTCGCCGCCATAAATGCTCAGGCGCTCGCGCAGTCCCACGGCCACCTGGGCCACGTAGGGCAGCAGGTTGTTGGGCACGTCCTGCGGGTCTTCGCCGATGAGGCCGCTCTCATGCGCGCCCACCGGGTTGAAATAGCGCAGCCGCGCGATCCGCCAGCGGCCGGGCTCGGAGGCGTCCAGATCGGCCAGCACCTGCTCCATCATGAGCTTGCTCTGCCCGTAGGGATTGGTGGCGGAGAGCGGGAAGTCCTCGCGGATCGGGAGCGACGCCGGCTCGCCGTACACCGTCGCGGACGACGAGAACACCAGGGTGCGGACGTCCGCCGCGCGCATCGCCCGCAGCAGCGACACCGTTCCCGCCACGTTGTTGTCGTAGTACGACAGCGGTTCGCGCACCGATTCGCCCACCGCCTTCAGGGCCGCGAAATGGATCACGGCTTCGATGCGGTGCTCGGCGAAGATGCGGGCCAGCAGGGCCTCGTCGCGCACATCGCCCTCGACCAGGTCCGGCACCCGGCCCGTGATGCGTCCCACGCGCTCCAGCACCGACCGGCGGCTGTTGCAGAAGTTGTCGAGGATGAGGAATGGCAGCCCGGCCTCGGCCAGTGCCACGCAGGTGTGCGAGCCGATGAATCCGGCCCCGCCCGTCACAAGTATCACGATGTTCTCCCGTTGAATCCGGCCTATTCTGGACTGCGTATCTACGCATATGCACGTCCTGACCTGCGTCCGTGCCCGCCTGGGGCGCTGAAATGCGAGATCTCATGACCCATCTGGCGGAATCGAATAATTCATCGTATGAAATGATAATTATCAAAATAATATAATGAATTGTTTTTTTCTATGAAGAGGACGACGGCGCGCCTGTTGAGACACGATGTGCGCCATAGGAGGGAGCGGCTGTCCGAGGTGACAGGGAAACGCTCCGGAGACGTGTTCAGAGCCCGGGGGTAAACCCTGGATGTTTCTTCCATAAGACCAGAATTTCCGTGTCCAGACGCCTCAGACTGTTGTTTTTCTGCCTGCTGGCGCCGTGGTGCGTCGCGGGCTGGGCCGCTCCGCCGGCCGTGGCCCTGCACTACGGCCCGGCGGCCCCGCTGGCCGAATTGAAGGTGTTCGACATCGTGGTGGTCGAACCCGGCCACGGCTACGACCCGCAGGCCTTCGCCAAGACCGGCAGCGCCCTGTACGCCTACGTGTCGGTCGCCGAGGTGCAGTCCTCGCGTCCCTATTTCGGCGACATTCCGGCGGCCTGGAAGATGGCCCGCAACGGCGCCTGGAACTCCGAGGTGGTCGACCAGACGCCCGCCGAGTGGCCCGAATTCTTCGCCACCCGGGTGGTCGCCCCCCTGTGGGAGAAAGGCTATCGGGGTTTCTTCCTCGACACGCTGGATTCGTACCGGCTGGCAAAGCAGTTCGACGAGGCGGCGCAGCAGCAGGGCCTGGTGCGGGTGATCGAGACGCTGCACCAGCGCTTTCCCGGCATCCGGCTGATCCTGAACCGGGGCTTCGAGATCGTGCCCCGGGTCAAGGACAAGGTGCAGATGGTCGCCGCCGAATCGCTCTTCCAGGGATGGAACGCCGGCACGCGCCGCTACGAGGAAGTGAAGGCCTCCGACCGGGAATGGCTGCTGGGGCAGCTGCGCACCATCCACGAGCGCGATGGGCTGCCGGTGCTGGCCATCGACTACGTGCCGCCCGCCGACCGGGAACTCACCCGCGCGACGGCCGGGCGCATCAAGGCCCTGGGCTTCATTCCCTGGGTGACCGACGGGCAGGTGGGCACCGTGGGCGTGGGCAGTGTCGAGCTGGTGCCGCGCCGCGTGCTCATCCTCTACTACGGCGGCGAATCGGCGTCGCTCAACTATGCGTCGCCCCACCGCTTCCTGCAGATGCCGCTCAACCACATGGGCTACGTGGTGGACTATGCCGACGTCCGCAACCCGCTGCCCGAAGGCGTCTTCCAGGACCGGTACGCCGGCATCGTCACCTGGTTCTCGGGCTTCCTGCCCGAGGGGCGCGTGCGCACGGTGAACCAGTGGCTGCTCGCGCGGCTGGGCGAGCGCATGCCGCTCGCCGTGATGGGCAACTTCGGCTTCGCGCTCGACCGGCAGTTCAACGAGGCCCTGGGCATCAAGGGCAATGCGAGCCCGCCGCGCGGCGAGCAGAAGGTCGCCGCCCAGGACGCGATGATGGGTTTCGAGCTGGCCGTGCAGCCCTCCAGCGGCTCGCGCTTCGAATGGGTGCTGAAGAACGGCGCTCCGGCGCAGCAGCCGGCCCGCGCGCTGATCGAACACCGCGATGCGCGCGGCGCCTCCTACCTGGGCGGCGCGATCCTGCCGTGGGGCGGTTTCGTCGTCGATCCGTTCGTGGTGACGGAAGTGCCCGGCACCGACTATGCGCGCTGGATGGTCGACCCGTTCGCCTTCCTCACGCAGGCGCTGCGGCTGCAGCCCCTGCCGGTGCCCGACGTCACCACCGAGAACGGCCGGCGCCTGCTGTTCTCGCATGTGGACGGCGACGGATTCCCCTCGCGCGCCGAGCTGGCGGGCAGCCCGAACGCGGGCGCCGTGCTCCTCAAGGAGATCTTCGAGAAGTACACCCAGGTGCCGCAGACCATGTCGGTGATCGAGGCCGAGGTCGCACCGCACGGCCTGCACCCCGAGACCAGTGCCGAGATGGAGGACATCGCGCGGCGCATGTTCCGCCTGCCGCACGTGGAGATCGCGAGCCACACCTACTCGCACCCGTTCCTCTGGGACCGCAGCGTGCGGCACGGCCTGTTCAACGACAACTCCGAGGCCGCGATGAGCCTGGACGTGCCGGGCTACACGATGGACCTGCGCCGCGAGATCGTGGGTTCCACCGAATACATCAACAGCCGCCTCGCGCCGCCCGACAAGCGCGTGAAGATCCTGCTGTGGTCGGGCGACACCGCGCCCAGCGCCGAGGCGCTGGAGATCACCGAGCGCGCGGGCCTGCTCAACATGAACGGGGGCGACACCTCCATCACGCGCACCAACCCGTCGCTCACCGCGGTGGGCGCCTTCGGCATCCGCAAGAACGGCTACCTGCAGGTGTACGCGCCCATCACCAACGAGAACATCTACACCAACCTCTGGAAGGGCCCCTACTACGGGTTCGAGCAGGTGATCCAGAGCTTCGAGATGACGGAAAAGCCCCGGCGCCTGAAGCCGGTGGACATCTACTACCACGTGTATTCCGCCAGCAAGCGCGCGGGCCTCACGGCGCTGCACAAGGTGTACGGCTGGGCGATCGCGCAGCCGCTGCATCCCGTGTTCGCGTCCGAATACATCCGCAAGGTGCGCGACTTCCAGACCATCGCCATCGCGCGCGACGGCGGCGGCTGGCGCGTGCGCGGCGACGGCGAACTGCGCACGCTGCGGCTGCCCGCCGCGCTCGGCACGCCGCAGATCGCGGCCAGCCGGAACGTGGCCGGCTACCGCAGCGGCGCCGAGGGGCTCTACGTGCACTTGGCGGGCGGCTCGGCCTGGCTGCGGACGGCGCAGACGTCGGCGGCCCCGGCCCCGGCGGCGGGACTGACCGGCGCCGAAGCACCCGCCGCCGCCCCGGCAGAACCGGGATCGGCATCGGCACCCGTTCCCGCACGGCCCCTGCCCTACCTCGTCGACGCCAACGCGCGCCTCGCGGACTGGAGCGTGGCCGCCGACGGCACGCGCACCGACTTCCGGCTCCAGGGCCATGCGCCCCTGGCCTTCAGCCTCGCCAACGCGCGCGGCTGCCAGGTGCGCGCCGACCAGCGCACGCTCTCCCCCGAACGCTCCACCGCCCCCCCTGGCGGCAACGATGTCCTCGCCTTCCGACTGACCCATGCTGCTGCGCAAATCCAGCTCCAGTGCCCAGCACGCTGAGCGCCCCGTCCTGGCGCCGCCCTGGCTGATCACGCTGCTCGCCGGCATGGTGGGCGGCGGGCTCTGGCTGCTCTATCCGCGGCAGGATCTGGAGCGCCGCCTGGCCGAGACCGAGAACTCCGCGCTCTCGGTGGCCTACCTGCACAACCTGCTGCGCAGCGACCCGGACAACCCCCGGCTGCGGCTGCTGCTCGCGCAGCGCCAGATCGCCGTCGGCCAGATGGCGGACGCACGCGCCACGCTGCAGCCCGCGCTGGATTCGCCCGACCCGCAGATCCACCGCGACGCCCTCTGGGCGCTCTGGGAGCTGTCGTACACCGATTACCAGCGCACGCCCGAGCGCGAGGCCACCTACCGCAAGGCGATGCGCGAGGACCTGCTGCGGCAGCTGCGCGTGCTGTCCGCGGAGCCCTGGCCGCTGGAGCGCCGCGTGCTCCTCACCCGCCGCGCCGCGGAACTGCAGGACCGGGTGCTCGGCGCCGCGATGACGCGCCGGATGGCCGAGGAAGCCTCCGACCCGCGCGAGGCGGCCCAGCTCTACGAGCGCGCCGCCAAGGAGGCGCTCGGCCAGTCGGACTACGCCGGCTCCGCCGAGCTGTACCTGCTGGCGCGCAGCGCCACGCCCGACGCGGGCAAGGCCAAGGAGTACTACCTCGCCGCGGTGCGCACCCTGCAGTCGGGCAACCGCCCCGCGGACGCGCTGGAGATGGCCGAGCGCGAGATCGGCCCGCTCGCGAAGGACCCGCAGGTGCTGCTCATGATCACGCAGCTGGCGCGCGCGGCCGGCAAGCCCGCCGTGGCCGACCGCTACGTGCGCCAGCTGCTGCGCATCTCGTGGCTGCACCAGCGGCAGGACGGCGCCACCGTGATGGCGTCGGCGTCGGCCCTGCCGACCGTGGGCACGCTGCTGCGGCCGATGGCGTGGCATGGCGCAGCGTCCCCCGCGGAGCCCGCCCCGGCCCCGCCGCCCGCGGCGCGCTACGA
>NZ_JAUZUQ010000012.1:0-175969 GCF_031844105.1 Acidovorax sp. PRC11 | reverse complement strand
ACGACATGCAAGGTGTTGGTCTCTCAACGGGTTCCGCTACAGCTTTGAGGTCGCGGCCATCACCGCTGCGGGAACAGCGATGCGTCGCAGCCTTTCTCAGCGACGCATGTGCGGACCGCAAACAGCTCGCCGCCGGGAGGCAGCGGATCAGCTTCGCTGGCCCACTCCGGGGAAGCACTATCTGCAGGCTGACGTCCAGCAGTTTCGACGCGGCGGACCTGGCGGCATAACCCGCTGGAGCGACGCTTCCCACTGGTGTGTTCGCGTTCACCACTTATGGCTGTCTCGATTGCCTCAGCACATCCAACACCACGTCGCGCTGCCCCCAACGTCCGGTTCATGCAGTTCGGCCTGCGGTCCGCAGGAGGACCCGAGTCCTGGTTCGAACTGCCGGCCTCGGAAGTGAGCCTGAGTTCCGACAGGAAAACCGTGGCGTACCAAGTCGCGGACAACCAGGCGGGGTACTGAAACTAGAGATCGGCCGCATCGATGATCCATTCGCGCCGGTATTGCTGCTGCTTGCCGCGCCCGCAGTTACCAAGGCAATCCCCGCGATGTCCGATTGGGGAATTCTCGTCCTAAGTCTTCTGCTTCTCCTGTGGACGTGGGCCAGAACACACGTGAGCCGTAGGTAGGCCGACTTCCGTCCCTCCCCGCGACGAACTACTTGATATACCCCCCCAAGACCTAAAGCCGTAGGGGAAGCCCAGAGATCGAGGCTAGGAGACGCTGCGCTGCTAACCTAGTGAGCAAAACAAGCTTATCGCGCCAGATAGCGTACATTGATCCTTAGCTAGGGGAGGTACTCCTAGTCGTCAATTTGCCCGGCATAGGGCTGGTGATAGGGAGGAATGCATGTTGGACTTCGACGCCCTTGGTGGGGCAGGTGACGGGACGACCGGGATCCTCGAGCCACGACAAATCTTCACAACGCTTCAGCGGCAACCTCGGTTCAAGTTTCCGTCGGCGAACCAAGGCGAAGTGTTGGACAAGTGGTTCGAGAAGCGGGAGCGGGTAGACAACACTATCAAAATGAACACTGGCTCAGGCAAGATGCTTGTCGGTCTTCTTGCGCTGCAGAGTTGCTTGAACGAGAAAATCGGACCCGCCGCATACATTGCGCCAGACAATTATCTCGTCGGCCAAGTCCTTCAAGAGGCTCAGGATCTAGGTATTGCGGTAACTCAAGACACTAATCATGCTGGCTTCCAGTCTGGCTCGGCCATCCTGATCGCAAACATCGACAAGCTGGTAAACGGAAGATCAGTGTTTGGCGTCGGGCTTGCCGGCACCCGAATCACTTTAGGCAGCGTTGTGATTGACGACGCACACGCATGTCTTGACGCTGTGGCGGATCAATTCAGCATAGATCTCCCGTCCGGCCACGCTGCGTACAGCGAATTGTGGAACCTGTTTAGCGACGACTTAAAGAAGTATTCGTACGTCGGATGGCTCGAAATCGCCCGCAGCGACATACAAAGCCTGATGGCTGTACCGTTCTGGGTTTGGCAGGACAAGAGTGCTCAAGTGATAGCGATCCTTGATGCCCACCGCGATACGCAAGAACTCAAATTTAGCTGGCCTCTGCTCAAAGGGGTAATTCCCTTGTGCGTTTGCGTCTTCGGCGCAAATGGTTTGCAGATCAAGCCACGCTGTATGCCCATCGAGCAAATACCTGCGTTCGCACGTGCAAAGCGGCGAATCTATATGACCGCCACGCTGGCGGATGACGGCGTCCTTATTACACATTTGAACGCCAACCCCGCCGCTATTGCCGATCCGATCAAGCCCAAGGGGGCGGGCGAAATTGGCGACCGAATGATTGTTGCTCCGCAGGAGGTCAATCCAGAGATTAAGGACGAGGAAGTCAGAACGCTGGCGAAAGCAATCGCATCAAAGCACAACGTTGTAGTACTGGTCCCGTCTTTCGCTAGAGCGAAGTTCTGGGAAGATGTTGCCAATCAGACGTTGAGCCGTGAAACGATTGCGAACGGTGTCGCGGCTTTGAAGGCCAAGCACGTGGGGCTGACTGTGCTAGTCAACCGTTATGACGGTGTAGACCTTCCTGAGGACGCGTGTAGACTCTTAATCGTCGATGGCATTCCTGAGGTGCATGATCTCGCGGAACGACTTGACGCTATGATGCTTGATGGCACTGAACTGCAGTTGCTTCGACAAATCCAGCGCATTGAGCAAGGAATGGGGAGAGGGGTTCGCTCAAACGAAGACCGCTGCGCGGTCCTTCTGCTGGGCGCGCGATTGACGCAACGGGTCAACTCGCCCGAGGCTCGACGCATGTTTACTCCCGCCACGTTAGCGCAAATCGACCTCGGCAAAGAGGTTACGCGCCAGCTAAAGGGTAAAGCCATTTTTGAATTGCAGCCCATTCTGGAACTCTGCATAAACAAGGATAGTAAGTGGTGGTTAGCTGGCCGCCAACGACTGGCGAAAGCTCCTGAGGGTAGCGTCAGCCATATCGACACAGCCACTCCGCTCCTCCGAAAAGCATTCGACCTAGCTACATTGGGCCAATGGACGGCTGCGGCTGCGGCTTTGCAACCAGCAGTGCATGCAGAAACGGCACCAATGGTCCGTGGATATTTGAAGCAGCAACTTGCCGAACTAATAAATCCAGATAGTCCAATTGAAGCGCAGAAATTGCTACTTGCGGGGATCTTGGATAACCCACGAATTCTCAAACCACTTCAAGGGGTTAGCTACAAGCGGATACCGACGAACACACGCAGTCAGGGGGAAAACGCCGAGGAATTTGTGAGAACACGCTTTATAGATCCCAATGGCCTTGTCCTCTGGACTAAAGCGCTTCTTGCAGACCTTTCATGGGATCCGGATCGTACCGACGCATTTGAAGCAGCGATGCAGGAATTAGGTCGGTTTATCGGGTTTGGCTCCCAGCGACCTGATAAAACGTACAAAGATGGCGGTCCGGACAATCTGTGGGCAATGACTCCCACTAAGTTCGCAATTATTGAGTGCAAAAGTGGAGTGGCGGATAAGGACAAGGCGATCACTAAAGATTTTTGCAATCAATTGCTGGGCTCCGAGTCTTGGTTTAAAAATCGCTATGAAGCGAATGCCACGACGGACCTCGTCATCGTTCATCCTTCGAGCAAGTTCGGTGACGCGGCATCGCCGTCAACCAACATGCGTGTGATTGACGTGCAATCGCTTGACAAACTCAAGATGGCGATTGACGGCTTTGCCAAGGCGGTGATTTTTGGGGATACGACATTTGCCCCACCGGCAAGGATCGCTGAAGCACTTGTGCATTTTGGACTTGATTCTGCCCACATCATTTCCCGGTACACGGTGAAACCATCCTGACCGTTGTCAATTGACGCGGTCGACTGCGAACGATGGAAATTTGATGCCAAGAGGGGCACAAGTCTGTTGACGAAGATGTCTCGGTAGTCATGCGACTTGTGCCTTGCAACTCGCTCAGGCACTTGAACAAACCGGGGCTGTGCGTGCTGTCCGGTTTCATGGCAATTTCGGTTGACGAGGGCGATCAGAGCATCTCCAGTCAGCGCTTCATGCCCCGCAAGCTCTACCTAACGGATGTCAGCGATGAAGAATGAAGCTTCGCTGCGCCCTACTTGATCCTCATGGACCAGCGCGCTCCCCAACGTGAGTTCGATCTGCGCGAAGTTTTCAACGCCCTGCGCTGGCTGGTGCGTGCGGTGGCCATGGCGAATGCTGCCCAATGATCTGCCGCCCTAGGAGGCGGTTTACCAGCAGAGCCGCCGATGGCTGGATACAGGCTGCTTCGAGGCGATGCTCTCGGATCTGCGCTCCATCATTCGCGAGGCACAGGGGCGTGAAGGCCGGCCCAGCACCGTGATGATGGATGGGCGCCACGCTGCGATCAATCTGCGAAAGCGGCCTCCGCGTAGCCTACGACGGCTACAAACGCAAGCGTGGTAGAAAGGTGCATATGGCTGTGGACACGCTGGTCCACTTGCTGGCAGTGCATGTCACATCTGCAAACGAACAAGAACGTGCACAGGTGAAGCGCCTGTGCAAAGACGTGAAGCAGGACACGGGGCACGCGGTGAAACTGGCCTTGGCTGACCAGGGCGATATAGGTGAAACGGCATCAAAGGCCGCGCAGGACAAAGGCATCGACCTGCAGGTCGTGAAGCTGCTCGGGGTTAAGGGGGGCTTCGTACTGCTGTCGCGGCGCTGGGCAGTGGAGAAAAGCTTCAGCTGGCTGGCGAGGTTTCGCAGGCTCTCACGAGACTATGCGCGGTTGCGGGAAGTGTTCGGCGGATTGGATTTCTTGGTTTTCGCTGTGCTCATGTTGCCTGCCGCTGCACGGGTGCTGGCTGCGGCGGCAAGTTCATCACGCTTTAGTCATGTTCTGCAGTGCGCTGTTCGGCAGTCCCATCAAGCTCACGGTTTTTCTCTGCAATTTCGTCCACTGCGCATCGCCTTTAGGCTCTGCTAGCTCCCAATACATCGGAATCGACACGCCCCCGTACCCGGCGGTGTCCGGATGTGAAGTGCGCACGCTATCGCATGCGCACGGCCGTTGCGGAGGTAAGTTGGCGGACGCCCGCGCTGGCGGCTATCTGCGGCACCTACGGCCCTCCGGACGATTGCTCAGGCGGGCTTGTTGAGCGAATGCCGGCTCCCATTCAATAAAGACAGTCTTTTTGGTTTTTCTTCAGATTCCGCATCGGTCCTACATGGCACTGCAGAGGTTGAGCTTCCAGCCCATGGGGGAGGCCACATATACTGATGTTTTATACAGTGTATGCTTCGCACGCCGTTGGAGCTTCCATGACGACCTTTGCTGCTCCCCATCCTACGTTCGATCCAGCCATGCTTCCGCGACACGTCGCAGAGGCAGTTTGGCGTGGATCGGAAGTTGGAAGTGCTGTATCGGGCACGGTATCCACCGGCTTTCCTGTGCTGGACGCAGAGCTGCCAGGTGGAGGGTGGCCCACCCACAATCTCACCGAGTTGCTCATGCCACAGGCTGCCTTGTGCGAGTGGCGCGTGCTCGGTCCTGCGCTGCCGTCGTTGTTGGCCCCAGGAGGGTGTGTTTACCTGGTGGGACCTCCCAAACAGCCACATACGAGTGGCTTGGCCCAGCTAGGACTGCCGCCTGAGAAAGTCGTTTGGATCCAAGCATCCACGCCGGTAGATCGGCTGTGGGTCACCGAGCAACTCTTGAAGTCCAACCCTCAGGGCGCGGTGCTGTCCTGGCTCCCTCAGGCGAGACCGGAGCAAATCAGGCGTTTGCAGGTCCATGCGCAATCCTGCGAGGCCGCCGTGTTCCTTCTCAGACCCACGACTGCACTGTCCAGCGCGTCGCCGGCACCGCTGCGGGTGGCCATAGCACTGGGTACAGGATGGCAACTGGAGGTCCGAATCCCGAAGCGTCGCGGTGCCTCCCTGAATGAGGCGCTGGTCCTTGAAGCCATCCCGGCCGGCTTGACACGTGTGCTACCTCCCAGGCTGCGGACTTCACAGGCACAGCCCGTCCACACCAATAACCGCAAGGAGGTCGTCAATGCTTGGGCATTGGGCCGCATTGCTACCCCTTCCGCAGTCAGCATTCCCGCATCCCATTGATGCTGGGTCTCTGGGCACGTGGGCATTGCAGTTCACGCCCCGGGTGGCCTTGCTGGAGGATGCAGTGGTTGCAGAGATGGCTGCGAGTGCGAGGCTTTATGGAGGCCTCGATGCTCTGCGTGCGCTGGTGGAAGCCGGTTGCAGGGATCTAGGCGCCAGGATCGCCTGGGCGCCTACGGGTTTGGCAGCGCTTGCGCTCGTACGCCACGCTACTGATCCCCTCGCCGCAGACGGCTTCCATACCCCCATCGCACAGCTGCTGGACCGCTTACCACTAGGCGCGCTATCGGCAGTCGCCGCGCACCAATCCACGTTGGCGCGTGTTGGATGTCGCACGCTGGGAGATGTCAGGCTTCTACCTCGTGGAGGTCTGGGCCGCCGCTTCGACAAAGCACTGTTGAACGCGCTGGACCAAGCCTACGGGTTGCGGCCCGAGGCCTACGAGTGGATTGCCCTGCCAGAGACGTTTCATGCTCGCTTGGAGTTGATGGCACGTGTAGAAACTGCCCCCGCACTGTTGTTCGGGGCAAGACGCCTTCTCGTGCAGATGGCGGGGTGGCTGGTGGCGCGGCGACTGGGTGCCACCGCATTCACGCTGCGTTGGTGCCATGACGTCATGCGGGCCAAGGATGCCGGCACCGGCGGCGAACTCACCGTGCGCACAGCCCAGCCTACCCAGAACATCGAGCACTTCGCACGCCTGCTCTCCGAGCATCTCGCAAAGGTGCAGTTGCAGGCTCCCGCAGGGGATATCGAGTTGCTTGCGTCAGAGGTTGCCCCGATCGTCGAGGAAAGCCGTTCTCTACTTCAGGACACGCTGCGCCAAGGCGTCGAGACAGAGTTTGCCCTCGAGCGCATCCAAGCCCGGTTAGGCAACGATTGCGTCCGCCGTCCGATCCTGCAGGAGGACCATCGGCTCGAATGGATGCAAGGTTGGACAAGTGAGCCCGTGAAGCGTCGCAAAGGCGGCGAGCCCGTCCATGCGCTGCCGTTGCCCACCTGGGTACTCGACGAGCCACTGCGGCTCATGGAGCGCGACAACCGTCCCTACTACCAGGGGCCACTGCGATTGCTTCTTGGGCCTGATCGCGTCGAAGGCGGATGGTGGCATCGGACGGGAGAGGGAGACGATGCACGGACCTTGAACGTCCAGCGCGACTACTGGCTGGCCCTCAGCGCCCACGCTGGCGTGCTGTGGGTTTTTCAGCAGCGGCTGGCGGGCGACCAGACCGCCTGGTTTCTCCACGGGCATTTCGCATGAACGAGGCCACATGAACCGCAGGCCTCGCACCATCCCCGAGTACGTAGAGCTGCGCTGCGTGTCGAACTTCACCTTCCTGCGCGGCGCGAGCGACCCAGAGGAGCTGGTGGACCGCGCGAAAGAGCTGGGCTATGGCGGGCTAGCCTTGGCGGACGAGTGCAGCATGGCAGGCGTGGTCCGAGCCCATGTGGCGGCCAAGGCAGCGGGTCTGCCGTTGATTCTCGGCTCGCAGTTCTGCGTGCAGCCGCGCACTGCGGACGAGGCGTGCTTCACGGTGGTGATCCTGGCTCAGAACCTCAACGGGTACGGCAACCTTTGCGAGTTCATCACGAAGCTGCGTCGCGCGTCGAGCAAGGGCGAGTACCACCTGACACTCGGTCACATCGCTGGAGCCGAATTCGTGGACTGCCTCGCGCTGCTCTGCCTCGATCGCCAATCCAGCGATGCGCAGCTGGAAGCAGCGGGAACATGGGCGCTCCAGAATTTCCGGGGTCGATGCTGGATCGGCGTAGACCAGGTGCGGCAACTCGATGACGAGGTATGGCTGCACCGCATGCGCACTTTGTCGGAGCTGACGGCCTTGCCTCTGGTGGCCGTGGGCGACGTGCATATGCACGTGCGGTCGCGCAAGCCGCTGCAGGACGTGTTGACGGCTACGCGGATTGGCAAGCCGCTCACGGAATGCGGACGCGCTCTGCACCGCAGCGCCGAGCGGCACTTGCGCACGCGGCTTCGGCTCGCACAGACTTTTCCGGCCGATCTGCTCGCCGAGACGCTGAACGTGGCTGCGCGCTGCAGCTTCTCGCTCGACGAACTGAAGTACCAGTATCCCGATGAGGTGGTGCCGCAGGGCCACACGGCTGCGAGCTTCCTGCGGCAAGTGACCTACGAGGGGGCGGGTCGGCGGTGGCCGGAAGGGGTGGCGCCCACGGTGCAGGCACAGATCGAACACGAACTGGAGCTGATCTGCGAGTTGCGCTACGAGCATTACTTCCTCACCGTATACGACATCGTGGCTTTTGCGCGATCGCGGCACATCCTCTGCCAAGGCCGAGGTTCGGCCGCCAACAGCGTGGTCTGCTACTGCTTGGGCGTGACCGAGGTGGACCCGGCGCGAATGTCGGTGCTTTTCGAGCGCTTCATTAGCAGAGAGCGCAATGAGCCTCCGGACATCGACGTGGACTTCGAGCACCAGCGGCGCGAGGAGGTGATCCAGTATCTGTACCAAAAGTACGGCCGCGACCGGGCGGCCCTCACGGCGACGGTCATCAGCTACCGCCCCAAGTCGGCGATCCGTGACGTGGGCAAAGCACTTGGGTTCGATCTGCAGACGCTGGATGCTCTGGCGGAAGGACAGAAGTGGTTTGATGGAGAAGATGTTCGACTCGAGCGCTTCGAAGAGCTGGGCATGTCTACGGCGGACCTGGCTGTGCGCCAGCTCATCACGCTGACGACCCAGCTGATCGGTTTCCCGCGGCATCTCTCCCAGCATACGGGCGGCTTCGTGCTGACGCGCGATCGGCTGTGCAGGATGGTCCCTATCGAAAACGCCTCCATGGCCGACAGGACCGTGATCGAGTGGGACAAGGATGACCTCGACGCTGCAGGCCTCCTCAAGGTCGATGTGCTCGCATTGGGCATGCTGTCGGCGATCCGGCGCGCGCTCGACATGATCGGGCTGCGTCGCGGCTATGTGTTCGGCATGCAGGACATTCCTGCCGAAGACAGCGACACCTACGACATGATCTGCAAGGCCGACACGATCGGCGTCTTCCAGATCGAGAGTCGGGCCCAGATGAGCATGCTGCCGCGGCTGCGGCCACGCTGTTTCTACGACCTCGTGATCGAGGTCGCCATCGTGCGGCCTGGGCCGATACAGGGCGGCATGGTGCATCCGTACCTCAACCGGCGACAGGGCAAGGAGCCCGTGACATATCCTAGCGAGGCGCTCAAGACCGCGTTGGGGCGGACCTTGGGCGTGCCCGTGTTCCAGGAGCAGGTCATGCAGATCTCGATCCTCGCCGCGGGTTTCAGCGCGGGCGAGGCGGACGGTCTCCGCCGGGCAATGGCGGCTTGGAAGCGCAAAGGGGGCCTGGGCAAGTACTACAGCAAGATCGTCGACGGCATGACGGCGCGCGGGTATGAGAAGGCCTTCGCCGAACAGATCTTCGAGCAGATCAAGGGGTTCTCGGAATACGGGTTCCCCGAGAGCCACGCTGCCAGCTTCGCGTTGCTCGTCTATGCGTCCTGCTGGATCAAACGGCACGAGCCTGCGGCGTTTCTCGCTGCGCTACTCAATAGCCAGCCGATGGGCTTCTACTCCGCAAGCCAACTGGTGCAAGACGCCCGCCGACACGGTGTGGAGGTGCGCCCGGTCGACGTGATGTACAGCAACGCGGAGACCTCGCTGGAGGACCTTCCAGACACCCCTGCTGTGCGACTGGGCCTGCACATGATTCGTGGCCTGCAGGCAGCCAGCGCACAGCGCATCATGGATGCGCGCGGCGACGGGCCGTTCGATAGCGCCGAGGAGCTGGCGCAGCGCGCTCGGTTGGCGCAGCCCGAGATGAAGCTGCTTGCAGCTGCCGGGGCGTTGGCCACGCTCTCGGGGCATCGCAGGCAGCAGGTGTGGGATGCCGCGGCGCTTCACGCCGCTCCTGAACTGCTGCGAGAGGCTCCTGTCGATGAAGACTACCTGGAACTACCCGCCGCACCGGAAGGCGAGGATGTCGTGTGGGACTACGCGTCCATCGGTCTCACCTTGCGTAGCCACCCAATGGCCCTGCTGCGCAGGCGTCTCGACAAATACAAGCTCAAGACCTCGGAGGAGCTGCGCCGCACACCGCATGGCCGCGTGGTGCGGACCGCCGGCATCGTGACCCTGCGGCAGCAGCCGGAGACGGCCAAAGGGACCATCTTTGTGTCGCTGGAAGACGAGCATGGCGCCACCCAGGTCATCGTCTGGCGCGGCGTGCGCGAGGCCCAGCGCCAGGTGCTGCTGGAGTCCCGTCTCTTGGCCGTCAAAGGCCGCTGGCAACACGAAGGAGAGGTGTGCAATCTGGTTGCGGATCGGCTCGCGGACTTGTCGCCGCTGCTCGGGCGATTGGCCACAGAGAGCAGGGATTTCAAGTGAGAACGTGATGCAAGGGCACTTGTTCGGAGACGATTCCATCCAGTCGTCCATCAACGGTCTGGTCTACCAGGAAGGGTTTCTAAGCACGCAGGAGGAGCGGGAGCTCATCGACGTGATTCGGTCGCTGCCGCTGCATGCGGCCAGATACAAGCAGTACCTAGCACGCCGTAGGGTGGCAAGCTTTGGCGGGTCGTACGACTTCGATGCCAACCGGCTTCTCCCTGGCGTTCCTCTGGACCTACGGCTGCATCCATTGCGCGAGAAGGTGGCCCGGTGGATCGGGCACCCGCCCGAAGATCTCGTGCATGCGCTCGTCGCCGAGTACGCACCAGGAACGCCTCTGGGTTGGCATCGGGACGTCCCGCACTTCGAAACCATCGTGGGCGTTTCGCTCGGCGGCTGCGCGACCTTGAAGTTTCACCCCTATCCCGACGAGCCGGCGGCACGGAAGGTCGTGCAGTTGGAGGTGGCGCCGCGATCCATCTACAAGATGGCGTCCGAAGCGCGGTGGGAGTGGCAGCACAGCGTTGCGCTGACGGCCCAGCTCCGGTGGTCAATCACCTTCCGTACGCGCGTCGCAAAAAGCTCCTCCAGAACTTCAGCCGCTCCTCAAGCTAGTCCTTTGTTCGTGGGAAATGAGCGGGATGCAATCAGCGAGATGAGCGATGGCAAAGTGGTCCAATCGCAACTTCAGCATCACCACACAGCGAAGTGACTTCTCTTCATTCTTGGCACTATAAATTTCGAGCATCTGTGGCCCTGGCGCTATGCCTTGGCATCGCATGCAGCCCGGCAATTGCTCGTGCGCCGCGCTACGAGAGTGCTGCGGCCATCACACCGCAACCCACCAGTTTCGCGCAGTGCCCGGAGTTCTTCGCCAATGGTCAGCCCCCTCACATCACATCGCAGCCCCAGCTCCGAGAACTGTGCTACGAAGCCTTCGCTGTGCTCCATAGCGGCGAGAGCAAAACACCTCTGTACGTGGCTCAACGCCTCACGCGTCAAATCATTGACGACGCCGATGAGAAACGAGCTAAGCGGTTCTTCTCCGACGCTCGTCTTCCTCGCGGCGAACGGGCAGAGTTGGAGGACTACAAAGGCTCTGGCTATAGCCGCGGGCACATGGCGCCTGCGGGTGACATGCCCACCCCGACCGCCATGGCGCAAAGCTTCAGTTTGGCCAACATGGTTCCCCAAAATCCGCAACAAAACGGAGGGGCCTGGAACAAGATTGAGCAGGACACAAGGCGCTACGTTCGCCGTGCTCGGGGGGACGTGTACGTCATCACCGGGCCGGTTTTCACGGCAGAGAGCCCGAGAATAGGCGCAAGCGGCGTGCGGGTGCCAACGTATCTGTTCAAGCTCGTCTATGACGCTTCAACCCAACGCGCATGGGCTCATTGGCAGCAGAACCGTGAGGGAGAGAAAGTGAGTCCGCCTATCAGCTACCAAGAACTGGTGAAGCGGACAGGCATAGAGTTTCTGCCAAGGGTCACCGTGCACGACTGACAACCAGGCCAAGCGCAGACTGGGACTACGCGCAGCTGGCGTGGCAGGGCTAGCAACGCGTCGGTACGAAGTAGTCGATCAGCTGACTTGACCGTTTATTTCCTCCAACCCTTCAAAGCAGCTTTGGCCCGGTGACGGGTTCGTTGAGAAAACTGCTTTCCAGGAAGCGTTTCCAGGGCAGCGGCTACATCAGCGTCAACTGGAGCGCCTTGCTCTATCCATCGCAGGGCTAGTTCGACCCAGTGCTCAGTAGGCCAACACAACCCGGCGAGAAGAACAGTCTTTGCGCTGACCGAGCCGGCGCAGAATTCACTGAACTGTCGTTCAAGAGAAATGACAATGCCAGGGGACATGTCGGCTGCCTGACACCCGTGCGAGCTTGATGCATCTACCCTCGCTGCTGCGGGTGCTGTACTTGCAGACTGTGCCACCATCCATCACCCATGAACTTGCTTGGTTATCGCTGCTCACGACGGGCTGCGGCTGCCGCCATCTCAGCGAGGAATGGCCCTTGCTGAGGTACTTCGATGACGGGTTTCTCAACCAAAAACTGGTCACGATCTTTGCCGGCAATCCAAGCTGGCGGCTTGCCCCTGCCGGTCCAGGTAGCACCAGTCTGTGGATGCCGATACTTAGCAGTGACCTTCTTCGCAGCGGGACGCCAAGGGAACACCTGCTGAGCGGTGAATCCGAACTCTGAAATCATGGTGTGGATCTGCGCCAAGGCTTCGGAGGCAGCATGTTTTTTCTGCCGCGCGATTTCGGCGTCTAATGCCTGCTGCTCAGCAAGCAAACTCTGCAAACTCTTCATGGGTTTCAGCGGCCGATTAAAGACTCGATCTTACTGGCTTCATCAGCGCTGCCCGGCAAGCATTGCTCTTCGTCCGGCACCGACTGGATGCCGTCCTTCACGATCACTACTGAGCAGTGCTTCGCCGCCACATTGCGTGAAAATGACCTCATGACGACCATGTCAGCAGGCCCCCTCACCCCGTACATTCCGGCCTCCACTCCTCGCAGCGCAGATGTGATCCTCTACCTAGACCTCGACGGAGTGGTCCACCATGAGAAAGTGCTTTGGCATCCCCGCAGGGGCATCTACATGAGCCCGTACCAAGCGCCAGGCCATGTGCTGTTTGAGTGGCTTCCCATTCTGGAGGAGGAACTGGCCTCACACCCCTCCGTTGCGCTGGTGCTCAGCAGCACTTGGTGCATACGCCCGGGCTATGCCAAGACGCTCCAACACCTGCCCGAGAAATTGCGCTCGCGATTCATCGGCGGCACGTATCACAAGCGCGTTCATGGGGCCGATCCATGGAACTTGGCGTCATTCCGCAGCACCCCACGAGGTATGCAGGTCCTGGCAGACGTGCAACGGAGGAAGCCGCGATGCTGGATCGCGCTGGACGATGACGTAGAAGACTGGCCCCAGCTCGCCATTGACAACTTAGTAGCCTGCGAGGGCAACACCGGACTTTCGGACCCGGAAGTCCAGCGTGAACTGCGACGGAAGCTGAGGCAGAGCGCGGCAGCATGATAGGTAGGTCGAGCCCTGAGCAATTTGGTCTGGCGGCGGCCATTGAGATCTGCTTCAGGGGCATCCATTGGCGGAGGATGACGAAGCAGGCCGCACCGAGCAGCGCGACGCCCGCTACGCCAGAAATCCGCGTCGCAATCTGCGGATCTTCATGCTCACGTAAACCCATGATTTTTATGGACTAATTGGCTAATCATGAGGTATTTTTGCGGCTAAAGCTGCGGCTATCGTGGCGCTCCTAGACTCATCGATTGTGCGCTGCACGAACTTGGTTAGGGCGGGGATGTCGTTCTCTGGAGCCATAAAAACCCGTTACAGAAGTTCATGCAACCGCGTGACCAGTTGCTCGCCAGCGACTGCTGTGAGCCCCTTCTTACCATCTACCAAAAACAGCGACCTGCAAAACGGCCTATAGAGCCACGAACGATCGTCCACAGCCAGCCAGGGCAAGTGGATAGCTTGATGGGCCCACAGCCATGCACGGCACTCCGCCTCGCGCTCGTAGCCGACCAGCGTATCGGGCACGTCCGTTAGTTCGCAGTACCTGGGCGTGGCCCCGTCAATTCTGGCTGCCACATCTGGCGAGAAGCGCTGCCGAAGCTGCTCCAGCGGGTACTGCAGCCGCCAAGTACTGGTAACTACCAGCTTGTACTCGGGGAATCGGCGCACCGCACCTTCCAGCCACGGCAAGCAACAAAAGTGCTTCGACTCATGGCAATGCTCTGGATGCAGAACTCCATCGAAATCCAAAAAGAGCACGAACATAGCGGGGGCAATCTAAGACAGCTGAGGATGACAGCAGAGTCTCACTATAGCAATGAGACCATTTAGTCGTGGTCTTTTAAGTCCTGCCGGGCGGAAATCGGGGCAATGTCCTCCCGGAAGAACGCCAACCCCCAAGCCAACTTTGGCCGTGCGCTGCAGCAATTGCGTGCCGCACGAGGCGTCACTCAAGAGGACATGCTGTTTGCAACCAGCAGACGGCACATCAG
Organism: Acidovorax sp. PRC11; assembly: GCF_031844105.1. Taxonomy (NCBI): domain Bacteria; kingdom Pseudomonadati; phylum Pseudomonadota; class Betaproteobacteria; order Burkholderiales; family Comamonadaceae; genus Acidovorax; species Acidovorax sp. PRC11. The sequence goes on along the minus strand of NZ_JAUZUQ010000012.1, from coordinate 161,936 downwards.
CCGGGTTGAGCAGGGGCACCAAGTGCCGGGCATTCGTGTCATTGAAAGTTTGGCCGAGAACCTGCAAGTCCACCCTCTGACGCTAATCACCGCCGCGTACTGCCCGGCCCTGGACTCAGCCTCGATCAGCGAGCTCCTTAAGATCGTGAAAGCCGAGTTTCGTACCTTGAGCTCTGGTCAGGCCGGGCACCGAGACTCAAAGGGCTCGGAGACGTTTTGAACGAGCAGCCTTAGCCCCTGCATCAGTTCTGCGCCTATGCAGCCATCCTGACGATGAAGCATGCGGTTCACGATTTCCCGATCCACCGTAACGCTGAGCAGAGTCATGACCTGATGCAAGGTGTCCATTGCCACATCCAGGCCCTCGCCTGAGCGCTTCGCTCCTGCCTTCGATAGCAAGAGCAAGCTGATCGGCAACGCAGCACTGCCAGGCCCGCGCGCCGTGTCCCAACCCTGGCCAGCCAACAAGTCGCGCAGTTGATCGGAGACCAGCAGAAGCTGCTGATCTTCCAGCGCGTCCGGTAAGACGGATTGCCATCCACGCAGGTCGATGAGGCTTGCCAATTCTGGTTCACCGAATTTTCCAAGGGTCGCTTTTTCCACACGCAGCATGATCGTTCGTTCAAGTTAACATGAGACCGATTGGTCCCATGGGAGCCGGGAGCGTGAAGATACCGCAGCAATCGGATCTGTCTAACACTTGTCCAGCTCCCGTCCACCAATGGAAAGCTTCTGGTTGCCTGGATGCGCTCGCATGGCAACCGACCCGTTGCCCTCTATGCACCTTTGAAGAATCGTTTGGATCTCACCCGTTTGGCTGAACTTGATCGGCAGTTCTGCGAGTTTGCAAGACTGCAGGGAAGCGCTGCACCTAGATGTGGCTGGGCGAAGACCATTCGTCTTGCCCTAGGCATGAGTTCTCAAGCACTAGCCAGCCGCCTAGGTATGACGGCGCAGGGCGTCCGAAAACTAGAGCAGGCAGAGGCGAGCGGAACTATTTCCCTTAACACACTCTCCAGGCTCGCCCGAGGGCTGGACTGCGACGTGCATTACATACTGGTTCCGAGGGTAAGCCTGATCGAACAGGTACTTCGGCGAACACACGCGATCACCGGCATTGTCGAGCCAGAGACGTCCAAGGTCGCTGAAATAATCAAGGATCCAGAAGCGCTACAGTCGTTGTCAAGACTACTATCTCAAGTCAACAAGAGAGGACTTTGGTAAGCCTAGCAAGCCTAGAAAATGAAGTGGGATGAAGCCGTCGGTGCGTCAATAGCAAGCAAGCTCAAGGAGCCCGCCACCATCAATGGCTGAACTGCTCACATGTCAGGCAGCGTATTCGAAGCAACCAAGATACACGGACATGCGGGACGCTCGGACGTCATCACGGTCCGTCTTGAGGTTGGAGCGTTCATGCGCACGGCGCCGGAGGCTAGCCTCGAAGCAGAAGATTGGTCTTGCAAACTCGGCAAGAAACTGTGATCGTAACCTCGTCAAGGGGATGTCCGTGCCAACCTGGAAGTGGAAGTTCCCGACGTCCGCTCCTCGCGCCTTCGTGCAAGGCCGGCAACCGTACTTGCGGCCTTCGCGCGATAACTCTGCCCTGTCCGTTCTTCTATAGTTGCCGGACGCTCAGGCTTCAGGGGATAGGTGGTCAGCGCAGCTCACTCGCCTTGATGGGGAAATGCTCAAGCAACGAGCTCTTGCAGGAAGTCGGTAAGCGCCTCTTTAGGGGCATCTTTCTCCGAGACGATCATCTCGATGCCCCAGTGTCTAAGAACCTCTTCGGCAATTGGGTTTGGACGATTCGCGAAGATGTAGGACTTCGGTCTAGCGGAAGCCAACGTCGAGCGATTCCACATCTCGGTCAGCTTGTAGAACAGCAACCGGATGTTGAGGTCGTTGAGGCTGTATCCGAGGAAGAGGACCGAATTGCCCAACACATCGTTGCGCAACTTGATGTCCAGCGGCGTGTCGAAGTTCAGCCTCTGAAAGTAACTGGTTTCGTCCAGGACGATAGATTCGTCTGCATCGAAGTCGCCATGGAACTTGATGATCTGGCGATGCTCGTCTCTGACGGAAACCAAATCGGCCACGCTGGCTATCTTGTCGTATCTGACATCGTACGCATCGTGGGCGTACTCAAGCCAACGGTCATAGTTAGTCGTATAGATCCGGGAGAAATTGCCTTCGGTTATCAGTCGATGGATGTCGGATGTCTTGATGTCGGTCGAGGACTTGTGCCACTCGCGGTCCATCCAACTGCGCAGCGCGCCCAGGCTGCCCTTCTTCCTCTTGTAGAACTCTGCGAGCGCCAGATGATTGCCGTAGGTCGAGAAGATTCGTGGGTCGTAGCCCAACTCATTGGCGATGTGCCCGATCAGCTCACTCCAACTGGGCAGGCCAAGATTCGCGGATACGCCAGCGCCTACGAACAACATCAGCTTGCCCGCACGATGCGCTTCCAGCAGTTCGGCTTTCATTTCACGTCTTTCGCAGCTATGAGGTGGTGGGCGAACTTATCCAGCGCCTTGCGACGCATGGAGATGGAGTCCTTGGCAGCACCCATCTCGGCAAACGTCTGCGTGCCCCCATCTGGCACGAACACGCAATCCCACTGGAAGTCCTTCGGGCCTGCAGGCATGCGAGGCACAGTACCTTCGATAGCGCCCTCGAACAGGTGCAACCGTCGACCGTCACAGTACCCTAGGACCGTTTTGGCCGTGACTTTTGCGTCGCCGAGCCCCTCCACGAGATTTGCGAAGCGATCGGCCTCCAGTTTGTCCCAGAAGATCTGTGTCAACCCTGCAGGAAGGCCATTGAGGCCACTCAAGTACAAGCCCGTATGCTCAACAAACAGTGGGCGACCGATGGACTCGAACGCCTTGATCAGCTTGTCCCGCACCAAGGCCTCTACGTCCTCGGTCTGCAGTTCCTCGATCTTCTTGGAGACCGCCACGATGTCCACGCCTGCGGGGGCGAGGATCCGTTGCACTTCAGCGACCTTGTTGGGGTTGCCGGATAGAAAGCGAATTTTCAATTGAACCCCTTCATGAACGAGTAGCGTTTAGCCACCTCGTACTGCCGTAGCATGTCGCCGATAGACAGCCCCTCGGCCATCGCCGCGGCTTGGTCATCGGAAAGGCCGCGCTGGTGGATTGCGGGGTTGTCAGAGCAAATCACGAACGGTACGCCGTGACGGCGAAACTCTTGAAGTGGATGCGCTTCGTTCCGTGGCACTGCGCCCGTGAGCCGATTGCTAATGGGGCAGACCTCAACACAAATCCCCTTGGCAGACAGCAAGTCCAGCAGCTCCTGATCCCTCCCGGCCGCCGTCCCATGGCCGATCCGATCTGCGTGAAACAACTCCACGGCAGACCGAACGTTCTCGGCACGCCCCGTTTCACCGGCATGGATGGTGATGCCAAGACCGAACCGGTCCTTGGCTTCGCGGAAGAGCGCGGGTAGTTCAAGGGGATAGGCTGTCTCTTCATCTCCCGCGAGATCGAGCCCAACAACGTCCTTGGGCTCGTCAAGGTCCTTGTAGGCCTGCAACAGCGTGGCCAGATTCGATGCAGCGTAGTCTCCTCGCGTGACTGTCAGAATCAAGCCCCGTCGGATACCGTGATGCCGCGCGGCTTCCCCGGTAGATTCGATCAGACGCTCCAATGCATCTGCAGGCGAGCAGCTCTGGAGACCGGTGAGGTACAGGACGCTGCTGCGGAGCTCGACGAATCGTACGCTGTTCTCCGCCAAGCTCGCAGCGACAGCGTGCGCAAGGCGACCAAGGTTCTGGCGCTTCTTGGGGAAAAGCCGTAGTACCTGCCAAGGCGTCAGGTAGTCCGCAAGAGACTGGCATGGCGCCGGCCGGACCATGTCTCTTGCGAAGTCGAACCCTGAGGGCAACACCGTCGCCTCGTCGGCCATGATCTCCCGAATTGTTGGCGCCGGAATGGCGCCGTTCAGGTGCACATGGAGTTCCCCCCGATCGTGCACGAATGCGGTCGAGTGTGCTTCGTCTGCGCCATCCGGGATGCCGGGCTCTCCCTGCATGCCTGGCAAATCAAGCTGCCGTAGATCCACTCGCCCTCCCTGAATGTAGATGTCGGGTATTTACGCCCGCTTTGAAGAATGCTGGAATGCTAGCGTTTTATCTGACCGCGGCCCTTAGAGCAGACCCGCAGCATCGACGAACACGCCACCATCGTGGAAGCCATGCGTTCAAGGCACCTTTAGCTGGATGAGAAGGCCTTGATAGTGACGTCTGGTCAAAGTCGCATGTTCAAGGCTGGTGCGGTATCCTCATGCTGCAGAGGGAGGCGGCCATCAGGACCACACTGAGTCCGCCCAGTTGAGGGTGTAAGTCAAACTTGGCATGACATGCACCCAAGAATCGATTTGGGGGACTGATGTCTTACGGCGCAGAAGAATTTTTGGCCTTGATGCACAACTGGATGAAAGATGCACGCTTCCACCACTTGGTGCGCTATGGGCAGGAACGTCATTGGCTATCCGCAACAGGTCTGCGCGAGACTAACCATAGCGACATCCTGGCGTGGCTACTTGATCCTTCTGAAGGGCATGGTTTGGGCGATTTCTTCCTTCGCCGGCTGCTTGTGGAAGCGACCACGGCTGATGACAACGCGAAGGAGGTCAATCACCTGATTGACCGTGGGTTGTGGCCGCCACTCGTTGAACTCTTCGCAGACGGATTGCACGGATTCCAGGTTGGGCGAGAGGTGCCTTGTGGTGATGTCACCATCGCAAACCGAGTAGAGAAAGGCTACTTGGATCTACTGCTTATCGATTGCAAACGGAAGCTCGCAGTGTTGATCGAGCGAAAGGCCAGTCGCTTGGCGCACGAGCAGCAGCTAAAAAAATACGAGGCTTGGCTGGAAGTTAATCTCAAAAAATACCAGGTCCTCCGTGTCGTTTCGGACACAGGATTGATAGATCAAGCAATTGCGCGCGAGCGTAGCTGGTTGGTGGTGGACGACGATTGGCTACTCGACGGCTTGCGTGCCGCCATCAAGCAGAACCGCGCGTCCGACATAGTGTGTCGCCGTTTGGCGGACTATCTAGCCACTGTGCAATGGAGCGAAGACTCTGATTGTTTTTATTCGGGCATCGAATCCGATCTCGATTTGTTTGCAGCTGAGCACAGCAAGGAGATCAAAGATCTGCGCAAGATGCACCTCCTAGACATTCCAGTTCGCCGATTGAATGTCCGAAGCCTGATGGGAACGCTAATCCCCAATTTATCTCGCAGGAAGATTCATGGGGCGAGGAAACTTGCCATCGAGCAGGCCGGCGAGCTAGCGTCGCGCTACTCCGCAGTGATCGAGGCAGTGCTCGATCGCAACCTCTATAGCACCCTAGAAGCAGATGTGGAAAAGAACCATCCAGGAGAGTTTGCTTTCTGGCATCGTCGACTCCGTTCTGGTGAGCAGGAGATGTGGATTACATCCAAGATCTACGAGGAGCGGAAACAATGGCCGCTGGTCCTGGAAGTCCAGCAGGTCGAGACAACAAATGATGAGCTGGCAGATAGACCAGAACCAATCGCAAAGACTCGCATTCGACTGAAGTTGCATAGCAACGCTTTCGAAAGTGATGACACCGAGCTTGACGCGCCCACTGCCGTTTTACAGGTCTTCAATCGCCAGAAGACTAGCCATGAAAACGTTACTCTGCGACGGGCCATGCTGAAGAAAGAAACACTTGTCGCGAAGGATCTCGCAGAGTGGCTCGAGGACCTTAAACGCGTGACAAAAGCAGCAACTGCTGGACTTACTATCATGGGCAGAGGATGAACTTTGTCGCCAGAGGCCATAAGCCCCAGCTCCTGTCCAATAGAAACTGGTAAGACACCATACTCGGTGCCATCCGTATACGGTCAGGCCAAAACGGCGGTCCATCAACGCAAGTCAAGCATTGATTGGATTAATTTGGAAATGCGGCGCCAGGGAGGCTGTTCGTGACTAACGCAAGACGTGAGTACAGTGAAGCTGAAACGGTGGCCCTGCTTTCTCAGGTGGGCGGGAGATGCCCCCTCTGTGACAAACCCTTGTTCTATAAAAAGGGAAAGCGTCAGTTTAAAGCCTATGAGCTGGCCCACATCTACCCGTTGAATCCTCGCCCCGAAGAACTCGTGGTACTGGCAAATGTGCCTAGGCTGAGTACTGACGTTAATGATCCCGACAACTTGATTCCGCTATGCGAGAGTAGTCATGCAGAGTTCGACAAACCCAGGACGGAGGCGGAATACCTGCGATTGCACAATATCAAGCGAGAAGCCTTGCGTGAAGAGCGTCAACGCTCGCTCGCATCTCAGTACCCGCTGGAGAATCAGATTAGCGATGTCGTGGCACTTCTGCACAGCGCAAGCATTGAGAGCGACTTGGGCGTTGAACTCGCGCTAACGGCAAAATCGTTGGACGAAAAGTTCGATACAACGATGCCACCGCCAACCAAGCGCAAGGTTAGAAACGCTGTCGGAGACTATTTTCGCTACATCCAAGCCGCCTTCCTGGAGCTTGAGCGTAACGATCCAGGCTGCACCGAGTTGATTTTCATCCAGGTCAAATCCTTCTATGTGATGCAAAAACGAGAAGGGCTTCCTCAGGGCCATGTATTTGCCAACTTGGTCGCCTGGATACATGCACGCACTCAAGCTCAAACCCTGGAATCTGCTGAAGCCGTAGCATCATTTTTTATTCAGAACTGCGAGGTCTTCGAATGATCACGCCAAATAAAGTAGTCCCCCTATCTGCCTCAGTCCTAGGAAATCTGCAGCATCTGCTGAAAATGGGTCCGGATGACACGACTGTGGCAGCGATTTTTAAGGAGTCAGGCGACAAATTCGAGAGCATCGATCAATTCTTGCTCGCCATGGACGTCCTTTACATTCTTGACCGCCTCTCGGTCGATTTCACGACAGGGAAGGTTTCTTATGCTGCGTGAAATCCGTTGCGAGAAGTTCCGCACTGGAATCGTCACGTTCCACCCTGGCCTTAACGCAGTACTGGGCGATGACAACGCAACCAATTCTATTGGCAAGTCCACCCTTCTGATGCTGGTGGATTTTGTGTTTGGCGGATCAACGCTGCTGGACTGGAATGACGACATCGTTAGCGAGCTAGGCCCGCATCACTATGATTTTGCGTTTGAGTTCGACGGCGAACTCCATCGATTCCGGCGTGAGACGGCAACTCCCGAGACCGTGTATGTTTGCAACGCGGTATACGAGGTCGATGATGCGATTTCGCTACAAGAGTTCACAGCTTTCTTGAAGCAGGCATACGGGCTTGAGCAGGCGGGACAGACATTCCGGTCCGCTGTCGGCCTCCACATGCGCGTGTGGGGGAAGGAAAACCTGATTCCTGATGCGCCCTTGCACGTGTCCCCGAAGCAGCGATCAAAGGACTGCATCGACAATCTCATAAAGACTTTCAACAAGTTCGAACCGATTCAAGAGCGAGATGAAGCTGCCCGCGTCGCGGATACAAACTGGAAACTTATCAAGGCGGCAGCTGCTGGTCACCTGATTCCCAAGGTAAACAAGACCGGATACACGCAAGCAAAGGTACAGATTTCAAATCTGGAGCGTGAACTCGACGAGGTGCGCCGAAATCTAGCTAGCTATGCGACTAGCCTGAGTGCAGTGATCAACAAAGAGATCTTGGAACTCAAAGAGAGAAAGGATGATTTGCTAGAACGTCGTTTGGTTGTGGCGGGACGACTCCAGCGCGTCGAACGAAATCTCGGTGGGCGTCGCTCCCTGCGCGGCAGCAACTTCCGAGACCTCCAAAGATTTTTTCCCGAGATCAATGTAGAGCGCCTAGCCGAGGTGGAGTCTTTCCACGACGGCGTCGCCCGGATTCTTACTGAGCAGCTGAAGGAGTCTAAGCAGCAGTTGTTAGATGAGCTGAGGCTTATCGATGAGAGCATTTCCAGTATTGAAGCTCAGATGGCGGCGGCGCTAGGATCGGTGGAGCAGCCAGAGTCGTTGGTAGATCACGTTTACAAGATTGCGTTGTCCTTGCAAGAGGCCAAAGCAAGCCGGGACGGGTTCGAACTCGAGCAAGCAAATGTTGAGAAAGTGCGATTAGCGAAAGAGGCGCTCACGGAAGAAAAGCAGCGGATTCTGACTGAAATCGAGACAATCGTGAACGACGGCATGCGAGAAATCGTTCGTGACGTTGCTGGTGAGCATCGGAAAAGCCCCCGGCTGTCTCTCCGCGATACGAGTTACAACTTCGAGGTGTTCGAGGATACGGGCACTGGCACAGCCTTCTTCGGCTTGGTGCTCTTCGATCTTGCCGTGTTCCGTGAGACCAACCTTCCAGCCATTGCTCACGATTCAGTGCTCTTCAAGAACATCTCCAACGACTCGGTAGGCCACCTCATTTCACTGTACGCGGAATCAGAGAAGCAATCGTTCATCGCGCTGGACGAAATCAAAAAGTACGGCGAGGGTGCCGCCGCAACTTTGGTCAAACAAAGCGTCATTCAGCTTAGCGATCAAGCCGTGCTCTATATTAAGGACTGGCGCCCGAGCCGGCCGACTATGCCGCCCCTAGACGGCGAATAGATGGCCGATGCACTTAGATCGAGCAAGCGGTTCGGCTGTCCGGGGAAGTCGGCCCGTGCAGCGTGCTCATCGCAGTCAGCAGCGCTGAGGGCATGGATTCCGTGGTGTATTCCCGCGAGATGCACAATGCATGGCGTGCCAAATAAAATGACTTTATCAGCTTAATCAGGTGACCACCTCCCCCGTACAACTGGCACGATCGCCGAAACAGATCGAACTCAGAACTCTCCACCTCGACGCTGATAAGCGATTTGTCTTGTGGTGGTACGGCGCAATTTGCCGTTCCATGCACAAAAATCATGTACCTCGAGTTGTTGTGTGGTTCCGTCAATTACACAACGATGGCACGTTGGGCAACTTTTTTTCGAGCAATGTTGCCCTGACAAGTCTGGGACAACTACGGATAGGCTCTGTATGGGAGGCCAAGCGGTCAAGGTTCCAGGTCCAATACGGCAGGCGGGAGTTCGACGTGAGCTTCCGAGAGGAAGATTGGACTCATGCATGCAGTAGCGCCCAGCATCGAAGCGAGACCGGAGCCGAGCTGATTCCTCAAAGCGCATACCCGCTTCGATTCGGCGCAGGAGACCGCAGCAAGCTTCTTAGGATGAAAAGCAACCAAGGCACGCTCTTGATACCGTGTCTTGAGTTCCTACGGTGCTATGGTCGCGATCAGGAGATCAATCGAGTCTTGACCACATACGGATGGGGCGAAGTAGTCCATCGGCTGCGGCTCGATGAACCCGTCCCTTCCATCGCTGGTTTTCGTGTAGTCGACTTGCCGTGGTTTGCGACCGATGCCGATGCCCATCTTCTGGCACACCTGAGATATGAAGCCTTCACACATCGAAAGGTGCGAGGTATCCACGCTGAAATCGAGAATGATCTAGGCCCCCCTGGTTCCAGGAATCGGTTCGCGTTCCCGGCCATTGGGCCGTGGTTCACAGGTCCCGCCAGGATCGAGGTCGAAGGGCTGGAGATCTCATCAGGGTCATTCCTGGGGCTGCGTATCACTGGATATACGGTTCCATTGAAGCCGAGCATCCACATCTTGCGCACTGAATTTCCTGCAACTGGTAACGAGGACTATTCTGGCAATCCGCACCCTGCGCGACATAGTCGGGATATCGAAGAAGACGAGATAACACCAATCGGCGACGACCTCACACCGGAACATGGCACCGAAATGCTTGTGATCGCCGATCCCTCCATTCGGCTGCTCGAAGCTGCACCGGTCACGAAGCTCACCACCGACAAATCGATAGCGCGAGGGGCTCCTGGTCCGGCTGCTATAGCAGCTGAGGTGAGTGCGCCAGGCGAGGTGGGAGGTCCAGGGAAGGGGATTGGCCTTGCGCGTTTCGTCTCCGACATTGAACTGGAGCAAAAGGGGGCACTGCGAGACCTATGGAATGGGCTGCAGCACCTTCAATCGCAACACCCTGAGATTTTGACCGTTCTGAATTGGTTCAGTTTCGAGGGCACGACGTCTCCAAGTACCACTCAAGAATTCAAGCTTCTGAGCTTGGGGTTTCCAGAGGATGTGAAGGGCGGAAAATCGCTCAGTGCACGTGCGTCGAAGTGGGTGTACATGTACCCCGACGAGCCGACAAAGCCACGTGGCGTTTTAGTCGTCGAGGTCGGCTCACCCCTGGCCAACGGCTACGTGTTCGAGGTGCAGCGACGTATCATGTCCAAGCACTCTGACAAGGGTGCCAAGGAGGAGCCGTATTGCGGACTGACTATAAAGGCCCCCGCCGGAAAGTCCCCAGCCGACTGGATTCCAGAGGTGCTTTTTCAGATCGCAGAGGCCGAGGGGATCATGAAAACGGCACTTGCAAACTTGCCCTCGCTTGATGGCCAGGACTACCGGAGGTCCTTCTCCAGCTCGGACGAAGTAGCTGGCCAGTCGACAGCAACCAATGCACTGAGTAAGTTGGGTATCACGTTTCCCAAACGCACCCGCGAAGGTACCCAATCGCAACGGGAAAAGTAGGCGTTCGCTGCCATAGCGCGGCGACTGGGCTGCAAGTAAAGCAGGTAGGACTTAATCGATTGCCTGCACACTCGTAGACGCACCTGGCGGCTTCGGGAGCCAGTACTTTTCGCCCTCGACCACCAGTTCGTAGCCGGTGTCCATTTCCTCCAGCGCCCCGCATTTCAGAAGACTCTTGGCCTGAGCGCGTGATCGCTCATGGAAGTAGGCCAGGGCCATGTGAAGCCAACGGTGTTCAAAATCTGCAGGCCGCGGCTGCTCTTTTGCAAGGGCAGCAAGCTGCTTTCCTAGAGCATCCCGCGGCTTGATGCGTCGATAGCTAGCCCCCTGCAAGGCGCTCAGCTCTACGCCGTGCTTGGACCTCAGGAACCCCAGAAAAGCAGAAAGGGCTGCCCTTTGTCCAGGCGTTACCTCTAGCAGCTTCTCCACGGCACGGTGGTCGGGCATCCGCTGCCATCCTGCGTCCGCGTGCTCCAAAAGCGACCGAGCGGGACGCAACGACAATCGCATCGACTTAGGTTTTATCTGTCCGGCACTGACCTTGGCCTGAAGGACGGAATAGAACTCATCCAACAGCCGGCGCGCCAGCGTTCCCGGCAGTACGCTCGCAACAAGTGCCTGAGATCTCCCCAGTTCTGCCGCAGCTTCTTTTTCTTCCGCGTTGATCGTCACCGCGCCGCAGTTTTGCACCCACCGCACAGGTAGCGCGAACTTTCTTAGTCCAGCAGTGCCAAACACGCGCAGCATCAACGACGCGCTCCATGGATCTTTTTTCGCATGCTTGTCCAGCACTTCGAAGAATTTCACGTGCCGGGGAAGTGCTCGAACAAGGCGCGGAAGTTGAGTCTCAGCCATCGCCCAGCTGACATAGCTCTGAAAGGCTTCGCGAACCCTGGTGCTGGACAACAGTTCGCGCAGCTGCGCACCGACCGCCTCGCATCGCCCCTTCCAGTAGCAACCTTCGCAGCGGCTACCACGCCCCGCAGGCATGGGAGAGGCACACGTTTCGCACTTTGTCATTCCCATCTCATCACACTTGGCACATACCCTCGTGCCGTCTGGTCGATCCTTGCAAACACGATGTCGCCTACAAAGCGAACAGGTTCGATGGTGGGCTGTCGCGCAGCGTTGGCAAACCAGTTTCCTGCCCCCGGCAGACCCAACGTGCTGCGGCCGTCGTGTAGCCTGATGACACAGGGCGCACGTGAGGGCTTCCCTGAAGTACGGATAGCAAGAATTGCAGACTGGCCCCTCATCAGTAACCATTCCCAGTTCACGCCCAGCCCTCGCACATCTGATGCACGGAGCGTTAGCCAAACAGCTGCGGCACTTGGGGTCATTCGCGTCCACCAGGAGGCGACTGAACATTCCACATCCCGAACAAAGCCGGCGCTTAAAGCAGCGCGCATAGCACGTAGTGCAGTACTGTCTGCCGGCTTCTACACGGTGGGCCTTTGAGATGATGCGACCGCACTCATCACAGCATCGGTCCGCTGACGCCGCTCCACTCACCACAATCTGCTCCTGCGGAGCCAACGAGCCCAAACCTCTCGTACCCGCTCTCTGGCGAGTGGGTAAGTCCGTGGTGACTTGGCGCGGCGGTTCTTCACCTTTGTCGATTGCGCAGAACGAGGTGCGCGCCGACGGCCCTGAGAACGAACTACGAGCAGTGCTTCATCGTCCAAAAGACCTGCCAGAACCCTCAAGCGAGCCTCACGCTCCATCGGCCCCTGCAACTCAAACCACAGGCCGATCTGGCGATTCCCCATCGCTGCGGCGCTTCGGGCATCAACTTGGCATAAGTCCTTTGCAAGCAGACTCCTAGCACGTCGGAACCACTCCGTCCGCGAGATTTCTTCGCCACCCCAGGCCGCCATTCCCGTTCCAAAGATGTCGCTTGCTCGCCGCTGAAAACTCAACGCTTGGACGTCCACTGGCTCACATTTAGAGCGGCGAAGATCGAAGCCACATTCCACGCAGTGAGCGAGATCGCCAGTGGCCGCCGTACTGCGATGCGGCTCGGAGATTGCATGACACCGATCACAACGGTCCACGAGTCGGACGCCATGGCGCTCGCATCCCACTACCCATGCAAATCGCCATTCCAAGCGGTAGTAAGGCTGGACATCGCCAGCCAGGCACTTTGGACAGAAAGGCAACCCCGCTCGCCTTAGGCGATTGCGGTTTCCCTGAGTAGTGATCCATGGCCACATCGGTCCATTGAGGTTAATGCTTCCATGCAATCTGTTGCCAGCCGCCAGCAGCGTGCAGGCGTGTACGGATTCAGCAGGCAAATTGAACCAGATCGCAGCAGCCTGAGCATGCTCGGGACTGACTTGCCTATCCGCATCAACTGTCCAGATACGCCAATCGGGCCAGATGGCGCCCGTAAGGACCAAGGGCTCACAGCCGCTGTGCACTGCCACTCTTGCAAGCCATGACGTCAGCAGTTCCTGCTCGAAAGGGCCAGGCCGGACGTCTGCAGACGTCATTCCGCCAGCTCCCGATGTCCCTTGGTCGGCTTGAGCCATTGATGGGCCTGCACGATGTCCATGGTGATCTGCTCCGTCCCCTTCGTGATGGCACTCATGGTGCATTCGACAAGTAGCCGGTGCAGGTCGCCAAGGTTTCCATCGCAAATGGTGTGCAATGCGGTTGCAAGCTCAGGCTCTGCTAGGTTGGATCGGCGCTTCAGGGGAAGCACGCACTCAAAGCCCGCGACGAGTGTCTGAAAATCCTTGTTTAGCTCCCATTTGGGGAGTGAGATCACGTCGAAACGGCTCGCATGTTGAGGATCGGTGTGAAGTACTCGAACTGCATCCCTGGTTCCAACACCGACCACCGGAATGCACAGCTCATTGCACAGCATCTTGATGGCATTCATCAACAGTCGCTGCTTCACCGCTGGGCCGATCAGTAGCGAGTGCAGCTCTTCGATGATCAGCACCTTGGCCTTACATCGCCTGAGCTTGTTTATCGCGTCATGGCGCAATACCGTAGCGGTAGCATTTGCCCGAACGGGGGACCAGAACTGGCTCAGAATCGAGATGTAGAGGCCCTTTTCGTCGGCACCGGGTGGTGACTCCGCAATGACTATAGGGCGCACGGCTTCAGACTCTTCGTCGACGTAACCCGTGCCGCACAGGGTTTCGAAGCGGCGGATGATGGTGCTCTTGCCATTGTTCGAGTCGCCAACCAACAGGAGGTTTGGCATGCGAGGACGCTTGGGCTTGTTCATCAAGCCGACCAGCGTGTCCATGACGAACTTCGCATGCGAGTAACCCACCCAGCGCGGCTCATCCAGAAAAGCGATGCGCTGCGCGTCCGAGAGTTCGCACACATAGCGAAACTGCTCATGCACATGAAGGTATTGCGTTGGCGCTGGAGGCGAAGTGGAAGCTGTCATGCGATGTCATCCGTCGCAGAAACCGAAGTTGCAAGACCTGATGGCGGTGTCAGCTTCGCTAGCGGTGGTCTAGGCGGGGCATCTTTGGCGGGTGCGCGCCTTTGGGAAGCGAGCGGATCGGCAGGGTTCACCGCCCTCGCATGGTCAGCTCTGCGCTGGGCTTCACGCCGGGCCAGCTTAGTCTTCTGTGCACTTTCCTGGACCATAGCGCGCCGCTTGCCAATCGACTGGAACACGATCTTCTGGTCCGAGGGATCAAAACCCGCCTTTTGGATCTCCTCCTTAGCCTTCGTGTATTCCCAAATGCTGCACGCGGGAGCATCTAGGTCAGCCATCGGGATTTTGGAGTACTGCTTGGTATCGGGGTCGTAAAACCATAGGCAGCTGATGTCTCGGGGATCACGCCTGAAGAGGTGCATACGCGCCCTGCCGGTTTCAGGATCCTTGGCGCCAATCCACAGCCGCAGAACGTCCGCGTAGTACCGTACGTTGTCCACGCTCACCCCGTCCGCCTGGATCGTCCGCTCGAAGATCGGCAGAAAATCCAGATACACCGTCATGCGATCCGCAGGCCTGGCAGGCATGCCGCGAGGTGGCTGTCCCGCACCACCAAAAATCCCGATCTCCCACTTACGCAAGGGAGGCATGCCCAACGCCGAGTGCTTCCGCCGGTGGTACTCGTTGCAGATCAACATGAGGATCTGCTTCTCGAGTTCCGACTTAGTCATCACCGCCAAGCCTTCGGAGTCGTATTCGCCCTTGTGGGCCACCGAAGAGAACGTCGATCCAGGAAGGTCGTGCAGTTCTTTGAGCAGGGTACCCTGGAGCCGCTCGATATGGCCTCCATAGTGCGGCGAGCCCTTCGGCCTGACGGCTAAGTCGATTCCGTAGAGCGCGCATGACTTCTTAAAACTGCTCGACTTGAAGTCGGAACCGTTGTCGCTTTTCACCACCTTGGGTCTTCCCCAGACCGGCCACTGAGCCTCGATGCCATGAAGCATCAGCCACTCCTCTTTGGGCAAGATGGCATGGGCCAGGCACATCCCTGATGACGTCATTGAGGGAGCATCGAAGGACATGTAGTAGCCCAGTGTCATCCGGCTGAATTCGTCGATCGCCACCGTCAGCCATGGCCTTCCGATGGGAAGCCTGTGAACATCATCAACGACCATGACGTCCAGCGGGGTGTGATCGATCTGGACGTGAGACAGTGGGTATTTACCGTCCGGCGACACGCCAGCCGTTGGCGAAAACTTGTTCTTTGCTTTCTCCTTTTCACCGCGCCGCCGCATCCGCTCGTACTCCGGAATCCGTTCAATGCGGGCTCTGACAGCTGTTCCGCTCGGCAGCTCCATTCCGCGCTCGTAAGCAATACGCTGCACCTCGCGGACAGTCTTCTGCGCCGTGGGCCGCTCAGGCGTCAGATGGAAGCTCTCGATTACTTCCTTGATCAACGCTTCCGCGGCTGCCGAGATGCGCCCGTTGCCGGTCTTCCATCCCCGCTGGAGCGGAATGAGCCCAGACACTGCATCAAGCGATCGATAGCGCTGCAGCCACCGATACAACGTGGCGGGACTGATCCCAAGCTCTCTGGCCCTCCGCTCGACGCTCTCCCTGGATTGGGCTCCGGGCTCAAGAAGCGGCTTGACTGCTGCATATCGGCTTTGGGCTATGCGCCAGTCATCTGCATCGATCGCGTCGATGTCCACATCGGGTATTGCCTCTGGAGCCGATTCCAGTGACTGGAGCTCTCCGATTCGCAATACCCGGATTCGCCCCGTCTCCACGCTCGTCGCGGTGACTGTGTCGAAGTCCAGCACATCGTCGACTCGAAACACACCGTCGGGATGCTGGACGAGGGCTCCGCCCTGGACATCAATGCGTCGGCGCGAAGGCGTAACTATCGCTTCCGACTCTGCCTCGGCATTCCAACTAGCGGCCATGGGGCACCCACACTTCCGTCAGGTCACTCAACTCCCTGCCAACATCACAGTCCAAGCGTCGGCGCGCGACCAAATGCCAGATGTGCGCAATGCCCCGCGCGCGGTAAAGCCCAGGAAAGTGCTTGGCCAACAGGTAGTCCACCTTGACCGCACTATGGGCCTTCACATCCTCAACGATGGCGTCGCTGTCCTCGCGATCAACGTCAAGATCACGGTACTCTTTCAGAAACGCGATGTTGGCCAGCGCGGGCGTCCGTATGCGGTCCTCATCCATGATCGTGAAACGCCACCCATGCTCAGCCGCGTAGCGGCGCGCAGCCTTCCACTTCGGGGACCACTCACGCCAGTGCTTCTGCCAGTCTGCCTTGGACTTCACCTCCACCAGCAATGGAGGAGGCTCCCATCCCAGCGCAATATCGGAGACCGCATAGGTCACCAAGTAGTCCGGCGTGTACTCAGCGCGACGGCCCGAGTGCGTCACAAATGGAACACGGCACGGCTGGGACAGCACGTGGGACACCACGAGTGAAAACTCCTGGCGAAGAACGAAGTCACGCTCCAGCGGTGACTCATAGGGAATTGGCTCCGACTCACGCCAGCTGACATGTCCCGTGACGTGTCTAGAGTTGATCGGAATGTCTCGAACGGGCCTCTTAGGTCGAGAAGTTGTCCGAACGTCTCGCCTATTTAAAAAATTCACAGCCATCATCTCAGCTATTAAATAAATTTTGTCGCACTAATTGCCAACATGGTGGCGGCAAGTCATTGAATCACATAGGCGTCGTCTCAGCAATGAGAAAACCCGACAGGCGGCTCCCCGCCCCGCCCCGGAGAGATCTCGCTCGCCCACCACGGCGTGCTGTTCCTGGACGAATTCCCCGAATACGCGCGCAGCGCGCTGGAGGCACTGCGCGAGCCGCTGGAGACCGGACGCATCACGATCGCCCGGGCCGCGCGGCGCGCGGATTTCCCCGCGCGCTTCCAGCTGGTCGCGGCCATGAACCCCTGCCCCTGCGGCTACCTCGGCTCCCGCCAGCGCGCCTGCCGCTGCACGCCCGACCAGGTCACCCGCTACCAGGCCAAGCTGAGCGGCCCGCTGCTGGACCGCATCGATCTGCACGTGGAAGTGCCCGCGCTGCCCGCGGACCAATTGCTGGCCGCCGCGCCGGGCGAATCATCCGCCACCGTGCGGGGCCGCGTCGCCGCCGCCCGCGAGCGCGCCCTCGCCCGCCAGGGCAAGCCCAACCAGGCGCTGCAGGGCCGCGAGATCGACGTGCAGGCCGGCCTGCAGGAGGACGCCGCCCGCTTCCTGCAGACCGCCGCCGCGCGCCTGGGCTGGTCGGCGCGCAGCACGCACCGCACGCTCAAGGTGGCCCGCACGATTGCCGACCTGGCCGGCGAGGAGCACATCGGGCCCGCGCAGGTGGCCGAGGCGGTGCAGTACCGGCGGGTGCTGCGGCAGGCGGCGTAGGGATGGAGCGAGCGACAGGCATGTGCGTGGGACCTCACGCATATCGTCCGTGGCATGTCCTACAACCTACGCGCGCGCCGCAGCGCCACCTACACCTGCTGCCCGCGTACCTGTCCACACCGACCGGGCGCCAGCGTGTTCGACGAGCAGTTGAGCAAGCCTGTAGACCTCGGCGCTCCTGTTCGCCTGCTCGCGCAGTGGCTGCCCTCACACAACGCTGGTACGGAAAGTGATGGACCACCGGAGTTCGGCCGTCGGTACGACGCTGTGCTGCCAGCCCCACCGCGCTTCGGACGCCATCTTATAGACGGATCGCGGCTGCACCTCCAGCGGCACCACCTTCCGTGCCGCCGGCTTGTCGGGATAAGGGCGGAACTTCAGGGTCGCGCGGCCGCCGAGCGAAACGCCCACGATGGTTTCGAAGCCCGGGACGTCGCGATGCCAGCCCAGGGGCGTTCCTGGTACGTACTCGGCGACAAGCGCATGCCCGAGATCTTCAGGCGGGCGTCCCAGCCACCGGGCCTCCGGTCGGGCGCAGAAAGTGTCGCATCCAGCAAACGCGACCTATGCGCGGAGCGGCAAAAGCCCAGCGGCCCTCCTACACTCGCCACAAAAAACGGATCGACGAGAGGGACCACAGTGGAAGGCACGGCTGCGCTCCCTCTCCGCCGCCTGCGCTGGCATCAAGGCCGAGCGCTGGTCAGTGACTGAAATCCACGGGTTTTCGTACCCATGCGTCCACCATTGCGGCGACGCCGTTGGCTATCTGGGCCCTGAATCCATCGCCTTGCAGTCACCAGCTCACCAGGTCGGCTGGAAGTCTTCCCATGCGGCTGAAAAATCAACTATTCGCACTCACGCTCTCCGTCCTCATTCCCGCGCTCTTGGCGGCCGCATTGGCCGTGTGGTACGTCTATCGAGGAGAGGAACTGGCGCAGGAGGCGCGGCTGATGGCCAGCGCCCGTGTATTTTCCCACATGGTGGACAGCGAACTGAAGTCGCGGCAGCGGATCCTCCAGACCATTGCGCATTCGCCGGCCCTGGCTGAAGGCGATCTGGAATCCTTCTACGCCTTTGCGAAAAACAACGCGCCGACACGAGACACCACCATCATCCTGTTCGACAAAACAGGCCGGCAGCTCATCAATACCCGTGCTCCTTTCGGAGCGAGCCTTCCAGCGCAACGCGCATCGACGATGCAGGCACTGATGGAACGCCATGGAGTCATGAGCCCATTGGTCTCGGACGTGTTTTTTGCCCCGTTGGGCAAGCGGTTCGATTTCAGCATCCAGGTGCCCTACATGGAACGGGCGGAGCCGCGCTATTTCGTGGCCATGGGCCTGAACGCTGCATCACTCCAGCAACTCCTTTTGCAGCAGAATCTCCCGCCGACGTGGCTGAGCGTGATCGTCGACCGCAACGGCGTGCTCGTGGCAAGGTCGCGGGACCCGGAGAAGTTCGTAGGCCAGCCTGCAGACAGGGACCTCCAGCAAAAATTCGCAGCGCAGATCAGCGGCGTCACCCCATCGACCACTCTGGACGGCGTCCCCGTCAAAACGTTTTTCTATCGCATTCCCGCGTCGGACTGGACGGCGGTGCTCAGCATCCCGGAAAGCGAGATTCGCCAGAGCGCAGTCCACCTGGCCATTGGCTTCGCCCTCTCCTCCTTGGCGATACTGGGTTTGGCATGGGTATTCGCCAGGCAGATCGGTTGGGGCGTCGTTCGCCGAATGCAGAAGCTGGAACTCGCTGCCGAATCCCTGGGCAGAGGCGAAAAGGTGAGCTATACCCCGCAAGGTCTGGTGGAGGTCGACGAGGTAGGAAGGCGCATCGCGCATGCGAGCGACCAGCTCGGAACGGCGCAACGGGACCTGGAGCTCCGTGTCGCCCACGCGGTGGAAGAAACCGAACGCGCGCAGCGGGCTCTGCTGCAGGGCCAGAAAATGGAGGCGCTGGGACGGCTCACCGGCGGCATTGCCCACGAGTTCAACAACCTGCTCCAGACGCTGGCCACATCGTTGCAGCTGGCAAAAAGGGCCAAGGACCCCGATCGGGTGCTGAGTTTGCTGGAGACCTGCAGCAAGGCGTTGAAAAGAGCGAAAACGCTCACGGGGCAGCTCAGTTCATTCGGTCGCACCCAGGACTCACGGCTCGAAACCGTGCAGTTGCCCAAGCACCTTCACGACTTCCGGCAACTGGTGGACAACGTGCTGCCCGCGAGCGTGTCCCTCGGGGTTTCCATTGCCGAAGAGGCGTGGCCGGTCACCATCGATCCCACCCAGTTCGAACTCGCGTTCCTGAACCTGGTGATCAACGCCAAGGATGCGATGCCGGGCGGGGGAAGCATCTCCGTCACGGTCACCAATGAAAGTGCCGTCCAGCCCGCGGCGCACCTGCCACCTGGAGATTACCTTCGCGTGCGGTTCGTCGATTCAGGCGTAGGCATGACTGCCGAGGTAGCGTCGAGAGCGCTGGACCCGTTCTTCACGACCAAGGAAGTGGGGAAAGGCTCGGGTCTGGGGCTGCCCCAGGCGTTCGGCTTTGCCCGTCAAGCTGGCGGCATCCTCTTGCTGGACAGCGAAGTGGGACGGGGTACCTGTGTGGATATCTACCTGCCCAGAGCGCTGGAGGCCGCTGTGGAACCGGCAGCACTGCCCAGCCCACCATTGGAGATGGACCGCAAAGAGAGCGCGACGCTGCTTTTCGTGGAAGACGATCCTTTGGTCAGGGAGAGCGTGGCACCGGCGCTCGAACACGCGGGGTACTTCGTCATCATGGCAGACAACGCGGATGCCGCGCTGGCCTGCATCGACGCCGGGACGAAGATCGATATCGTTTTCTCGGATGTCGTCATGCCGGGCGAGCTCAATGGGATCGACCTGGCGAAAGCCATACGAAGCCGCTTTCCCCACATCCATGTCGTTTTGGCCACGGGTTACTCGGAAACCCGCGTGACCATTCCAGAAGTTCAAGTGCTTTCCAAACCCTACGATATCGCGGATGTTCTGCGGTTGCTCAAGAAGGCACGCCATTAGGCGGAGAACCGGCTGGGCCGCTTCCGCCAGAGAGCGCAGGTACTGACGCCGAAATGCAGCACCGGACAGCGCCGACCTCGTGAACCCTTTCGGGCCTGGGCCGCCTCTAGGTCACAGTTCAAACCACTGAAAAGGCCGCTGATGTTCTACCTGCAACGCAACCTGCCCCTCTGGGAGCGCGCCCTGCGCCCCGCACTCGGGCTGCTGATCGTCCTTGCCGCGGTCGGTCTCGGGGCCACCGGCGCCGTGGCCTGGGCCGCTGCCGCGGTCGCCGCCACGCTGGTGCTGACAGGCTTCGCCGGATACTGTCCGGCCTGCGCCCTGGTCGGCCGCAGGCCGATGAAAAGGGGTCGGTGATGCGAGCGGATACCGCCCTCGTGGACGCGGCCCGCCTCGGTGACGGCGGCGCGATCCTGCGCCTCCTGTCGGTGTGCCAGCCGGATCTGAAACGGTTCGCGCGGCGCACCTGCTCCACCGCGCAGGACGCGGAAGACGCCGTGCAGGTCGCGCTGTGGCAGCTGTACCGAAAAATCGGCGCGCTGCGTACCGCTGCGACGCTGGCGACCTGGCTGTTCCGCATCGTCGAGAGAGAGTGCTTCCGCCTGTTCCGCAGGAACGGGCCGGCGGAGTCGCTGGACGAGGCCGGGGAGGACGGCTTCCAGGCCGCAGCGCCCGGCATTCCCCAGGATCTCCGGATGGATCTGGCACGTGCCATCGAACGCCTGGGCCCCGCCTACCGCGAGGTGCTCATCCTGCGCGACGTGCACGAGCTGACGGCACCGGAAGTCGCGGCGCAGTTGGGCCTGAGCGTCGAGGCCGTGAAAAGCCGCCTGCACCGCGCCCGCGGCATGGTGCGCGAGCAGTTGCTCCAAAGCGGCTACTGGTTGAAGGACGGAGCCCCGGAGCCGGCCGCCATCGCCCGCCACCACCCTGTCCAGGATCCGTCATGAGCCATTACCAGAGCCCGCAGGACCTCCAGAACGCTCCTGCCCTCGCGCGCCTGGCGCCCACCGAAGCAAGCGCCTTTCTGGCCTACGACCATGCGGTGAAACGGACCGATGGCGCCATTCCCCCGAAAACACGCGAGTGGATCGCGCTCGCAGTCGCACTCACCACCCAATGCGGCTATTGCCTGGACGTGCACACGCGCGCAGCGAAACGTCTCGGCACGACCCGCCAGGAACTGGCCGAAATCGCATTGATCGCGGGCGCCGTTCGCGCGGGAGCGACCGTGGGCCACGGCTTGCTGGCGCTGCGGCTGTTCGACGAGGCACCGCCGCAGACGATCGGCCGCTAGCCAGACTCAGCCCGCGGCTGTACGACCCGCGCGAAGAAATCCTCGGAACTCATGGGCTTCGCGAACAGATACCCCTGCAGCACGTCGCACGACTGCTGGACGAGATAGGCGGCCTGCGCTTCCGTTTCGACGCCCTCGGCCGTCACCTCCAGGTCCAGTTCGTGCGCGAGCGCGATGATCGCGTTCACGATCGCGCGGCTGTGGTCCTGCTCCGGCAGTTCCTTCACGAAGCTCCGGTCGATCTTCAGCCGGCGCATCGGCAACTGCCGCAGGTACGCGAGCGAGGAATAGCCGGTGCCGAAGTCGTCGATCGCCAGGTGGACGCCGATCTGGCTCAGCCGCCTCAGCGTGTGGGCACCTGCGTCCACGTTCTCCATGAGCACCGTCTCGGTGAGTTCGAGTTCCAGCAACTGCGGAGGAAAGTCCTCCTCGCGCAGGATGTCCATCACCTGTTCCAGGAAATGCGGTTCGGCCAGTTGCCGGGCAGAGAGGTTCACCGCCACGCGCATGGGCCCGGCCGCCTGCCAGCGCACCGCGTTCCTGCACGCGGTGCGCAGCGCCCAGTAGCCCAGGGGCGCGATGAGGCCGCTTTCTTCCGCCACGGAGACGGCCTCCAGCGGGGGGATGCTGCCCAGTTCGGGGTGCGTCCACCGCAGCAGCGCCTCCGCGCCGACGGGAGTCCGCGTCCGTGCATCGAGCAGCGGCTGGTAGTGCAGCGCCAACCCGCTGCCCGTCTCCAGTTCGGCGCGCAGCGCCTGCCCGATCGCCCTTCGCCGCGCGGCGACCAGGTTCATGGACGCATCGAAGCGCACGCTGCGGTTCTTGCCGAGCTCCTTCGCGCGGTACATGGCCGTGTCGGCACAGCCCATGAGCGCGTCCATCTCGCGGGCGTCTTCGGGGAACGTGGCGATGCCGACGCTGCAGGTCAGCGCCACCGGCTGGCCCAGCTCGGAGTACGGCGACTTGAACATCTCCACGATGCGGCGGCCGTAATGGTCGAGGGCGGCGTCATCGATCTCCCACCGCAGGATCAGTGCGAATTCGTCGCCGCCGAGCCGCGACACGATGTCCGCGCTGCGGACCACGGATTGCAGGCGGCGGGCGACTTCGTGCAGCAGCCCGTCGCCGGCGGCATGGCCGAAGGTGTCGTTGAGGGCCTTGAAGTTGTCCAGGTCGATGTAGACCAGGGCGACGCGCTCGCCGCGCTCGCGGGCCTGCGCGATCTGCAGCGCGAGCTGCTCGTTGAACGCGTGCCGGTTGCCCACGCCGGTGACGGCGTCGGTATGCGCCAGCAGATGCAGGCGGCTTTCCGCGGCCCGCACGACCGCCCGGCTGCGCAGCACCATCGCGGCAGCGGCACCCATCACGCACAGCGCGATGAACAGGGCGCCCGCGAACCGGATGGCCAGCCGCCGGTTCGCGGTGCCGGTGGACTTCTGGATGTAGAGCGTTCCCCAGGCCGTGTCGGACACCGTGATGGGCCGCTGGATATCGAGCCGGCTCCAGCCGTGGCGCTCGGCGGCATCGGCCATGCCGGAGGCCGGCAGTGACGCGGGCAGGCCGGCATCCTCGCCGTACTTCGCGAACAGCACGCCGTCGCTGTCGTAGATGCCTGCCCCGACGACCATGGGCGAGTAGCGCAGCGCAGCCAGCGTCTCGTTGGCCGCGCGCGCATCCCGGAACATGACGGCCGCCGAGACGTTGTCCGCCACGATGGCGGCTTCGACCGCACTGTCCTGCAGCAGCGTCCGGCGGCTGCTCCAGTAGTCGAACGCGGTCAATGCGAGCACCACCGTGAGCACCGCCAGGCCGGCCGTCAGGATGCCCGTCACGGCCAGCCGGGACGACGGCATGCGGGGAGCCCGCGGCGCGGACTGGCCGCGGCCCTGCGCCTCGAACGGCCCCGCGCTCATCGCGCCCCCCTTGCCAGCCGCAGCAGCCTGGAGCTGATCACCACGCCGGCCCGGGCCGCGGCGTCCGGGTGGATGGAGAACACCACCCGCCCGTCCTCCCGGCCCAGGACGAAGACGGCCTCCGCCCGCGCCGCATCGGTGTCGTCGACCACCGTCAGCACGCCGTGCCCCGGCGGCAGTGAACGCAGGGCGCCGAACACCGGCTCCGCATCGGCGGCGTCCAGCACGATGACCCGGCATCTGCCGAGGCTGGGCAAGTCCAGGAGGAGGACCCGCAGCGTGCTTCCCTGCACCGGCTTGCCCTCCAGCGCTCCGATCTGGCGCTTGAGGGGGCTGAAGGGCGACACACAGAGCGTCAGCTCCGGAGGGGATGCGGTGCTGCCCTTCGGCCACTCCACGAACTGCAGGAAGTTGTAGACGAACGCCGCCTTCAGCTCCGGCTCACCCACCTGCCCATGGGCCTGGACCGAGCCCAGGACCCATAGCAGAGCCAGCCCGCATTTGGTCAGGCAGCGCAAGGGGAAGCCGCACATGGTCAAAACGCGTAGGTCAGCTTGATGCGGTAGGTCCGGCCGTCCTGCGGGATGGTGTCGTCACGTACCTCGTAGGAGGCCGGGTCGGAGTATCGGCGGTTGAGCAGGTTGTAGACGCCCAGCGACACGTCGGTGCCGGCCAGGCGGGTCGAGTAGGTGAGGTTCGCCAGGACGTGCGGTGGCAGCCGGTCATTGAGCCGTGTGGTGCGCGCTCCCACGCCGATCAGTTCGACCGCGTAGCGGCCCGGGTCCCATCCGGCGGCCGGGGCGGCCACGAGCCGGTCGGACCATTGTGCCTTGAGCAGATGGCGCGGTGAATTGACCAGCGTCTCTCCCGACGCTCCACGGGCCTTCTGCCACCCGTACACCAGCCGGAGCCGCGAATCGCCGCGCCCGCGCCGCTCGTATTCGACCTCGGCCCCGTGGACCTTGACGCCGCGGGCGTTGTCGAGGGTCAGGCGTTCCGGCGTGGGCGCATCGGCCAGCGCGATCAGGTCGCGCACCTGGGACAGGAACGCGTTGACCACGACGCGCTGGCCACCGTCCGCGGCATGCTCCAGCGCGATTTCGGTGGTGCGGACCCGCTCGGACCGGATCTTCTGGGTGTCCACCAGGCCTCCCGGCGTATCCACCCGGTAGTCGCGTTCATAGGCATTCGGAGGGCGGAAGGCCGTGCCGTGCAGCAGCTTGAGCGCCGTCGTGGGCTGCAGCCAGTAGACCAGGCCGAGCCGGGGGTGGAGATTGCCTTCGCTGCCCGATTGCTTTCCCCACCGCAGGCCGGCATGCGCCGTGAGATCCGGGGCCAGTGCGAACTCGTCCTGTACGTACAGGCCGATGACGTCGTCGTGCCGCCGGGTGTCCAGATACGTCACGGCGGGCGACAGGTCCAGGTTCTGCTGGCTCACCTCGATGTCCCGCCGGTAGTCCACGCCCCAGGACAGCTTGTGCCGGGCGAATGCGGTGCTGATCCACTGCAGTTCGGTTCCCATCCACTGGCCGCGGCTGATGTCCCGGTTGACGGTGAGCGGCGGGTAGTCGTAGACGTAGTCGCCCACGTACTCGTAGCGCCCGACGTGCGCCCTGCCGACGAACGACAGGTCGGACCGGATCGGGTAGGCATATTCGGCGCCCAGGCGGGTGCTGGTGTCGTTCACCCGCGATCTCGGGTCGTTGAAGACCTGGGAGAACGCGCCGGTGGGCATCCCCTTCTCCCGCTCGCCGTGCGCCAAGTAGACCGAGAGCCCACCGCTGCGCATGCTCGCGAACAGCTGGGTGCTGCGATCGAAATCCAGCCCGTGGGCGACGCCGAAGTTCTGCGAGGGCGTATCGAACGCGGGGAAATAATGGTCCGCCCCCCGGGACGTGGACCGCGTGGCGGAGATCAGCCAGCTCGATCCCTCGTCCGTCACGGTGCCCGCGGAGAACCGGAGTTTGCGGCCGCCGTGGCTGGCCGCCTCGGCGCTCACCTGGGGGCCGCGGAGGTGCGCACCGTCCCGCGTGATCACGTTGATCACGCCGAAAAATGCGTTCGGGCCGTACACGGCCGACCCCGCGCCGGAGACGAACTCGACCCGCTCCACCAGGTCGATGTCGATGGGAAAGTCGGTGCCGATGCTCGCCTGGTCGTACAGGCTGTCGTTGAACCGGATGCCGTTGACGAGCAGCAGCACCCGCGTGTTGTAGTCGCCCGGGGTGGAGAATCCCCGCGTGCCCAGGTAGTGGTAGGAGCGGTCGTAAGACACGTAGAGCCCGCGCATGCCCGCCAGCACGTCGGCCAGGGTGCGGTAGCCGAACAGGCGGATGTCCTCGGCCGTCACCACGCTGACCACCGCAGGCGCCTCGAGCGCCGACTGGGCGTACCGGCTGGCCGTCGTGACCTGCAACTGCATGAGCTGCTCCAGCGGCAGGTCCGATACCTCCGCATGCAGCGGCCCCTGCGCGAGGCACAGACAGGCCATGGCAGCGCCGAGGCGCCAGCCCTTCGTGGACGGCAAACGGTTTTTCATAAGGGCGACCCTGCCCCGATTCTGCTGTCCAGTCCCTGTTTCGGAGACAGCACTACTGCACGATTCCCTCCAATTGTTTCAAATTGTGTTCTTTAACCAACTCATGCGTAGCCATTCGAGGCATCCGTCAGCGTGCGCGGACCTCGCGCCGGATCGCCGTGCCGGTCGCCCAAGCACCGTATGCGCGGCCGCCTCACCGGCCCCCGGGCCGCGCAGGCGCAGCCATGGCGGCAGCCGGCATCCGGGCGCACACCATGCGCACCTGCCGCGCGATCACCTCGGCCACCTGCGCGCGGCGTTCGGGGCCCAGCCGGCTGGAGATGGCCGCCACGCTGATGGCGGCCACGGGGTTGTCGGGCGGAAACGCGATGCCGACCGCCGCCGTGCCGGGGGTCGCAGCGCTGTCCAGGAACGCGTAGCCCTGGGCCCGGGTGTCCGCGACGGCCCGCTGCACGAAGCCGGGCTCGAAGGTGCCGAAACGGGCATAGAGCGCATCGTTGGCTTCGACGATCTGCGCTACCTCGGCCTCGGGCAGGGCACTCAGGATCGCCAGCCCGCCGGCCCCGACCCCCATGGGCCGGCGGATGCCCACGTCCAGCGTGAGCGCCTTGATCGGGTAGTCGCCCAGCACGCGGCTGGTGCAGATGGATTCGACGCCGCGGCGCTCGCTGAGGTAGACCGTGTCCTGCGTCTCGTCGGCGATGGCCTGCAGGGCCTGCGCGCACAGATCGGCCAGCTGGAAGCGCGGCTGCGCCAGCAGGCCCAGTTCGTGCAGCAGCGGCCCCAGGTGGTATTTGCGCGTCATGGCGTCGCGCACCACCATACCCTCCAGCTCCAGCCGCTGCAGCATGCGGAAGCAGGTGGACATGGGCAGGCCGCTCACGCTCACCACGTCGGCGATGCGCATGCCGCGCCGCCCGCGCGAGGCCACCACGCGCAGCATGCCCACCACCCGCTCGATGCTCTGGGTGCCGGTGCGGACGGCACCGCCGGCTTCCGTTGCGCCGTCCTCAGGGCGGGAGGCGCCAGGTTCTGATTGAGTTTCCACAGTGTGGCAGTAATTGGGGTTGCACCTGAAGAGGCGGGGTTCACACTCCAATGTAATGGGATGCATGACGACAGATCAATGCCCACCACATCGTGGAAGTTGAACGGAGACCTGCATGCCCCAGACGATGACTGAAAAGATCCTGGCACGCGCCGCGGGCCTGGCCCGGGTGGTGCCCGGCCAGGAGATCACGGCCCGGCCGGACTTCGTGATCAGCTACGACTTCCCCGGCTACACCGACGTGTTCTTCAAGGAAACGCGCGAGGATTTCGGCGTGGAGAAGGTCTCCAGCCCCGAGCGCTTCGTGCTCTTCATCGACCACATGGTGCCGGCCACGGCGCCCAAGGAGGAGGAGCTGCACCAGATCACCCGCGCCTGGGGCAAGGAGCAGGGTGTGCCGGTGCATGAGCGCGAGGGCATCGGTCACCAGGTCGCGGCCGAGCTGGGGTATGCCGTGCCGGGGGCCTTCGCCGTGCATTTCGATGGCCACGTGAGCCAGCTGGGCGCCTTCGGTACGTTCGCCTTCGGTGCGCGCAAGGGCGTCGTCGAGGCGTTCGCCACCGAGACCCTCACCATGACCGTGCCGGCCACCATCCAGGTGCGGCTCACGGGCACGCTGCGGCCCGGCGTGATGGCGCGCGACGTGTTCCACCACATGGTGCGCGTGATGGGCCCGGCCTCCTGCCGCTTCAAGGTGGTGGAGCTGTGCGGCCCGGTGATCGACGCCCTGGACATCGAGGGCCGGCAGGTGATCTGCGGCCAGGCGATGTTCCTCGGGGCGACCACGATGCTGATCGCGCCGGACGCCAAGACCCTCGCGCATGCGCAGGGCCGCTCGAAGATCGCGCTGGAGCCGGTCTACCCGGATGCCGATGCCGTGTACGAGCGCGTCGTGGCCATCGATGTCTCCGGTCTGGAACCGATCGTGGTGGTGCCGCCCAGCCCCGCCAACACGCGCGATCTCGCCGATTTCACGGGGTTGGAGGTGCATACCGGCTACCTGGGCTCCTGCGCCAGCGGGCGGCTGGAAGACCTGCGCATCGCCGCCCAGGTGCTGCGCGGGCGGCGCATCCAGCCGGGTTTCCAGCTGCATGTGGTGCCGACCTCCCGGGCCATCATGGCGGCGGCCGCGCGCGAGGGCCTGATCGAGACGCTGGTGGAAGCCGGCGCCTTCATCAGCTCGCCCAGCTGCGACTACTGCTTCGGCCGCATCGCCACCATGAGCGCGGGCCAGCGCGCCGTCTCCACGGGTACGCTGAACACGCCGGGCCGCATGGGCAGCGTGGACTCCGAGATCTACATCTGCAACGCCGCCGTGGTGGCCGCCTCGGCCCTGGAAGGCTGCATCGCGGACCCGCGGCCCTACCTGGCCGAAGCAGCAAAGGCAGCGACGACCGAGGGAGCCACGGCATGAGCCTGCAGAACCTGCGCGGCCGCGTGGCCTGGGTCTTCGAAGAAGACGACTACGACATCGATCTGATCGTCGGTGTGCGCAACATCAAGATCACCGACGTAGCCGAGCTGGCCGCGCTGGCCATGGCCGACTACACGCCGGGCTTCGCTGCCACCGTGGGCCGGGGCGACCTGCTGGTGGGTGGCGAGAACTTCGGCTACGGCCATCCGCACTACCCGGCCATGCGCGCCATGCGGCACCTGGGGATCGCCGCGGTGATCGCCGAATCCTTCTCGCCGGGCTTCTTCCGCGGCGAGACGAGCATGGGCTTTCCGCTCGTGACCTGCCCGGGCATCCGCGCCGCCGCGGCCCGGGGGGACGAACTGGCGGTGGACTGGGCCACGAGCGAGGTGAAGAACCTGCGCACGGGCCAGGTGCTGGCGCTGCAGCCCTTCGCCCCTTCCGAGCGCGGCATGCTCGATGCCGGTGGCCTGATTCCGTACCTCAAGCAACGCATGGCCAGGAGCGGGGATGCGGCGCCGTCGCACCCGGCCTGATCCCGTTCCTTTCTCCCGGAGATCCGAAATGCACTTTTCCCGCAATGCGCTGCGACAGCGCATCGACGATGGCGACACCCTCTGGTTCGGCGGCGCGCAGGACGCGCTCTCGGCCCTGCTGGTGGAGCAGTCCGACTTCGACGGCATCTTCAGCACCGGTTTCGGCATCTCCGCCGCGCTGCTGGGCCAGCCCGACATGGAGCTCTACACGCTGAGCGAGAACGTGGCCACCGTGAACCGCATGGCCCACGTGGTGCGCAAGCCCATCTTCGTGGACGCGGACACGGGCTACGGCAGCGTGCTCAACATGGGCCGCACGGTGCGCGAGTTCGAAAAGGCCGGCGCCGCCGCGCTGCAGATCGAAGACCAGGTCAGTCCCAAGCGCTGCCCGGCGGCCACCACCACGTCCACCCTGGTGCCGGTGGCGGACGCGCTGGCGCGGATCCACGCCGCGCTCGACGCCCGGCAGGACCCGGACCTGCTGATCGTGGCCCGCACCGACGCCGTGGACCCGGCCGAGGCGCTCGACCGCGCCGCACGCTACGCCGAAGCCGGGGCCGATCTCATCCAGCCGATCTCGCGCACCTTCGGCCGCTACGAGCAACTGGTGCAGCTGCGCGAGACCTGCGGGCGGCGCCTGTCGCTGCAATTGATGGCCGGCACCTGGATGACGGCCCTCACCCGCGAACAGATCGAGAGCGTGGCGGCCTTCGCCTCCTACCCCATCGCCAGCCTGCTGACCACCGTGCATGCGGTGCAGGCCAACCTGGCCGAACTGGCGCGCCGCCGCTCGGGAGACTTCGCGGACCTGCCCTTTGCGCAGACGGGCATGGCGGATTTCAAGGCGCTGATCGGCTGGCACGCGCTGGAGGAGCGCCAGGCGCGGTACGAAACCGGCCGGGCGCGTTGAGCGCCTTTCTTCCCTTCACAAAAAAACAGGAGACAAGCACCGTGCGTTCCATCCACTTCATCGGCCGCATCGCCCTGGCCGGGGCCCTGTCGCTGGGCCTGGCCCAGGCCGCGCTGGCCCAGGCCGGCTATCCGAACAAGCCGATCCGCCTGGTCGTGCCCTATCCGGCCGGAGGCGCCACCGACGTGGCGGCACGCACCCTGCAGCCGCGCCTGCAGGAAGAACTGGGGCAGCCCATCATCGTGGAGAACCGGCCCGGCGCCGGCGGCAACATCGCCATGAGCAACGTGGTGCTCAGTGCCCCGGACGGCTATTCGCTGGCCATGACGCTGACGGGCATGCTGTCGATCAATCCCGAGATCTACAAGAAGCCGGGCTTCGCGGCCGCGGATTTCGTGCCCGTCGCGCGCGTCTCGCTCGCCCCGCTGATCCTGGTGGTGCCGGAGAAGTCGCCTTACCGGAACGTCAAGGAACTGCTGGAGGCGGGCCGGAAGGCGGGCAAGGGCGGGCTGGCCTATGGCTCGGCCGGCGCGGGCGGTCTGTCGCACCTGGCCTCCGAAGCGGTCAACCGCCATGCCGACGGCAATTTCACGCATGTGCCCTACAAGGGCGGTGCGCCCCTGGTGCAGTCGCTGATGGCGGGCGAAGTGGCCTGGGGCCTGCTGGGCACGGGCGATGTCCGCAGCTTCATCCAGTCGGGCAAGCTCCGGGCCATCGGCCAGCTGCGCCAGGGCCGCTCGGAACTGTGGCCCGACGTGCCCACCCTGACCGAGCAGGGCGTGCCCGGCGGCGTGGACTTCGACGTCTGGTTCGGCATCGTGGCCCCGGCCAAAACGCCCGCCCCCATCGTCCGACTGCTGGGCGAGAAGATCGCGAAGATCACGGCGGAGCCCGCCTTCCGCCAGCGCCTGCTGGACCTGGGCGGCGTGGCCCCGGCGACGGACAACACGCCGGAGGCGTTCGCCAGCGTCCTGCAGCGCGAACTGGCCGTGCTGCCCAAGGCCGCGAAGGAAGCGGGCCTGCAACTGGACTGAAGCCTCTGGCGCCGCGGAGCCGGCCTGAGTGGCGGGCAGCGGCCGTTCAAGCGTCGCGCCCGCCCCCGCCCGCCGCGCCGGGCGCCAGCCCGTGGCGCTGCAGCTTGTCGTACACCGTCTTGCGCGGCATCCTGAGCAGCTCCGCGGCGCGGGCCACGTTGCCCTGCGTGAGGTCCAGCGTGTCGCGCAGCAGCTTGCGCTCGAACGCGTCCACGCGCGCGGCGAGCGAGGGGGCGGAGTCGGCCCCGCCGTCCAGGGGTTGCACGGGCAGGCCCAGGCAGAGGCGCTCGGCGGCATTGCGCAGCTCGCGCACGTTGCCGGGCCAGTCGTGCGCAAGCCAGCTGGCGAGATCGCGGTCGCCCCAGGCCGGCTCCGGGCGGCCGTGGCGCGCGGCGGCCTGCGCGAGGAAGTGGGCCATGAGCAGCGGGATGTCCTGCGGGCGCTCGCGCAGCGGCGGCAGCGCGATGGCGGCGACGTGCAGGCGGTAGTACAGATCGGCGCGGAACTGCCCGCGGTCGGCGAGCTGCTTCAGATCGGCCTTGGCCGCGGCCACGAAGCGCGCGGTGATCGGCACGGTCTGGTTGCTGCCCAGCCGCTCGATCTCGCGCTCCTGCAGCACGCGCAGCAGCCGCAATTGCAGCGCCTGCGGCATCGATTCGATCTCGTCGAGCAGCAGCGTGCCGCCGTTGGCGTACTCGATCCTGCCGATGCGCCGGCGCGTGGCGCCCGTGAAGGCACCGGGCTCGTGCCCGAAGAGTTCGCTCTCGATGATGGTCTCGGGCAGGGCGCCGCAGTTGATGGCCACGAACGGGCCCGTGCGGCCGCTGGCGGCGTGCAGGGCGCGCGCCACCACCTCCTTGCCCGCGCCGGTCTCGCCGTGCAGCAGCACGTCCACGTCCAGCGGCGCGAGCGCGGCCACCAGCCGGCGCACCTCCGCCATGCCGGGCGACTGGCCCACCAGCCCCGCGAGCGCGTCGGTGCCGCCGCGCGCGCGCAGCCGCTGCAGCTCGTCCGACAGGGCCCGGCGCTCCAGCGCGCGGCGCACGGTGAGCAGCAGGCGCTCGGACGAGAAGGGTTTTTCGATGAAGTCGTATGCGCCGTCGCGCATCGCCTCCACCGCCATCGCGACGTCGCCGTGCCCCGTGACCAGCACCACCGGCAGGGCGGCATCCCGCTGCCGCAGCAGGCGCAGCAGCTCCATGCCGTCGATGCCGGGCATGCGGATGTCGGTGACCACCGCGGCGGGCGGGTCCTGCGCATAGGCGTCCAATGCGGCCTGCGCGTGCGGGAAGGCGCGCACGGGAATCTGGGCGAGCTCGATCGCCTGGCCGTAGGCACGCCGCACCATGGCGTCGTCCTCGATCAGGTAGACGGGGCGGGCCCCGCCGGCGGGGCCGGCCGGAAGGGAGGTGTCGGTCATCGGCAGGAAAATCCTCGGTAAGCGGAAGGCATGTCAGGCGGCGTCGGCGCGCGCGAGCGGCAGGGTGACGGTGAACTCCGCGCCGCCCCCCTGCGGCAGGTCGCCCGCCGCCAGGGTGCCGCCCAGGCCTTCCACGATGATGCGCGAAACCGCGAGGCCCAGCCCCAGGCCCTCGCCCGCCTTGGTCGTGAAGAAGGGCTCGAACAGCCGGTCGCGCGCTTCGGGCGCGAGGCCGCCGCCGGTGTCGGCAACGCGCAGATGCACCCGCCCGTCCACGGCCGCCGCCGCGAAGCGCACCACGCGCACGGGCTGGCCCTGCACGGCATCCAGCCCGTTGCGCAGCAGGTTCACCAGCACCTGCTCCAGCCGCGTGGCATCCGCCTGCACGCACAGGTCCGCGGGAAAGCCGTCCACGTCGATGCGCGCCTGCACGGCCGTGCAGCGCTGCGCCAGCAGCATGAGCGCGTGGTCGAGCGCGTCGCGCACGCTGCAGGGCCGCGGGACGGGCGTTTCCTTGCGCGCGAAGCTCTTGAGCTGCCGCACGATCCGGCCCATGCGCGCCGCGAGTTCGCCGATCAGGCGCAGGTTCTCGGCCACGTCCTCGCGGCGGCCCTGGCGGTCGAGCGCGATGGCGTTGTCCGAGAGCGTCTGCAGCGCGGCCAGCGGCTGGTTGAGCTCATGGCCCATGCCGGCCGACATCTGGCCGAGCACCGCCAGCTTGCCGGCCTGCACGGCCGCGTCGCGCGTGCCGCGCAGGATCTGCTCGGCGTGCTGCAGGTCGCGCACCCGGTCCTGCAGGGCGGCGTTGGCGGCCGTCAGGTCGGCGGTGCGCTGCGCGATCTGCGTCTCCAGCGTGTCGCGCGCGGCCTGCAGGCGCTCGGCGCTCGCGCGGCGGTCGGCCTGGCCCTGGCGGTCCAGCCGCAGGTAGAGCGCCAGGCCGAGCAGCAGCGCGGCGCAGAGCGCGCCCGCCAGGCCCGCCACCAGGGCTTCCTGCCGCGCCGGGGTCTGGTCCGCCAGCAGCAGCATCTGCCAGCCAAGCGGGCCGACGCCGCGCGCGGCCACGGTGAAGTCGCGCTCCTGGCCCGCATGCCGCAGGCGCACCGCCGTGCCGCCGACCGGCCAGGCGCCCAGGCCATGGTCGAGGGGCCGCAGCGCATGGCTGCCGTACTGCTGCGCACCCTGCAGCCGCACGAGCGCGTCGCCGCCGAGCGGCGCCAGCGTGCGGTAGCGCCATTCCGCCTCCGTGCTGAGGAACACCACGCCGTCGCGGTCGGCCAGCAGCACCGTGTCGCCACCGGCGGCCAGCGCCGCCTCGAAGGGATCGAGCGAAATCTTCACCGCGACGACACCGCGTGCCGGAGCCTCGGCGGGCAGCGGCGCGGCGATGAAATAGCCGGGCTTGCCGGTGGTGGCGCCGACGCCGTAGAAGCGCCCGGTGAGCCCCTGCATCGCGGCCTCGAAGTACGGCCGGAACCGGTAGTTCTGCCCTACGAAGCTGCTGGGCCGGTTCCAGTTGCTGGCCGCGATCGTCAGGCCGCGGGTGTCCATGAGGTAGGCGGCCTCCACGTCCGCCAGGCCCGCGGCACGCCCCAGGAAGGCATTGGCGGCCTGGAGGTTGGCGGCACCGGGGTGGCGCAGCGCACGGGCCGTTCCGTCGTCCAGCGCCAGCAGCGCAGGCAGGGCCTCGTTGCGGTGCAGCAGCGACTCCAGGCTCTGCGCGGCGAAGTCGAGCCGCTGTGCGGCGGCACGCTGCTGGCCGGCGAGCTGCGACCCGAGCGATCCGCGGTACGCCAGTGCCCCGGCGCACACGCACACCAGCACGGCGAGGCCGGGAATCAGGAGGGAACGGTCGGGCTTCACGAGAGAACGGAGCGGGTCGGGCACGCATTGTGGTGGGCCAGGGAAAGCCCCATGCAAGGGCTAGCCCCGTTGACAGATCGCCTTGTGCGGAAATCCGCACAAACCTTCCCGCTGCGTGCGGGTTTCCGCCGCTGCACCGGGTGCCAGGCCGCTCGTGGAAAGAGGCTGCCGCAGCGCGGTTTCCAGCGCCGGCGCGCCCTGCGGGCCCATCCGCCACGGCGGCGGAGGCGGTGGCATGCAAGCTGCAAGGGAATCGGGGCGAACGCCGCAGCCCGGCAAGAATTCACAGCCCCTACAGGAGACAACGCATGACACGTACCGCATCCCTCACGCGCCGCACGGCCCTGGCCGCCACCGCCCTGCTGATCGGCGCAGGCCCCGCCCTCGCCCAGGACTACCCCTCCAAGCCCGTGCGCCTGATCGTGCCGTTCGCCCCCGGCGGCACGACCGACATCGTGGCGCGCGTGGTGTCGCAGTCGCTGGGCACGACGCTCGGCCAGCCGGTGGTGGTGGACAACAAGGCCGGCGCCGGCGGCGTGGTCGGCGCGACGGAGATCGCCCGGGCGGCACCGGACGGCTACACGCTCGGCGTGGCGACGGTGTCGTCGGTCGCGTCCGCGCCCGCCATCAACCCTGCAGTGAAGTACAACCCGCTCACCGACTTCACGTCGATCGTCAACATGGCCGCCACCCCGAACGTGCTGGCCGTGCACCCGAGCTTCCCGGCGAAGGACTTCAAGGCGTTCATGGCCGAGGTGAAGGCCAATCCGGGCAAGTATTCGTTCGCCACCTCGGGCACGGGCGGCATCGGCCACCTGCAGATGGAGCTGTTCAAGTCGCTGTCCGGCCTGGGGCTGGAGCACATCGGCTACAAGGGCGCGGGCCCGGCCCTCAACGACGCGGTGGCCGGCCAGGTGCCGATGATCTTCGACAACCTGCCTTCCGCGCTGCCGTTCATCAAGGAAAAGCGGCTCATCGCCATCGCGGTGGCGGCGCCCCAGCGCCTGCCCTCGATGCCCGACGTGCCCACCTTCAAGGAAGTCGGCTTCGAGCCCGTGAACCGGATGGCGTTCTACGGCATCCACGGCCCGAAGAACCTGCCGCGCGAGGTGGTGGACAAGATCTCGCAGGCCGTGAAGAAGACGCTCGAAGACCCGGCCGTGCGCCAGCGCATCGAAGACACGGGCTCGCTCGTCGTGGGCAACACGCCGGAGGAATTCACGGCGCAGACCAAGGCCGAGTACGAGCTCTACAAGGGCGTGGTGGCCAAGCAGAAGCTGAAGCTGAACTGACGCGGCAGGGGCCGCCCGGCGGCCCGCGCGCGCGGCTGCGCGTACCTCGGGAACGTGCGGATGGCAGACCGCCGGCCAGGCGGCACCATCGGGGCGATTTCCCTTCGCCCCGTTCGTTCCCGACCTCGCCGGCCTCCGCCGCGCCCCACTCCATGACCCCTTCCGCACGCCGGCCCTCCGGCTTCGCCTTCGCCGCCCTGCTTCTTCTCGCCGCATCGCTGGCGTCGCCCCCTGCATCGGCGCAACTGCTCGTCGGGCAGACGGCGGGCTTCACCGGCCCCGTCTCGGCCGGCGTGCAGGACGTGACCCGCGGCGCGAAGCTCTACCTCGACGCGGTGAACGCCGAGGGCGGCGTGGGCGGCGAGAAGGTCGAACTCGTATCGCTGGACGACCGCTTCGATCCGAAGGTGTCGGCCGAGAACGCCCGCACGCTCATCGAACAGAAGGGCGTCATCGCCCTCTTCCTCACGCGCGGCACGCCCCACACCGAAGCGGTGCTGCCGCTGCTCGACCGCCACGCGGTGCCGCTCGTCGGCCCCTCCACGGGCGCGATGGTGCTGCACACGCCCGTGCGCCGCCACGTGTTCAACGTGCGCGCCTCCTACCAGCGCGAGGCGGAGAAGGCCATGGGCCACCTGGCCGGCATCGGCATGCAGCGCATCGCCCTGCTCACGGTGGACGACAGCTTCGGCAACGACGCGCTGCAGGGCGCCCTGCGCGGCCTGGGGCGGGCCCGGCTGGAACCCGCGATGCAGGCCACGTTCGACCGCAACCGACCCGATTTCAGCAGCCTCGCTCCCGAGGTCGCCCGCGCCAACGCCCAGGGCGTGCTGATCGTCGGTACCGCGCAGGCCGTGGCGGAAGGCATTGCGGCGATCCGCGCGGCCGGCTCCAAGGCGCAGTTGGTGACCCTGTCGAACAACGCCACGCCCGGCTTCGTCGCCGGCCTGGGGGCCAACGCCGCGGGCACCATCGTCACCCAGGTGTTCCCGAACGAACGCTCCGTGGCGGTACCGATGGTGAAGGAGGCGCAGGCGCTCGCGAAGAAGGGCACGCCGGACGGCGAACTCAGCGCCGCCATGCTCGAAGGCTACGCCTCCGCCAAGGTGCTGGTGGAAGGGCTGCGGCGCGCCGGCCCCAAGCCCACGCGGGCCACGCTGCAGGCAGCACTCGAGGGCATGCGCAAATTCGACCTCGGCGGCCTGGAAGTGGGCTACAGCCCCACGGACCACTCGGGGCTCGACTTCGCGGACCTCTCCATCGTCGGCGCGGACGGCCGATTCCGCCGCTGATACGGTCGGGCTGCGCGGGCCGGGCGCCCGTTTTTTTTCTCCTGTCGCGTTCAAGGCACGGCCCCCGCTGCCGATAACCTGCCACGCCTGCGTGCGCAAGCGGCCCACGGGCCCGTGCGCGCGGCTGCATCGCCCCTCCCTGCTGCGCCCCTGCGGCCCCGGCGGCCCCTCCCGCATCGACCTCCAGGAAACCCCATGCGAAATCTCCCCATCGGCGCACGCCTCGGCGCCGGCTTTGCCATGGTGCTCGGCCTCATGGCCCTGATGACCGTCTTCGGCCTCTGGCGGCTGCAGAGCGTCGCCCAGGCCACGCACGACATGACCCAGCTGCCGCTCGCCAACGAGCGCATGATCAGCGACTGGTACCGCTACGTGGACAGCGCCGCGCGCCGCACCACGGCCATCGTCAAGAGCACCGACCCGTCGCTGGCGGGCTTCTTCGCCGAGGACTCGGCCATGACCACGCGCGAGGCCGCGAAGCTCGTCGAGAAGATCGAACCGATGCTCGACAGTCCCGCCGAGAAGGCCGTCTGGGCGGACATCAGCCGGGCCCGCGCTGCCTACCTCGCGTCGCGCGACCAGGCCGTGAAAGCCAAGGCCGCGGGCCAGGCCGAAGAGGCCGAACGCCTGCTCACCCAGGTCTACCTGCCGGCCACGAAGGAGTACGTGGCTTTGATCCAGAAGCTGCTGGACCTGCAGCGCGCCGACATCGACGCCACCGCGGCGCACATCCAGGACATCCATGCGCAGAGCCGCCTGCTGCTCGCCGTGCTGGGCCTGCTCGCGCTCGCGCTGGGCGCGGCCTGCGCGGTGTGGCTCACGCGCGGCATCGTGCGGCCGCTGTCGGAAGCCGTGCGCGTGGCGCGCGCCGTGGCGGCGAGCGACCTCACCAGCCACGTCACCGTCACGTCCACGGACGAGACGGGCCAGCTGCTGCAGGCCCTGAAGGACATGAACGAAAGCCTCGCGCAGGTGGTGGGCCGCGTGCGCTCGGGCACGGACAGCATCGCCACCGCATCGAGCGAGATCGACGCGGGCAACCAGGATCTGTCGTCGCGCACGGAAGAGCAGGCCAGCTCCCTGCAGCAGACCGCGGCCGCCATGGAAGAGCTGACCAGCACCGTGCGCCAGAACGCCGACAACGCCCGCCAGGCCAGCCAGCTCGCCTCCTCCGCGGCCGGCACCGCCACCCGCGGCGGCCAGGTGGTGGCGGGCGTGGTGGACACGATGGGCGCCATCCACGAGAGCAGCCGCAAGATCGCCGACATCATCGGCGTGATCGACGGCATCGCCTTCCAGACGAACATCCTCGCGCTCAACGCGGCGGTGGAAGCCGCGCGCGCCGGCGAGCAGGGCCGCGGCTTCGCCGTGGTGGCCGGCGAAGTGCGCGCCCTGGCCGGCCGCAGCGCCGCCGCGGCGAAGGACATCAAGGCGCTGATCGGCGACTCGGTCTCGCGCGTGGCCGAGGGCTCCAGCCAGGTGGCGGAGGCCGGCCGCACCATGGACGAGATCGTGCAGAGCGTGCAGCGCGTGAACGACCTCGTCGCCGAGATCAGCGCCGCGAGCGGGGAACAGAGCCGGGGCATCGACCAGGTGCACCAGGCCGTCTCGCAGATGGACCAGGTGACCCAGCAGAACGCGGCGCTGGTGGAAGAGGCAGCGGCCGCCACCGGCTCGCTGAAGGCGCAGACGGGGCAGCTCTCGCAGGCGGTGAGCGTGTTCCGGATTCCGGCGGGCATGCAGGGCGCCACCGCGTCACCGGCGGCACCCGTGGCCACCGTGGCCCGGCCGGTGCGCCCGGCTGCGGCCGCAGCTCCCTCCCGTGCCGCGCCCGCCGCGATGCCCAAGGTGGCAGCGCCCCGCCCTGCAGCACCAGTCCGCGCCCCGGCCGCTGCGCCCGCACTGCCGCGCACCGCGGCACCCGCGCCGGCACCGGCCGCACGCGGAGGCGACGACGACTGGGAAACCTTCTGATCGGGTTCAGACGAACATGCCGCCCGACGCCTCGATGCGCTGCGCGTTCACCCAGCCCGTGCCCGGCTGCAACAGCGCCGCGACCACGCCGCCGATGTCGTCCGGCAGGCCCACGCGGCCCAGCGCCGTCTGGCCGGCGATGAAGCCGTTGAGCTGCGCGTCGTCACGTACCGCGCCGCCGCCGAAATCCGTCTCGATCGCGCCGGGCGCCACCACGTTCACGGCGATGCCGCGCGCGCCCAGCTCCTTGGCCAGGTAGCGGGTCAGCACCTCCACCCCGCCCTTCATCGCCGCATACGCGGCATAGCCCGGCAGCGCGAACCGCGCGAGGCCCGACGACACGTTCAGGATGCGCCCGCCGTCGTTCATCAGCGGCAGCAGCTTCTGCGTGAGGAAGAACGTGCCCTTGAGGTGGATGTCCACCATCTGGTCGAACTGCTCCTCGGTCGTCTCCATGAAACTGGCATAGGCGCCGGAGCCCGCGTTGTTCACCAGGAAGTCGAAATGCTCGCGCTGCCAGTGTCGGGCGAGCACGTCGCGCACCTGGCCTGCGAAATCCGCGAACGTGGCACTGGCGCCCACGTCCAGCGGCAGCGCCACCGCGCGGCGGCCCAGCGCCTCGATCTCGGCGACGACGGCCTGGGCCTCGGCCGCCTGGCTGCGGTAGGTGAGGATCACGTCGGTGCCGGAACGCGCCACGTGCAGCGCGGCGCTGCGGCCCAGGCCCCGGCTGCCGCCGGTGATGAGGGCGATGGTGGGAGCGGCGGAGGACGAAGAAAGAGTGGATGCGATGGAGGTCATGGCGAAGTCCTTTCAGTGCATGCGTGAGGAAGAAAGCGATGGAATGGAGTCTATTGATCGACACCATTGCCATAAATAACGCAGAATCGATCACATCGTTCACCCCAAAAGAACAATGAGCCCCTTCGACCGCATGCACACCTTCGTCCGCGTGGCCGAGCTCGCCAGCTTCACGCAGGCGGCCGAAGCCCTCGGCATCCCCAAGGCCAGCGCCTCCACCGCCGTGCAGCAGCTGGAAACCCAGCTCGGCACGCGCCTGCTGCACCGCACCACCCGCCGCGTGCAGCTCACGCAGGACGGGCAGGCCTACTACGAGCGCTGCAAGGACCTGCTGGCCGACGTGGACGAACTGCAGTCCATGTTCCAGCACGCCGACGGCGGCGACGGCGCGGGGGGAAGCGGCCTGCGCGGGCGCGTGCGCATCGACATGTCCACCGGCATGGCGCGCAACGTCGTCGTGCCGCACCTGCCCGAACTGCTGGCCCGCCATCCCGGCCTGGAAGTGGAGCTGAGCAGCACCGAGCGCCGCGTGGACGTGGTGCGCGAAGGCTTCGACTGCGTGCTGCGCACCGGCGCCGTGGTGGACGCCAGCCTCATCGCGCGCCCGCTGGGCCCGGCGCGGCTGGTCAACTGCGCGAGCCCCGCCTACCTG
Organism: Acidovorax sp. PRC11; assembly: GCF_031844105.1. NCBI lineage: Bacteria > Pseudomonadati > Pseudomonadota > Betaproteobacteria > Burkholderiales > Comamonadaceae > Acidovorax > Acidovorax sp. PRC11. Next base: position 121,516 of record NZ_JAUZUQ010000012.1, on the reverse strand, counting down.
CGCGCGCACGGCACGCCCCGCACGCTGGACGATCTGGCGCACCACCGGCTGGTGCATTTCGTGAACACCCTCGGCGCCCGCTCCGGCGGCTTCGAAGCCATGGTGGACGGCACGCTGGTGGCCACACCCATGCAGGGCGCCCTCACCGTGAACAACGCCGAGGCCTACATCGCCGGTTGCCTGGCAGGGCTGGGGCTCATCCAGGTGCCGCGCCTGGGCGTGGTGGACCTGCTGGCGCAGGGGGAACTGGTGGAGGTGCTGCCGCAGCATGCCGCGCCGCCGATGCCGCTCACGCTGATGTACGCCAACCGGCGGAACCTGCCGCGGCGGGTGCGGGCGGTGATGGACTGGCTGGCGGAGGTGGTGGGGGAGCACCTGGGGCAGGACGCGATGGCGCCGAATTAAGAGCAGCGCCACGGTGAGGCCGGGGCATCCATCAGCCCCGATTTCTCGCCACGGGGTGCCTCCGGGCCGCTGTCTGGCAGGTTTCCAAGTGACGATAGACGGGATTCGCGCACATGTCCTGGGGCCTGAACCCACCCACCCGCCGCGTTTGTCCGACAATGCAGGGGTTTGCCCACCCGGCAGGGGGCAGCCAGGGCGCCTTCGCGGTCCGCCCGCTCGAGCCACCGGCCCTGCCTTCGAAGGCCACGCGCCGCTTCCTTGTCGTTTTCACTTTCCGCCATCCATCCATGAGCGCATTCAACGAAGAGCGAGTCCTCTCCGTCCACCACTGGACCGACCGCCTGTTCTCCTTCACGACCACCCGCGACACGTCGCTGCGGTTCTCCAACGGCCACTTCACCATGATCGGCCTCAAGGTGGACGGCAAGCCGCTGCTGCGCGCCTACAGCATCGCGAGCGCCAACTACGAGGAGCACCTGGAGTTCCTGTCGATCAAGGTGCCGGACGGCCCGCTCACCTCGCGCCTGCAGAACATCCAGGTGGGCGACAGCATCGTCGTCGGCCGCAAGCCCACGGGCACGCTGCTCATCGACTACCTGCTGCCGGCCAAGCGCCTGTACCTCATCTCCACCGGCACCGGCCTCGCGCCGTTCCTGTCGGTGATCCGCGATCCGGACACCTACGAGAAGTTCGAGGAAGTGGTGCTGGTGCACGGCGTGCGCCAGGTGAACGAGCTGGCCTACCACGACTTCATCACGCAGGAGCTGCCGCAGCACGAGTTCCTGGGCGAGATGGTGGCCAAGCAGCTCAAGTACTACCCCACCGTCACGCGCGAGCCGTTCCGCAACCAGGGCCGCATCAACGACCTGATCGAGAACGGCAAGCTGTTCACCGACCTGGGCGTGCCCCCGCTCGATCCGCTGGTGGACCGGGTCATGCTCTGCGGCAGCCCGGAAATGCTGGCCTCGCTCAAGGCCATCCTGGAAAAGCGCGATTTCGAAGAGGGCAACACCACCAAGCCCGGCGACTTCGTGATCGAGCGCGCCTTCGTCGAGAAGTAAAAGACCCGAAGCCACCCAAATGCGAACGGGCGGCCTCGAAGGCCGCCCGCCAGGGTCAGGGGGTGGAGGGAATCAGGCGCTGCGGCCTGCGCCCCCTGCAGGCTCAGTAGCCGTTGTCCACCACGCGCACCGACTGCGGGGCCTGGGCGTAACCGCCGCCGTACCCGCTGCCGTAGCTGCCGTTGTCCACGCGGAAGCCGCGGCCGTCCACGCGCACCGAGGTGCCTTCGGCCACCGGCTGCGAGCGCGTGAAGGTGCGCACCGAGCCGTCGTCCATGCGCACTCGGATCTGGTAGGCCGTGGTGGTGCGGGTGCGCTGTTCCACCGTGTGGCCCAGGTAGCCGCCGCCCACGGCGCCGAGCACCGTGGCGGCCGTGCGGCCGGAGCCCTTGCCCACCTGGTTGCCCAGCACGCCGCCGAGCACGCCGCCGGCCACCGCGCCGATGCCGGTCGCGGGCGCGGCCTGCTGCACGGCCTGCACGGACTCGACCCGGCCGCAGCTCGCGCACACCGGCGCCGCGGCACGCTGCATCGCGACCTGCTGGCCCTGCGAGGGCGGGTAATAGGAGGACGACGGGGCAGAGCCCTGCGCGTAGTTCTGCGAGCCCTGTGCCGGCGCCCGGTGCACCACGGCCGGAGCCGGCGTGCGCGGTGCGGGAGCGGCAGCAGGCGCCTGGGCGAGTTGCTGCGGTGCGAACGATGCCGCGCCCGGGTTGGCGGCGAGCGCCTGCGGCGTGCCCGGAGCGGCGGTGGCGGCCGCGGCCACGTCGGGCGCGCGGTCCTTGTTCTGGACGACCAGGGTGGCGCCCAGGGCGAGCACGCTGACGCCCAGCGCGCCGATCGCGGCCCAGAGCCACTTCACCGAGCCGCCGGCAGCGGCCGGGCCCGTATCGGAGTTGGAGCGGACAACGAGAGTCATGGTGTTCCCTTTCATGGGTGTTGTGCCCGCAGAGTACACGCGGCCCCCCTTCACATAACGCCGGGCTCTGTAAACACCGTAAGCAGCTGTAGAGCTCGCGGAAAGCGTCCGACACGGGGCTGCGGCGCCCGCTTTCAACGCGCCCCCCGGGGCGCGCGTACAGTGCGGTGCCATGGGCACGAAGGCGGCCGGCGCCGCACAGATCCGCATCGGGGTGTCGGGCTGGCGCTATGCGCCGTGGCGGGGTGTTTTCTACCCGAAAGGGCTGGCACAAGCCCGTGAGCTGGCCTTCGCCGCCCGGCAGTTCCCGGTGCTGGAACTCAACGGTTCGTTCTATTCACTGCAGCGGCCGCACAGCTGGGCCGCATGGGCGCAGGCCACGCCGCCGGGCTTCGTCTTCACCGTGAAGGCACCGCGCTTCATCACGCACATGCTGCGGCTGCGCGACTGCCGGGCGGCGATCGCCAACTTCTTCGCCTCCGGGCTGTTCGCGCTGGGGCCGAAGCTCGGGCCCATCCTCTGGCAACTGCCGCCCACCCTGCCCTTCGACGCAGGCACGCTGGAGGAATTTCTGGGCCTGCTGCCGCACGACACCACACGGGCCGCCGCCCTGGCGCGCGAGCGCGAGCCGCGCATGCGGGGCCGTGAACGCCTGGAGCCACCCGCGCCGGCCTGCCGCATCCGCCATGCGCTCGAAGTGCGGCACGCAAGCTTCGCCACGCCCGAGTGCATCGCCCTGCTGCGCCGCCATGGCGTCGCGCTGGTGGTGGCCGACACGGCGGGGCGCTGGCCGGAACTCGGCGACGTGACGGCCGATTTCGTCTACCTGCGGCTGCACGGCGCCCGGCAGCTCTACGCCAGCGGCTACAGCGAGTCGCAGATCGACGCCTGGGCCGATCGCATCCGTGCCTGGCACCGCGGCGGCGCGCCGCGCGGCATGGCACTGGCGGGCCCGGCAGCGCAGGCGCCCGCCGCACCGCAGGGCGGGCGCGATGTGTTCTGCTTCTTCGACAACACCGAGAAGCTGCACGCCCCCGAGAACGCCCTGCACCTGGCGCGTGCGCTGCGGCTCGACCCGGCGACGCTGCGACCCGCCGTGCGTTGACTTCGCGCCGGAGTCACGTCACCGGGCACGCATGCCGCCGCCCAACCCCGCCGCCACGGTCCCGTGCGGTTCAGTGCGCGGGTGCGGGCGTGGATGTGGGTGTGGCAGCGGGCGCCGGGGCGATCTTCTCCCCCGGCTCCGGCGGCACGTCTTCGGCATGCCCGGCGTCCACCCGCTGTCCCACGTTCTCCGCCCGCGCCTCCTGCAGCGCGCGTGCGCAGCTCGCGGAAAACAGCAGTACGGCCGACGAGAAATAGATCCACATGAGCAGCACCACCAGCGAGCCGGCGGCGCCATAGGCCGACACCACGGCAGCGGTGGAGAGATAGAACGCCAGCAGCTGCTTGCCCACGGTGAACAGGATCGCCCCCACGACGGCGCCGAACACCAGGCAGCCCATCGGGGGCTTCGGCCCCGTGCCGATGCGCATCAGCCCCACGAACAGCAGCACGGCGATGCCGAAGGCCACGATTTCGTTCACCAGCAGCAGCAACGGGCCGGACACCACCGGCAGGCGCGCGCTGGCCCAGGTGGCCACCACGTGGATCGCGGTGGAGACGACCAGCGACACCAGCAGCAGGAACCCGATGGCGAGCACATAGGTGAGGCCCCGCAGCCGCAGCGACGCCATGCGCCACCACGCCTTCTTCTCCTGCACGGGAGGATGGCCGGCGGTCCAGAGGCGCTCGAGCGCCGACTGCAGCTCGACGAACACCCCGGTCGCGCCCGACAGCAGCAGCACGAAGCCGACGATCGACGCGAGCCGTCCCTCGGAAGGCTCGCGCGCGCTCGACAGGGCAAGCTTCACGACCTCGGCGCCGCGCGCGCCCATCACCGACTGCACCTGGGCGACGAGGCTGGACTCGAGGTAGGACTTGTCGATCCACCAGCCGAGCACCCCCACCAGCAGCAGCAGCAGCGGCGCGAGGCTCAGCATGCCGTAGAACGACATGGCGGCGCTCATCCGCAGGCCGTCGGCATCCAGCCAGAGGTTGACGGCCCGCACGAGCGGCATGACGGGCTTCACCAGGCACTTGGCGCGCTCCACCCATGGCGTGAAAAACGAAGACGGCATGCCTGCATTGCACCGCAAAGATGAGCCGGCGGGTGTCGGCGCACTTCGCCAGTGCCGGCGTTGCAGGCCATGCCGGGGTTCCACGCCGCGGACGGGGTTTACCGCGCAGGCCATTGCAGAGATGGGCTCATGAGAGGCATCATGGAAGCACCTGTTTCTGCCCAACCGCGCGAGCGGTACGCCCGGCCGGGGCAGGCACCCCGCACAAGCTCGATCGAAGCCTGGGAAAAGAACACGTATGAAGAGGGATTTCCTGCCATCCGCATCGTCGGGCCGTTTCCTGGCCCTGCTGGTGCTCATCCTGATCGCGGCCCAGCTGGTGGCTTTCGTTTTCCTGCATTTCTCCAACCGGAGGATCGCCATGGAAAGCGTGGACGCGGCCCTGGAGGCCGGCACCCAGACCTTCGAATACACGGCCGTCACGCGGCGCCAGTACCGGTACGCCACGTCCGAGCTGATCGCGAAGGACTACGGCCTGCAGAACACCGTCTTCAACGAAACCAACCGCGCCACCGTCGAATCGGCCCTCTACAACCAGCTGGCACGGTCCGGCGCCGAGCTGATCGTGCTGACCGACCTGGGCGGCAGGCTGCTGGCGCGGGCCTCGGTGACGGGATTCCTGAACGACCGCGACGAGGTGCTGGACCGGCGGCTGGAGGAGATCGTCGCCGGCATCAAGCCCCCCGGCCGCAACATGCGCGTGCTGGCCGGGGACGACGGCAAGCCCGTGCTGCACAACTGGGTCAAGGTGTCGATGCGCGCGCCCCTGCCGGTGGCGCACATCTACCTCGCCTACCGGATCACCACGGCAGGCACCGAGGAATTCACGCGCATGACGCAGCTCGAGATGGCCTTCGTCACGCATGCGCAAGGTTCCGGCCACGACGTGCACGCGAGTTCGCTGCCCGCATCCTTCCCGCTGAACACCGCCCATCTGAACGAGCGCAACCGGCAGCCGTTCACCGTCGAGGCCGGCGGCGTCGACTACCGTGCCAAAGTGATCGTGATGGACGATTCCGGCCCCTTGCCCGTCTGGGCCCTGGTGGCCAAGCCGTTCGCCCCGGTGCTCGCGCCCTTCCTGCGGCTGGAGGCGCTGTTCGCCGTCAGCGTGCTGTTCAGTGCCGGCGTCTCGGCCCTGGCGGTCAGGATGGTCGCCCGCCGCGTGGTCACGCCGCTGGAGGACGTCGCGCAGAAGGACGCACTCACCGGTCTCGCCAATCGCCGCACCTTCGAGGCCCGGCTGCAGCGCGCCGAGCAGGAGCTGAGGAAGTCGGGCGCCGGCTTCTCCGTCATGCTGATGGACCTCGACAAGTTCAAGTTCGTCAACGACACCTACGGCCACGACGCGGGCGACGTGGTGCTGAAGGAAGCCGCCGCGCGCATCCAGAAGATCATCCGCTCGTCCGACACGCTGGCCCGCCTGGGCGGCGACGAGTTCGCCATCGTCGTGCGCACCGACGACCCGCAGACGCTCAGCGACATCGCCGCCGCCATCATGGAAGTGGTGCGCCAGCCCATTCCCCTGAAGCCCGGCCTGGCCGCCGAAATCGGCACCAGCATCGGCATCGCGTTTGCCCCCGCCCACTCCCGCATCGGCGCCGAGGTGGTGCATTGCGCCGACCTGGCGATGTACGCGGCCAAGCGCAACGGGGGTGGATTCTCCATCGCGGAGCCCGTGGCGCCTGCCGCCGGGGCGCACGAAGAGGCGCGGGCGGACACGGACGGGCCCCCGCGGGTCCGGTGACTCCGCACCTGCGGGGCCCGGGGCCGCCCTTCCCCGTCAGCCGCCCTGCCCCATCGCCGGGTCGGACACCGCATCCCGGCCGTTCTCGACGCGGCCTGCGAAGCGCCGCGCGAAGGCCGGCGCGGCGCCGCAGCGCACGGTGAAGTCGTACCAGTGGCCGCTGTCGCCCAGCGCCCAGGCCAGTTCCTCCACCGCGCCCGGCGCGACGCTGCGCGTCCAGGGGCCGTCCGTGCGGTAGGCACCCGCCTCGGCCGTGAAGGACAGCGCCGCGGTGCCGCGGTTGTAGAGCTTCACGCGCACCTGGGGCGGGTCGCACAGCTCGTAGCAGACCTGCACCTCGGGCATGCCGGCCGCCGCCTGCTGGGCCAGGTCGCCCGTGAATTGGCGGTGGTAGCCGTTGGGGCCGAGCACCCAGAGGTCATACGCGCCGCCGTCGGCCGCCACGTTCCAGACGCCGTCGAGTGTCTTGCCGGGCTCCACCACGTAGCGCCGCGGGATCGCGGTGAGGTGCTTCTTGTCGTAGACATGGAACACCGCCGCGGCGCTGCCGGCCTTGGCCGTGTTGGCGAACAGCAGCGTGACCGTGCCGGCACCGGCGTTGGCCTGGGCCGTCGTGTGCAGCTCATAGGGCAGCGCGCGCGAGGGCCGCACGCCCGGCGCCTGGGCCGGCAGGGCCGCATCGACCGACGCGGCGGGCTGGGGCAGCTTGCCGGCCTGCACCTGCGCCGCCACGCGCGCGTCCACCGCCGTCTTGTTGGTGCGGCCGTCCAGCGTGGGCAGCTTCTCGGTGTTCGGATTGACGAAGTTGAAGCAGCTCGTGAGGTCGCCGCACACGGCGCGGCGGTAGGGGCTGATCTGCGGCTCGGCCACGCCGAAGCGCTTTTCCAGGAACATGAGCGTGGAGGTGTGGTCGAACACCTGCGAATTCACCCAGCCGCCGCGGCTCCAGGGCGAGACGATCCACATCGGCACGCGCGGGCCGGGGCCGTAGGGCCTGCCGTCCGGCGCTGGCTGGCTCGGCGTGGCCGGCTGGAAGTCGTGGTACTCCGCCGCCACGTCGGCGTCGGCCAGCGTGCAGGCGCCCGCGAGGCTGCCGTCCGGGTTGCGCGACGGGGCCGAGGGCGACGGCAGGTGGTCGAAGAAACCGTCGTTCTCGTCGTAGTTGATGAGCAGCACCGTCTTGCTCCACACCTCGGGATTGGCAGTGAGCGCGTCCAGCACTTCCTGCACGTACCAGCCGCCCTGCGCGGGGCTCGACGGGCCGGGGTGCTCGCTGTAGACCGAAGGCGCGATGATCCACGACACCGCCGGCAATTTGCCCTGGCGGATGTCCTCGCGGAAGGTCTCCAGGAAGCCCTGCGGCATGGTGTTGCCGAAGCCCTTGGCGAGCGGGCTCAGGGCATCGTCGATGGCCGGGTCGTAGACGGGGCCCGCCAGGCCCTGCGGCTGCGTGATGTCGGTCTTGGCCACGTAGAGCGGCTTGCGGTCCGCGGGCATCTTCTCGATCTCGGCGCGCCAGTGACGGAAGCCCATCATCTCGTTGCAGCCGAAGTTGTCGATCAGGCTCTGGTAGACCTTCCATTGCACGCCGGCCTTCTCCAGGCGGTCGGCATAGGTCGTCCACGTCCAGCCCTCGGTGGAGGCGCCGACGTCGTTGCCCGCGTTGAACTGGTTGTTCAGGCCCGCCACGCGCACCTTGGAACCATCCACCGGGCTGATGCCGTTCGGGCCGTTCGTGCCCGTCCAGTAGAACAGCCGGTTGGCGATGGTGCCGGTGTGCATGCCGCAGTGGTAGTGGTCGCACAGCGTGAAGGCCTCGGCCAGCGCGCGCTGGAACGGCACCTCGGCTGTCTCGTAGTAGCCCATCGAGAGCGGCAATTTGGCGTCCGGCCATTTGTACATGCGCCCATGGTCCCAGGCCGCCTGCGAATCCACCCAGGTGTGCGGCGTGCTGCCGGCGCGCTGCGCGTTGCCCTTCGATTCGTCCAGGCGGTAGGGCACGTAGGTGCTCGCGGGCGTGGTCTTGCTGTAGGTCTGGTAGAAGACGTTGCGGCCGTTGGGCGTGGGGATCGGGAACCGGTCGCCGAAGCCGCGTACGCCCTTGAACGTGCCGAAATAGCTGTCGAACGAGCGGTTCTCCATCATCAGCATCACCACGTGCTGCACGTCCTGGATCGTGCCCGTGGCGTTGTGCGCCTCGATGGCGAGCGCGCGCCGGATCGCCGGCGGGAACGCCGTGAGCGTGGCCGCGGCCGCGCCCGTGCCGAGCAGGCTGGAGAGGAAATGGCGCTTGGAGGAATCGACGGTCATCTGGAGGAATCTTTGTGGGTGGTGGGTTGCCGTGTGCCGTGGGACGACGCGGGCACGCGGACGAATGCGCGTGCGGGCAAGTCGGCAGTTACGTGGGGAATGCACGCTGGCGCCCGGGCCGCGCGGCACGCGCGCCTGGGGCTGCGCCGGCTCAGGGCTTGGGCGCGCAGTGCGTGTCGGGCGCCGTGCAGGTAGACAGGCCCGAAGAAGAACCGGAGCCGCCACAGCCGGCCAGCAGCAGTCCGAGCGCGAGGGTGCAGGCGGCCAGCAAGGGGCGGCCGAGGGAGAACGGCAGGGGATGCCGTGGATGCGGAGTCATGGAGTGGGGGAAAGAAGAACGACGAGGGTTCGCATTCTTCTCGCCGCCTGTGGCACCTGAGTGACGTGCGGGTAACAGAAAAGTAACGCGCGGTGGTTACGGATGAGTCGCGCGGTCAATGGGGCACCCACCAATGAGAAGGCTGCCTTGCGGTGGCCTTTTCGCCCCAAGCCAGGCCCACTGAATGACATGGCGAGGGGATGGTGCGCCGGGCTTCGGGCTCAGAGATTCGGCGCCAGCAACCGCTCCAGCACCTTCTCGTCCATTCCGCGCCGCTCGGCCATGTCGTGCAGCTGGTCCTCGCCGATCTTGCCGACGTTGAAGTAGGTGCTCTCGGGGTGGCCGATGTAGAAGCCGCTCACGCTGGCGGCGGGCGTCATGGCCAGGCTTTCCGTCAGGCCCATGCCGATCTCCTCGCACTGCAGCACGCGGAACAGCTCCTGCTTGGCGCTGTGGTCGGGGCAGGCGGGGTAGCCGGGCGCGGGGCGGATGCCATGGTACTTCTCGGCGATCATGTCGTCGTTGCTCAGGGCTTCGCCGGCCGCATAGCCCCAGAGGTCGGTGCGCACGCGCTGGTGCAGGCATTCGGCGAACGCTTCGGCGAGGCGGTCGGCCAGGCTCTTGAGCATGATGGCGGAGTAGTCGTCCAGCGCGTCGATGAAGGCCTGTTCCTTCTTCTCCACGCCGAGGCCGGCCGTCACGGCGAAGAGGCCGGCGTAGTCGGCCACGCCGCTCTCCTTGGGCGCCACGAAGTCGGCCAGGCACCGGCTGGGGCGCATCACGCCGTCGATCATCTGCTTTTCGGTCTGCTGGCGCAGGCCATACCAGGTCATGGCGACTTCGGTGCGCGATTCGTCGGTGTAGAACTCGATGTCGTCGCCTACGCTGTTGGCGGGGTAGAGCGCCAGCACGCCGCTCGCGCTGAGCCAGCGGCCCTCGATCAGCTTCTTCAGCATGGCCTGCCCGTCGGCGAACACGCGCTGCGCCTGCTCGCCCACGACGTCGTCGGTGAGGATGGCGGGGTACGGGCCGGCCAGGTCCCAGGTCTGGAAGAACGGGCCCCAGTCGATGTACTTCGCCAGTTCGGCGAGGTCGAAGTTCTTGAACACGCGCCGGCCCAGCAGGCGGGGCTTCGGGGGCTGGTAGTTGGCGAAATCGACCGGCGTGCGGTTGGCGCGGGCCTTGGCCAGCGGCCACATCGGCGTCTGCTTCTTGTTGGCGTGCTGCTGGCGGACCTTGTCGTAGTCGGCGGTCAGCTCTTCGACATAGCTCTGCGCGCCGTCGCCCAGCAGGCTCTGCGCCACGCTCACGCTGCGCGAGGCGTCGGGCACGTACACCACGGGGCCCTCGTAGTGCGGCGCGATCTTGACGGCGGTGTGCACGCGCGAGCAGGTGGCGCCGCCGATCAGGAGCGGGATCTTCTTCACGCGGAAGTGCTCGTCCTTCTGCATCTCGCCGGCCACGTACTGCATCTCTTCGAGGCTCGGCGTGATGAGCCCCGAGAGGCCCACGATGTCCGCGCCCTCGACCTTGGCGCGCGCCAGGATCTCGTGGCACGGGACCATGACGCCCATGTTCACCACCTCGAAGTTGTTGCACTGCAGGACCACGGTGACGATGTTCTTGCCGATGTCGTGCACGTCGCCCTTGACGGTGGCGATGACGATCTTGCCCTTGCTGCGCACGTCGCGGCCGGCGAGTTCGTCCTGGCGCTTTTCTTCCTCGATGTAGGGGATCAGGTGGGCCACGGCGGACTTCATCACGCGTGCGCTCTTCACCACCTGGGGCAGGAACATCTTGCCGGCGCCGAACAGGTCGCCCACGACGTTCATGCCGTCCATGAGCGGGCCTTCGATCACGTGCAGCGGGCGGCCGCCCCTGGCCAGGATCTCGCGGTAGGCCTCTTCGGTGTCTTCGACGATGAAGTCGGTGATGCCGTGCACCAGCGCGTGCGAGAGGCGCTCGCCCACGGTCTTGGGGTGCTCGGGCGTGCCGCGCCATTCGAGCTTCTTGCTTTCGTCCTTGGCGCCGCTCTTGGCGGTCTCGGCGATCTCCACCAGGCGCTCGCCGGCGTCGGGGCGGCGGTTGAGCACCACGTCTTCCACGCGCTCGCGCAAGGTGGGCTCCAGGTCGTCGTAGACGCCGACCATGCCGGCGTTGACGATACCCATGTCCATGCCCGCCTTGATCGCGTGGTACAGGAACACGGTGTGGATGGCTTCGCGCACCGGGTCGTTGCCGCGGAAGCTGAAGGAGACGTTCGACACGCCGCCCGAGACCTTGGCGCCCGGCAGGTGCTGCTTGATCCAGCGCGTGGCCTCGATGAAATCGACGGCGTAGTTGTTGTGCTCCTCGATGCCCGTGGCCACCGCGAAGATGTTGGGGTCGAAGATGATGTCCTCGGGCGGGAAGCCGACTTCGTCGACCAGCACGCGGTAGGCGCGCTCGCAGATCTCGATCTTGCGCGCATAGGTGTCGGCCTGGCCGACTTCGTCGAAGGCCATGACCACGGCGGCGGCGCCGTAGCGCTTCACCAGCCGCGCCTCGTGCTTGAACTTCTCCACCCCCTCCTTCATGGAGATGGAGTTGACGATCCCCTTGCCCTGGATGCAGCGCAGGCCCGCCTCGATCACGTCCCACTTGGAGCTGTCCACCATGATCGGCACGCGGGCGATGTCGGGCTCGGAGGCGATGAGCTGCAGGAAGCGCACCATGGCCGCCTTGCTGTCCAGCATGGCCTCGTCCATGTTGATGTCGATGACCTGCGCGCCGTTCTCCACCTGCTGGCGCGCCACGGCCAGGGCCTCTTCGAACTGGCCGTTCAGGATCATGCGCGCGAAGGCCTTGGAGCCGGTCACGTTGGTGCGCTCGCCGATGTTGACGAACAGCGTGCCCTCGCCGATCAAGACCGGCTCCAGGCCGGACAGCTTCATGGGGGGCACGGCGGAGGCAGAGGCAGCGGCCTCGGCGGCGGCGGAAGGGGAATGCGGGGCGGAGGACATCAGGCTCACCTGTGCGATCGGTTCGGGGATGAAACAGGCGAGCGTCGTTGTGCGGATGCCGGCCCCGAGCCTGACGCCGCCGTCCTGGTTCTGGGCTCCTGCGCTTTCATCGGCAGGGGACGGCGGGCGCTGCAACGCTCCTCGGGGGCGGGCAATTTTAACGGGGCCGGGGGCGCAGCGGGGTGCGGCCGCCCGTCAACGCACCGGCAGGAACTGCAGGAAGGTGCCGCCCACCAGGTTCTGCACGTAGCTGATGGCCGCGCGGCGGTACTTCTCCGCCACCACGCCGGCCAGCAGGTCGAGCCGGGCGATGACCTTGCCGAACTCGCGCTCGAAGCTCAGGTTGCGCGTGTCCGCCGTGATCTCGTCGGCCAGCAGCAGCGGCCGGCCGTCGGCGCCGCGCCGCTGCGCGAGGATCCACACGGCGATCTCCACGTTGCGCGCGGCGTTGTAGAGGTGCTGCGCGTCCAGGCCGTCGATCAGGAAGAACTCGGTCTTGCCGCCGTGCGCGGTGATGAGCATGTCGGCCGTGGCGCAGGTGAACGCCGCCACGCGGTCGCCGGCGAACTCGGGGCTGAGCGCCAGCGCCAGCGCGGCGACGTCGCGCCGGCCCTGCAGCGGCGCCCAGGGCTGGCGGTGCTCGACGGCCTCGCGCACGCGCTGGCCCGCCAGGATGCGGCCCGGCAGCTGCCCGGGCTCCTGGCCCTTGCGCCATTCGGCCGGATTGCGGCGGTAGAGCTTGTCCATCACCATGTACAGGCTGTCGAGGTTGGCACGCATGCCGAGCGTGGCCATGCGGTTCACGTCGGACTGGGCCAGTTCGGTGGGCGCGACGGCGGCGGCCTGCACCTCGCCGCGGTCCGTGTGGGCGGGCGAGCCGCAGCCGGCCAGGGCGGCGCCGGCGAGGGCACAGCCCTGCCACAGCAGGCAACGGCGGGACAGCGGAGGTGGAGGCATGTGCGCCGCATTATCGGCAGGGGGCGGAGCCCGCTGCGGATCCGCGGCGACAATCGCCCACCGACAGGCACTGGCAGCGAAGGCAATGGCATTGGCATCCCACACCCCCGACAACCTCCGGTCGATCCAGATACTCCGGGCCGTCGCCGCCACCAGCGTCGTGTATTTCCACATCGGCGCCGTTCCCGTGTTCGGCTCGTTCGGTGTCGACATCTTCTTCGTCATCAGCGGCTTCGTGATGGCGATGGTCTGCGAGCATGGCGAAGCACCCCGCGCCTTCGCGGCGAAGCGGGTGGCCCGGATCGTTCCGCTCTACTGGGTGCTGACCACCGGGGTGCTGCTGCTGGCCGCCGTGCGGCCGGACCTGCTGAACTCCACGACGGCCCAACTGGGCAACTACCTCAAGTCCCTGCTGTTCATTCCGTACTTCAAGGAAAACGGCGCACTGCACCCGATGCTGGCGGTGGGATGGACGCTCAACTACGAGATGTTCTTCTACCTGTGCGTGGGGCTGGTGCTGCTGGCGGGCCGCCGGAACCTAGCGCTGTTCGTCGGCAGCGTGGCTGCGCTGGTGACCGCCGCGTACATCGGCCTGGGGCACCTGGCGGGCGGGCCGGTGCTGTCCAGCTTCTTCGGCTCGGCCCTGCTCTTCGAGTTCCTGTTCGGGATGGCCGCCTACCTGCTCTGGCGCCGGGGATGGCCCGCGAAAGCCGCCGGGCCCTGGCTGGCCGCGGCGGCCCTGGCGGCGTACGCGTTCATGGCCGTCTGCGAAAGCCGGGGCGCCACGATCGACCGGGTGTTCGTGTTCGGCCTGCCCTCGTTCGTGCTCGTTCTCGCCTGCGTGGGCTGCGAACGCTGGATTCCCGGGCCGGGCGGGACGGTGTCCGATGCGCTGTGCCGCGTCGGCGACGCCAGCTACGCCACGTACCTGAGCCATTTCTACGTCGTCGAGGGCATCCGCAAGATCGCCCACCAGAAGCTGGGCCTCATCGATCCCTACCGCCCGGTCGGCGTGGCGGTCATCCTGGTGTCGGCGCTCGTCGTCGGGCACGTGGTGTACCTCTGGCTGGACCGGCCCCTCAGCCGCTGGGCCCGGCGGGTGCTGGCGCCCGTGCGCCGGCCCGCGCGGGCCCTGCCGGCGGCCTGAGGCGACGCCCCGGAGGCCGGGGGCCCGCGACCTCCGGCCGTGCACGCTCAGAAAGTGTGCAGCACGCCGGTCGTGACGCCGGTGGCACGCGCCTTGTTGGCCGCGCCCTGGTAGCCGTCGCGCCAGTGCGTGCGGTCCAGCTCGGCATACAGGCGCGTGCGGCGCGAGAGCTTGTATTCCGCGAACAGGATCGCGCGGGTGTAGCCGTCGTCCCGCTGGCCGGTGCGCTGGCGGTCTAGGCGGTAGAGCGAGGCCGTCAGGTCCACCGAGGAAGTGGCGGCCCAGGTCAGGCCGGCCGAATGCACGCGCTGCACCGTGCGGGCGGTGGCCGAGGTGTCGGCCTCGCTGCGCGCGGTGTTCAGGGCCACGCGCACGCTGCCCCACTGGTAGGCGGCTCCCAGCGTGGCGGCCTCCAGCTCCAGCTGCGTGGCGGTCTTGAAGCGCTGGTAGGCGCCCGAGACGGCCCAGGGGCCCGCGGCGTAGGCCAGGCCCGCGCCCGTGGAGGCCTGCGCGGAGGCGCGGCCCGCGTTCTCGCCGAAGGCGTGCATCGCACGCGCCGTGACGGGACCGAACCGGCCGGTGTACTTGACGGAATTGTCCAGGCGGTACGAGCCGGTGGTGGCGCCCGCGCTGCCGTACTCCTGGCCCAGGCCGTGGCTGCTCAGGGCCGCGGTGGCGATGTTCGGGTTGAAGGACGCGAAGCGCATGCCCACCGGGTCCACCGGGCTGATCGCATCGGCCAGCAGGTTGGTCTGCCGGCCGGCCGTGACCTGGCCCCAGCCTCCGCCCAGGCCGACGATGGCGGCACGGTCGAAGAACTTGGTGGAGTTGGCGGTGGTGCCGGTGTCGAGGTTCAGGCCGGTTTCCAGGTTGAACAGCGCATGCAGGCCGCCGCCCAGGTCTTCGCGGCCGCGCAGGCCGAAACGGCTGGTGCTGTTGACGCCGCTGGCGATGCCGGTGGTGGAGGTGGCGGCCGGGGCGTTGGCGGCCGTGAGGCCGGAGCCGTAGCGCACGCCGGCATCGGCGATGCCGTACACGGCGAGGTGGGTCTGGGAGAAGACGAGCGCGGGCGCGCAGAGGGCAGCAGCCGCCGCCAGGGATCGGAGGGCCATGGTAAGTCTCTTGAGGAAAGGCGCGCAGGACCGCGCCGCGCCGGGCGCGGCGGCAGGCCTCGCGCGGAAGCCGAAGAACGAGGAAAGGAACAGCACGGGCGCCGATCGGCCCGGCAGGATCGCGTTCAGAGCGCGGGCGCGGGTTCCTTGCGGGCCGGCGCCGCGGGCTCGGCACGGGCGGGAGCGGCTGCGGGCGCGGCACGCGTGGCAGGCTCCATGCCGGTGCTGCGCACGATGGAGGCGGCGGCGGGCGCGGCCAGGAAGCGGATCAGGTGGCGCGCGGCCTCCGGGTCCGGCGAGCCGGTGGCGACGCCCGCGGAGAAGAACACGCGCTGCTGGACCTCGTCGGGCAGTGCGCCGACGAACTGCAGCTCCTTGAACGGCAGCAGTTCGCTCACCTGCTGGAAGCCGATCTCCGCATCGCCGCGCAGCACCACCGCGCCCACGCGCTCGCTGTAGATCTTCGTGGCCTTGCCCTTCATCTGCTCGGCCACGCCCAGGCGCTGGAACAGCTCGGTGGAGAGGTAGGTGCCGCTCGCGCTGGCGGAATAGGCGACCGACTTGGCGTTCAGCAGCGTCTGGCGCAGCGCGTCCACCGTGCTGATGTCCGGCGGGGGCGTGCCCTTGCGCACGCTCATGCCGATCATCGAGCGGGCCAGGTCCACGCGGCTGCCCGCCTGCACCTTGCCCTGGGCGATCAGTTGGTCGAGCGCCGAGTCGGCCAGGATCACCACGTCGAACTGCTCACCGCGCGCCATGCGGCTGGGGATCGAATCCGGCGCAGTGCCCATCGAGGCGCCGCGCGCGGTCGTCACCTTGTGGCCCGTGGCCTGCTCGTAGAGCGGCACCAGCTGGT
This sequence comes from Acidovorax sp. PRC11, assembly GCF_031844105.1. Classification (NCBI taxonomy): domain Bacteria; kingdom Pseudomonadati; phylum Pseudomonadota; class Betaproteobacteria; order Burkholderiales; family Comamonadaceae; genus Acidovorax; species Acidovorax sp. PRC11. Next base: position 105,504 of record NZ_JAUZUQ010000012.1, on the reverse strand, counting down.
CGTACGCCGCCGAGAACCCGCCGGAGGTGACCACGCGGATCTCCGCCGCCTGGGCCGTGGAGGGCAGCGCCCCGCCGAAGGTGAGCCCCAGGCCCAGCGCGGTGCCCCACAGCGCGCCGAGGAAGCGGCGGCGCAGTGCGGGAAGCGCGGGAGAAGGGGCGTGGGAAGGGGAAGAAGCGGCGCGCGGCGGCATGGGATGTCTCCTGTCGTTGTGATGGTGCTCTGCAGGGTCTGCCAGAGAGCCCGGATGCTAGGCAGGCAGGCATGTTCTGTGAATTGCAATTTACGGAGAGACTGTTGCACCAGGAACATCAAACAGCGCGGCTGCCGTACCACGCCTCCCACTCCGCTCCCAACGCCTAGAGCCGCCTTGCCAGCAGCTCCGACAGTCTCCGAAGTCCCGCCTGCAAGCGTCCCCGGTCCTGCACGCTGCCCAAGGAGATGCGGATGGCATTCACCTGCGGGGCTGCGCCGCCGACGGCGAACGCCTCTGCCGGCATCACGGCGATGCCCTCGCTGCGGGTGGCCTGCGCCAGCTGCGACGAGGCCCAATACGCCGGCAGTTCCAGCCACACGTGCAGGCCGTCTCCGGCGCCGCGGTACCGCCCTGCCAGAAGATCCCCTGCCATGCGGTGCCGCAGCCGCGCCTCCTTGCGCACGCCTTCCATCAACCGGGCGGCCGAACCGTCGAGGATCCACTGCGTGGCCAACGCAGCCGTCAGGGGCGTGGCCATGAGCGCGAAGGACCTCAGCGCGGCCAGGAATCGCTCGCGCTCCCGTGGATCACGCAGCAGCACGAAGGCGACGCGCAGGCCGGGCGTCAGGCATTTCGACAGGGTCGCGATGTAGGTCACCTGCTCCGGCGCGAACGTGGCGATGGGCGGCGGCGGGTGGTCGGCCAGGAGCCAGTAGGGGTCGTCCTCGACGATGCGCAGCTTGCAGCGCTGCGCGATGCGGGCCAAGGCTTGGCGCCGGTGCTCCGGCATGGTGATGGCGGTCGGGTTCTGCAGGGTCGGATTGAGATACAACAGCCCGGGGCGGTGCAGCCGGCACGCCTGCTCCAGCGCTTCGGGAACCATTCCCTGCCCGTCCGTTTCCACTGCCACGATGCGCCGGCCGGACTGCGTTGCCGCAGCCAGCAGGCCGGGATACGTGGCGGGCTCCGCGAGGATCGCATCGCCCGGCTCCGTCAGCGCCAGGATCGACGCAGCGATCGCTGCCTGCGCCCCGGGGCAGACGACCACCTGCGCCGCATCCACATCGCCCAGCATCGGGCGGAGCCAGCGGGCCCCGGCCTCCCGGTCGGCATCGCCGCCCCCGCCCGGGTGGTACGTCATCAGCAGGCCGGCATCGGACCGCATCAGGACCTGGGACACGCCCTGCTTGAGCAGGTCGCCGAAGTCCACGCCCTTGGGTGGCGGCGGGATGTTCATGCCCAGGTCGAGGACCGGGGCCCCTTCGGCTTTCGGCGCCGCGACATAGGTGCCGCGGGCGCCGCGCCCCTCCAGCAGGTGGCGGCGCCGGGCTTCGGCGTAGGCGCGGGTGACGGTGGTGAGGTCGATGCCCAGCCGTGCCGCCAGCACGCGCTGGGGTGGAAGGCGGTCGCCCGGGCTCAGGGTTCCGCCCTCCACCGCCGCCTGCAGTGCATCCGCGATCTGCAGGAAGCGCGGCCCGCCCCGCGTGGCCACGCGGGGCAACCAGGAGGGGACGTCGTCGTCATGCATGGAGGATGGATGGGGATACGCCTTGCGCGGCATGTATGGATATTGCTTTTCCATACTATGCCGGGAACGGGCGGCGGCTTCATCCCGGTGCCATCCACCGGGCGAGCGGCTGCCCACCCCACCCACACCCTGCCCGGCACTGCCCGCGTCAGGCCACCCGTCTGGAAACTCTCAGCATGATCGATTGGGTCCCCGTAGCCTTCCTCACGTTCAAGGTCCTCGTCTTCGGCACCTGCATGTTCCTTGCCATCAAGTGGCACTACGACCAGGACAAGAAGACGCTGGACAAGCGCGCGCTGCTCATCAATGCGGCCAAGGTGGGCGCCGCCTTCCTGGTGGCGCTCGCGGTCGTGCTGTGGTTCACGTTCAGCCTGGCCCGGCATCTCGGCATGGACCTGAGCCTGCCGTGAAGCCAGGTCCGGGCCACGGGCAGCCTTGGCGTCAATCCATCCGGATGTTGCGTTCCTTGATCAGCTTGCCCCAGCGCGCCATCTCCTTGTCCAGGTGGGTGGCGAGCTGCGCGGGCGTGCTGCCGATCGGCTCGGCGCCGATGGCGTCGAAGCGGGCCTTGGTGTCGGGCTGTTTCATCGCGTCCAGCAGGGCCGCGTTGATCTTCTGCACGATGGGCGCGGGCGTGCCGGCCGGGGCGAACACCGCGAACCAGGGCGAGACCTCGTAGCCGGGCACGCCGGCTTCGGCGATGGTGGACACGTTGGGCAGCGCGGCCGAGCGCTTGGCGCTGGTCACACCCAGCGCGCGCAGCTTGCCGGCCTGGATGTGCGGGACGGCCGAGGTGATGCTGTCGAACATCAGGTCCACCTGCCCGCCCAGCATGTCGGTGACGGCCGGGCCGCTGCCCTTGTAGGGCACGTGCAGCAGGTTCAGGCCCGCCATGGAGGCGAACACCTCGCCCGCCAGGTGGATGGAGGTGCCGTTGCCGGCCGAGGCGTAGGTGAGCTTGCCGGGCTCGCGCTTGGCGTGCGCGATGACGTCGGCCACCGTCTTGTCGGGGCTGTTGGCGTTCACGACGAGCACGTTGGGCACCACGGCCAGCAGGCTGATGGGCGCGAAGTCCTTCACCGGGTCGTAGCTGAGCTTGGCGTAGAGCGCCTTGTTCGTGGCCATGCCGATGGAGGTGATCATGATCGTGTAGCCATCGGCCGGCGACTTGGCCACGGCGTCCGCGCCGATGTTGCCGCCCGCGCCGGGCCGGTTCTCGATCACGAAGGGCTGGCCCAGGGCACGGCCGGCGCGCTCGCCGAGCGTGCGGGCGATCACGTCCATCGCGCCGCCGGGCGGGAACGGCACCACCCAGCGGATGGGCTTGGCGGGCCAGGGGCCCTCCGACTGGGCGTGCGCGGTGGCCGGCAGGAAGGCGGCGGCCGCCACGGTGGCGATGGCGCCGGCCGCGAGGGCCAGGGTGCGGCGGCGGCTGGGCAGGGTGTGGGGGGTGATGGACGAGGCCATGGTCTTTGTCTCCAGGTTTGTGATTCGTGAGTCGCCTCCAGGCAGCGGTCGGGCCGCCTGGGCTCAGTTCGGGGGGGCTGCCGCGGCGGTGGCGCCGCGGCCCATGTCCACATGCACGGGCGCGAGGCCGTCGCGGGCCCGGTCGAAGCGGCGCAGCGCCTCGGGCAGCACCTCCACGCCGAAGCCGGGGCCGTCGGGCAGCTGCAGGGCGAAATCGCGCACGTCCATGGGCGCGGCGACGATGTCGTCCACCAGCAATTGCGGGCCGAACAGTTCGCAGTTGTGGTGCGCGCCGGGCAGCGTGGCGAACACGTGGGCCGATGCGGCGCTGCCGAGGGACGTCTCCAGCATGGTGCCGCCGTACCAGCCGATGTCTGCGGCCTCGGCCACGGCGGCGACGGCGCGGGTGCGCAGCAGGCCGCCGTGCTTGGCCACCTTCAGCGAGAAGACGTGGCAGGCGCCCTGCCGCGCGAGCAGCATCGCGTCCTGCGGCGTGCAGACGGTTTCGTCGGCCATCACCAGCGCGCCGGCGGGCAGGCCGGCGGTGAGCTGGCGCAGGGCCTCCACGTTCCATTGCGCGACGGGCTGCTCGATCAGGGTCACGCCCGCATCGATGAGCTGGGGCACGTAGCGGCGCGCGGTGTTGCCGTCCCAGGCCTGGTTGATGTCCACCGTCATGTCGGCGCGCCCGTCCAGCCCGCGCGCGATGCGGGCCACGTGGGCCACGTCGTCCTGCGGGGAGCGCGCGCCGATCTTCAGCTTGAAGATGCGGTGGCGGCGCGCTTCCAGCATGCGCTCGGCCTCTTCCACGTCGCGCGCGGAGTCGCCGCTGGCGAGCGTCCAGGCCAGCGGCAGGCTCTCGCGCTGCTTGCCGCCCAGCAGTTGCCAGGCGGGCAGGCCCAGCGAGCGCGCCACGGCGTCGATGGCGGCCATCTCCACGGCGCTCTTGGCGAAGCGGTTGCCCTTGCAGACGGCGTCCATGCGCTGCAGCAACTGCTCGAAGCGGCCCGCGTCCTGCCCGGCCACCGCGGGGCCGAGGTACTGCGTGATGGCGTGCAGGATGGTTTCGGGGGATTCCTCGTTCCACGACGGGCCGCCGATGGTGGCGGCCTCGCCGAAGCCGCAGGCCCCGTCCGACAGCCACAGCTGCACCACCACCGGGCTCTGGCGGTGGATGGCGCCGAACGAGAACTTGTGCGGCCGGATGGTGGGAATGTCGAGGATGCGGGCCTCGATGCGCTCGATGCGCAGGCCGGCGGGAGCAGGTGCGGTCATGGGGGGGGACGGGTGGATGTGCGGGCTTCGGGTGCGACCTTATCCCGCGGAAAGCATCCGATCCAATGGTATATATCGCACGCTCCGTTCGATCCCATCGAACGATTTCCTGCACCTGTCCGGAGAACCTTTCCATGGAGCTGCGCCAGTTGCGCTATTTCCTGAGCGTGGCCGAGACCGAGCACCTCACGCAGTCGGCCGACGCGCTGTTCGTCACCCAGTCCACCCTGTCGCACGGGCTGCGGCAGCTGGAGGCCGAACTGGGCCTGCCGCTCTTCGACCGGCTGGGGCGGGGGCTGAAGCTCTCGCAGGCGGGCATGGCCTTCCGCAGCCACGCGGCGCGCGCGCTGCGGGAGCTGGAGGCCGGCCGCATGGCGCTGGCCGACATGGCGGGGCTGCAGGCGGGCACGCTCACCGTGGGCGTGATTCCCACCTTCCTCACGCACCTCGTGCCGGACGCGGTGGCCGCCTTCAGCGCGGATTACCCGGGCGTGCAGGTGGTGGTGCGCGACCTGCGCGGCGGCCCGATCGAAGAGCAGCTGATCGCCGGGCGGCTGGACGTGGGCATCTCCTTCCATCCCGCGCAACGCGAAGAGATCGAGGCGGAGCCGCTCTTCGAGGAGCGCCTGCAGCTGGTGGTGCATGCGGGCCACGCGCTCGCGCGCCGCCGCAGCCTGCGCATGCGCGAGCTGGCCGGCGTGCCGCTGGCGCTGCTGCCGCAGAGCTTCGCCACGCGCCGCATGATCGACGCGGCCTTCGCCCAGGCCGGCGTGGCGCCGGTGGTGCGGGTGGAGATGGAGTCGGTGGACGCGCTGCTGCACGCCTGCCGCGGCGGGCCGCTCGCCACCATCGCGGCCGAGCGCGCGGCGGGCCAGGCCGGGCCGGGCATGCGCGCGATCACGCTGACCGATCCCGCCACGGTGCGCCGCGCGGGCGTGCTGTGGCGCCGGGACGCGTCGCGCAGCGCGGCGGCACGCGAGTTCGTGGCGCGATTGCGGCCGGTGGCGGGCCCCCGCGCCGCGGCTACCGTTGCCGCCACTCGGCCGGCCGCGTGCCGGACAATGCAGCGATGAACGACTCTCCCCTGCAGAACACCGACGAGGCATCGCCCGACGACCACGAAGCGCCGATCCAGGAGGCGCGCCTGTGGAGCGACGGCCGCTGGACGGCCGAAGTGATCAAGAACGAAGACGACGACGGCTGGGCCGTGTCGATGACGCTGCGCGGCGAATCCGAGCCGGCGCTGGTGGGCCCGTGGACGATGGGCCGCGACAAGAAGAACCCCAAGCCGCTGGACGTGACCGCCTTCCACACGCTGGTCAAGACCGCCTCCGAAGTGCTGCGCCGCCACGAGCAGCAACTGCATGCGCAGCTGCACAAGGAGGTGGCCGTGGGTGCCGGCGCGGACCTCGTCCGCGTGGCGCTGCGCATCGTGCCGGACGAGGAATATCCGTACGCCGTGCTGACGGCGCACGACGCTTCCGGACAGCTGCTGGGCGAGGCGCGCGTGGAGGCGAACTTCAGGCTCGGCCAGGGCAGCGCGCTGGCGTGGATCGAGAGCGGTTATTCGCCCCGGGGGCGCTGATGGTACCGATGCCCGCAGGTGGCCATAGCTGCCGGCATTGGAGTCCCGCGCGGGCCGGGAGCACCGGGTAGCCCCTTCCGCGAATGTCCCCCGGCTTCGCCTCCTCCTTGATTTCGCTGCAGGGGCTACCCGGCACTCCCGACCATTTCAACGCTCTGCCGCGCCAGCCTTCGCAAAGCCGCAGCGGCGCTGGCCGCCTGCGGTGGTGGCATGCCCCGCGCAGCGAAATCAAGGAGGAGGCCGCAGGCCGGGGGACATTCGCGGAGCGGGGCATGCCACCACCACAGGCCACCCCGAACCCAGGCGCAAGACGCAGCCCGGTCAGCCCTGCGCCGACGCCGGCAGGCCGAACACGCGGTCGAACACCCAGTTGAACACGAAGGTGTAGCCCAGGAAGAACAGCAGCAGGCCCATGTCCATCACGAAAGCCTCCCACAGGCCGATGCCGAACCACCAGGCCAGCACGGGCACGAGGACCAGCGCCAGGCCACCCTCGAAGCCGATCGCGTGCGCCACGCGCCGCGCCGTGCTGCGGCCGCGCACCGCCTGGCGCGACTCCCAGCGCTCGAACGCCCAGTTGAACACCACGTTCCACACGATGGCGATGCCCGAGGCGATCGCGGCGACGGCGCCCGAGTGGCCCGCGCCCTGCCCGGTCGCCCACATCATCCCGAACGTGGCGAAGGCGATGGCGATGAGTTCGTACAGCGTGACGTACACCACGCGGCGGACGGGGCCCTGCAGGCCGGAAGGACGGGAAACGGTCGAAGACGGAGTGGAGAACATGGGGGCACTTTATGTGCGCGGCACTGATATATAAAGTCAGCTTCTTTCAGTTTTTCTGATACTTCGCTGCCATGGCTTTTTCTTCCGACAGCGTGCAGGTGTTCCTGGCCGTGCTGGACCACGGATCGTTTTCCGCCGCGGCGCGGGCGTTGTCGCGGGTGCCCTCGGCCGTGAGCATGACCATCGCCCACCTGGAGGCCGAGCTCGCCGTGCAGCTGTTCGACCGCAGCGGGCGCGAGCCCCGCCCCACCCCCGCGGCCCGTGCGCTGGAGCCGCAGGCGCGGCTGCTGGGCGCGCAGTTGCGGCAACTGAATGCGCAGGCCCTGTCGCTCACGCAGGGGCTGGAGGAGCGCCTGACGATCGCGATCGCGCCCGAGCTGCTGGCCGGCCCGTGGACCGAGGCGCTGGCCGCGCTCACCGCCGACTATCCGCAACTGCAGGTGGAGGTGCTGGCCGCGCCGCAGGCCGATGCCATGGCCCTGCTGCATGCCGGACGCGCCCAGCTGGCGCTGGTGTTCGAGCGCTCCAGCCTGGACGGGCGCGAAGGCTTCCAGGAAGTGGGCAGCGCCACGCTGGTGGCCGTCATCGCGCCGCAGCATCCGGTGATGCAGGCCGCCGCGGGCGCGCCGCTCAGCGAGGCCCACCTCACCACCACCCGCCAGATCGTCGTGGCCGGCCGCGACCTGGCGCAGACCGATCCGCGCTTCGTCTTCGCGCGCCACCACTGGCGCGCCGACAACCACTTGGCGGCGCTGGGCCTGATCGAAGCCGGCCTGGGCTGGGGCTGGCAGCCGCGCGAACTGGTGGAGCCGCGCATCCACGCCGGCACGCTGGTCGAGATGCCGTTCGACAACCTCAGCAACGGCGTGAAACTGTGGGTGGACGTGGTGTGGTCCAAGGAGCGCCCGCAGGGCCTCGGCGCACGGCGTTTCGTGGAATGGATCCGCGCTTCCGCGAAGACCGCGGCGGACCGGGACGGCTGAATGCGGGAGCGGCCGTGCGGCCCGCCGCACAAATCGGTTTGCAGAAATTACAAACGGCAAAACGGCGGTGCGCCCAGGCGCCCTAGACTGGCGGCCCGACCGACGGATGGAACCACCCCGACCCATGCCAGCGCCGCAGAAAATCAACTACCACCACACCGGCCCCTACAACCGCGTCGTCTTCCAGGAAGAATTCACCGAGCGCTTCAGCACGAGCGGCCGCTACAGCGCCGCCGCCATCCCGGACATGCTGAGCCTGCTCGGCATGATCGAGCGCGACACGGCCATCAACGACGTGCGCCAGGCCGCCTACATGCTGGCGACCGTGATGTGGGAGACCACCTCGCCGCAGACCATCACCAGGGTGGCGACCAACAAGAAGGGCCAGCCGATCCTGGACAAGCACAAGAAGCCGGTGGTCCTCAAGCAGCGGAAATGGCTGATGACCATGGCGCCCGTGAGCGAGATCGGCCACGGCAAGGGGCGGCAGTACCACGAGCCCGTCAAGGTCAAACCGCTGCCGGACGGCGGCGTGCGCATCACCGAGCAGGACGGCGACCAGTTCAAGGTGACGGCCGGGGGCGACGTGTCGCCGCTCACCAAGGGCGCCACCATGGGCACCAAGGACGGCGGCGCCGCGAGCAAGGTCTACGACGCCGACGACGGTGCCGAGCACGCCTACTACGGCCGCGGCTACGTCCAGCTGACCTGGTGGTCCAACTACGCCAAGGCGGGTGTGGCCCTGGGCCGCGGGCTCGACCTGCTGAACGATCCGGAACTGGTGAAGACGGCGGAAGTCGCCTATGCCCTGATGTCGCACGGCATGCGCACGGGCGCCGGCTTCGCGAACGGCCGCAAGTTCTCGATGTATTTCGCGGGCGACGTGACCGACTACGTGACGGCCCGCAGGATGGTCAACGGCAGCGATCATGCCGAGGACATCGCCGCGATCGCCCGGAAATTCGAAGCCATCCTTCTGAAATCGGTTCCCGCGGCCGCCAACGCCCCCGCTCCCGCAGCCCAGCCCTGATCCCGCCATGACCCAGTCCCCTTCCCCAGCCCGCCGCCCCCGGACCACCCGGCTCCTCGTCCATGCCCTGCTGTGGGCCGGCGCCTGCCAGCTCGCGGCCGCCGGTGCCCCGCCGAATGCCACCGCTGCGGCGGCGGCGGCACAGAACCGCTGCGGCTGGTTCGACAACCCGACGCCGGGCAACGCCACGCTGGTGGACAAGGACGGCGAGTGGACGGTCGGCGTGCAGGGCGGGCACCAGGCCGGAGGAAAGTGGCCCGCGTTCTCCAAGTCCCGCTGGGTGCAGACCGGCAACGGCAGCGCGGGCTACGGCTGCGCCTGCCTGAAGATGAGCGCCCGCCCCGGAACGCAGGAAGTGGCGAACATCGTCTCGGCCCGCTCGCAGCCGCTGGCGACCTGCCGCAACGACAAGGCGCTGGCGGGCAAGGAGCCGGAGAACCCGCTGAAGTGAGGTAGACCGCCCCCGGAGACGGAGGCAGGACGCCATGCCCGGGCAGGCAGGCGCATGCCCCATGGCGGGTGACGGATCCGCGCCACGGCGGCGCGACAATTGATGAGAATAAATCTCATTGCATGTATCATCGCCGCCCGCAACGGCCGGGCCCGGATGCCGCAGGCCGCGGCATCCCGCCGCGTTGCCTGGCCCGATCCTCACCGTCCAACGCTCCGACATGTCCCAGCCCCTGCCCACGGCGCCGTCGCGCCGCCGCCCGCCCCTGGCCCTCTCCCTGGTCACGCTCTGCGTGCTGTCCGCCGCGCGCATCGCCGCGGCGCAGACCGCCCCCGAACCCTCGCCGGCCCCGGCGCCCACCGCGGGCACGGGCACGCCGGCCACCGCCACGCTGCAGGAAGTGCAGGTGCGCGACGCGGGCGATGCGGCCCAGGGTTACCAGGGCGTGCAGCGCAACACCGCCGCCACGCGCACCGACACCCCGCTCATCGAAACCCCGCAGGCCGTGCGCGTGGTGCCCCGCCAGCTCATCGAAGACCTGGGCGCGCGGCGCCTGGCCGACACCGTGGACTTCGTGAGCGGCGTCACCCGCATGAACGACTTCGGCGGCACCTGGGACAACTACGCGATCCGCGGCTTCAGCAACACCGACGGCGGCTCGCTGCTCAACGGCTTCGCCTCCGGCCGCGGCTACGGCCCGCAGCGCGATGCGGCCACCATCGAGCGGGTGGAGTTCCTGAAGGGCCCGGCCGCCGCGCTCTACGGCAGCAGCGAGCCCGGCGGCACGCTCAACGTGGTCACGAAGAAGCCGCAGTTCACCGCCGCGCACAGCGCCGGCCTGCAGATCGGCACGCTGGGCCTGCGCCGCGCCACGCTGGACACCACCGGCCCGATCACGCAGAACCTCGCCTACCGCCTGAACGTGGTGGCCGAGGACGGCACCAGCCGCACGCACCTGGTGGACAACCGCAAGTACGTGGTCGCCCCGGCCTTCACCTGGACGCTCGGCGCCGACACCGTGCTGCAGTACGAGGCCGAGATCATCCGCATCCGCACGCCGCTGGACCGGGGCGTGGTGCAGGTGGGCGGCAACGCCCTGGCCCTGCCCGCCGACCGTTTCCTGCAGGAGCCCGACCGCGGCAACCTGCACGTGAACGGCGACACGCACCAGGTCACGCTCGACCATGACCTGGGCGGCGGCTGGCGCACGCGCCTGGGCGGCACCTACCGCGAGACCGAGTTCTACGGCAATGCCGTGGACTTCGGCACGGGCCAGATCGGCCTGCTGGCCGCCGACGGGCGTACGCTGGCGCGCACCGACAGCTGGCGCACCCTGCCCTCGCGCGACGTGTCGGTGCAGGGCGAGGTGGAGGGCAAGTTCAGCACGGGCGGCCTGCGCCACACGGTGCTCGCGGGCGTGGAATCCTGGCGCCTGTACATGGGGCAGGACATCCGCTATTCCGCGCAAAAGTACCCCATCGACATCTACGCGCCGGTCTACGGCACCGTGCCGCGCGGCCCGCTGGTGCAGGGCTATCTGCAGGACGACCGCCTGCGCGCCACCGGCCTGTTCCTGCAGGACCAGATCGACCTGACGCCGCGCTGGAAGCTGATGGCGGGCCTGCGCTTCGACCGCTTCCACCAGGACTTCGTGAACTGGATGGCGAATGCGCGCCAGGTGCAGCAGCACTCGGCCGCCACGCCGCGCGTGGGCCTGAGCTACATGGTCACGCCGGACAGCTCGGTGTACGTCTCCTACGGCCGCTCGTTCCGCCCCAACGCCGGGGCCGACGCCGCAGGCAACGCCTTCGATCCGCAGGAGGGCAAGGCATGGGAGGCCGGCGCCAAGTGGCAGTCGCCCGACCAGCGCCTGAACGCCTCGATGGCGGTGTTCGACATCCGCAAGACCAACGTGCTCACGCGCGACCCGAACAACGGCAATTTCAGCGTGGCGGCGGGCGAGGTACGCAGCCGCGGCATCGAGGCCGACGTGGCCGGCCGGCTGGATGCCCACTGGCGCCTGACGGCCAACGCGGCCTTCACCGACACCGAAGTGCTGCGCGACAACAACCCCGCCCTGGTGGGCAAGCGCCTGCTGGGCATTCCGCGCGTGAGCGCCGGCCTGTTCGCCCTCCGCGAAGACCGCCTGGCCTCGGGCGGGCGCTACGGCGTGGGCGCGGGCCTGGTGCACGTGGGCGAGCGCACGGGCACCGCCACCGACACCTACCGGCTGCCCGCCTACACCACCGCGCGCCTCACGGGCTACTGGCAGATCGACCCGCGCACCCGGCTCACGCTGGACGTGAACAACCTGTTCGACAAGCACTACGCCGCCGCGTCGTGGAATGCCATCGCCGTCATCCCGGGCCTGGGCCGGCAGGTGGTGGCGGGGGTGCAGGTGAAGTTCTGAGGCCGGGCGGGCCCGGCCGCGGCCACCGCAGCGGAAAGCCGCTGCCGCTATAAGATGCATAGCGGCAGCGCGGCCTCCCCCTGCGCCGCGCCGCAGACCAGGAGCCTTCCCATGTCCGACACCCCCCATCCCGGCGCCCAGACGTTCCAGCTGCGCGACCCGGCGCTGGCCGAGCGCTGGGCCCGCTGGCAGCCCCGGCCCGCCGGCAAGTCGCAGTCCTTCTCCCTGGGCGACTTCGATCCCGGCAAGAGGCCCTTCTCCCTCGGCGACAAGGCCACCGACAAGGCCGCCGTGCAGGACCTGGCCGCCGAACTGGACGGCCTGCAGAACCTCTTCTACGCCGACCGCCGCTTCAAGCTGCTGGTGCTGCTGCAGGGCACCGACACCTCGGGCAAGGACGGCACCGTGCGCGGCGTGTTCGGCCAGACCAGCCCGCTCGGCGTGCGCGTGGTGGGCTGGAAGGCGCCCACCGAGACCGAGCGCGCGCACGACTACCTCTGGCGCATCCATGCCCAGGTGCCCGCGGCCGGCGAAACCGTGGTCTTCAACCGCAGCCACTACGAAGACGTGCTGGTGCCCGTCGTGCAGGGCTGGATCACGCCCGAGCAGCACGCCCAGCGCCTGGCGCACATCAACGACTTCGAGCGCATGCTGGCCGAGACCGGCACCGTGATCGTCAAGTTCATGCTGCACATCGGCAAGGACGAGCAGCGCGAGCGCCTGCAGGCCCGGCTGGACGACCCGGCCAAGCACTGGAAGTTCGAGATGGGCGACATCGCGGCGCGCAAGCAATGGGACGACTACCAGCGTGCCTACGAGGCGCTGCTGCCGGCCACCCACACGCCCTGGGCGCCTTGGACCATCGTGCCGGCAAATTCCAAGACGCACCGCAACCTGATGATCGCCACCGTGCTGCGCGCGGTGCTGCAGAACCTGGATCTGCGCTATCCCGAAGGCGATCCGGCGCTGGCGCATTTCACGGTGGAGTGAAGCGGCGGCGGCGCGGGAACGCCGCTGGAGGGTCTATGCATTAAATGCATGATTCTGTAACGCACCGGCCTTGGACAGTGCGGGAGGCGAGGCATAAAGTCCTTCTCCTGACCCCGATCCTCCAAGGAACCCCTTCATGTCGAACACCAACGACACCCTCGTCCAGCACGCCGTGCCCTCCTACCTGCAGGCCGACCACCTCGGCCCCTGGGGCAACTACCTGCAGCAGGTGGACCGCGTCACGCCGTACCTCGGCGGCCTCGCGCGGTGGGTGGAAACGCTCAAGCGTCCCAAGCGCATCCTGATCGTGGACGTTCCCATCGAAATGGACAACGGCACCATCGCCCACTTCGAGGGCTACCGCGTTCAGCACAACCTGAGCCGCGGCCCCGGCAAGGGCGGCGTGCGCTTCCACCAGGACGTGACGCTGTCCGAGGTGATGGCCCTCTCGGCCTGGATGTCGGTGAAGAACGCGGCCGTGAACGTGCCCTACGGCGGCGCCAAGGGCGGCATCCGCGTCGATCCCAAGAAGCTCTCGCGCGGCGAACTCGAGCGCCTGACGCGCCGCTACACCAGCGAGATCGGCCTGCTGATCGGCCCCTCGAAGGACATCCCCGCACCCGACGTGAACACCAACGGCCAGGTCATGGCCTGGATGATGGACACGTACTCGATGAACGTGGGCGCCACCGCCACCGGCGTGGTCACCGGCAAGCCGGTGGACCTGGGCGGCTCGCTGGGCCGCGTCGAGGCCACGGGCCGCGGCGTGTACACCGTGGGCGTCGAGGCGGCCAAGCTGACGGGCCTGCCGATCGAGGGCGCGCGCATCGCCGTGCAGGGCTTCGGCAACGTGGGCGGCATCGCCGGCAAGCTGTTCGCCGAGGCGGGCGCCAAGGTCGTCGCCGTGCAGGACCACACCGGCACCATCATCAACAAGAGCGGCCTGGACGTGCCCGCCCTGCTGGCGCACGTCAAGCAGACCGGCGGCGTGGGCGGCTTCGCCGGCGCCGAGGCGATGGCGAAGGACGACTTCTGGGGCGTGGAGTGCGAGATCCTCATCCCCGCCGCGCTGGAGAACCAGATCACCAAGGACAACGCCGGCCAGATCAAGGCCAAGCTGGTGATCGAAGGCGCCAACGGCCCGACCACCACCGAGGCGGACGACATCCTGGCCGACAAGGGCGTGCTGGTGCTGCCCGACGTGATCGCCAACGCCGGCGGCGTGACGGTCAGCTACTTCGAATGGGTGCAGGACTTCTCCAGCTTCTTCTGGAGCGAGGACGAGATCAACGCCCGCCTGGTGCGCATCATGCAGGAGGCCTTCGCCGGCATCTGGCACGTCGCGCAGGAACACAAGGTGACGCTGCGCACCGCCACCTTCATCGTGGCCTGCCAGCGCATCCTGCACGCCCGCGAAATGCGCGGCCTGTATCCCTGATGCACTGACTTCGGCAAGACCGATGCCCTCCCCGCCGTGCGCGCCCACCGAGCGTGCATGGCAGGAAGAAGCCGCCAGCGCCCTACCCGGGCCTGGCGGCTTTTTTCTATGGCATGGCAAAAGCACCGGTCAGGCCGGGCGGCGGGGCTCGACGCGCAGTGCCAGGCAGAAGGGCTGCGCGCAGGGCGCGCGGCCCTCGTAGGGGCAGCCCGGCTGGTCGCAGGCCGGCAGTGCGCCCCGGCGTGCGGCGGCCTCCGCTTCCTCGTCCTCCGGACGCCATCCACCCGCCTGCAGCGCCGCCATCTGCAGCCAGGGGTCGGCCCGCATCGCCGCCTGCTGCATCCACTCGCGGCCATAGAGCGCGGCCTGCGGCGGTGGCTGGAACTCCAGTGACAGCAATGCGCTGGTGCGGCCCGCCGCGCCTGGCTCGCCCGCTCCCTGCTGCAGCACCAGCGCGAACACACCCGAATCAAGCCGGCCCATCCGCCCCGGGAACGGCAGTGCCAGCGAGGGCGCCGCAGTGCTTGCGGCATTCGGGCCCGACGCACCGGGCGCGCCTGCCGTGGCGGTAGCGGCGCCCGCAGCCGATGCTGATGCCGCGGCGGTCGCACCGCGCTCCGCCCAGGCGGCGGGCACCTGGAGCGTGAAGGTGAATCCGCGCTCGCCGTCCTGCGCCAGGACGCTGCCCTGGCCCACGCGCCAGGTCTGCAGGGCGGCCGCCGCCCCGCCCTGCGCGGCCAGGGCATCGCGCAGGCCCTGGGCCAGCCCGGCCGTCCACGGCTGTGCCGCCACCACGCGCACGGCCTCCCCGCCGCTGCCCTCTCCCAGGCGGTGCGCCAGCAGGCCGAGCAGCGTGCGCATCGGGCCCGAAACCCCGCCGGCCGGCCAGGCCTCGCCCGCGCCCCCCACCACGCCCGGGCCTGCCGTGGCGGCGGGCGCCGGCAGGGCCATGCCGGGCGAGGCACCGCCCGCCAGGCGGCCCGCGGCAGGGGATTCCCGGCCGGGCACGCCGGACGGCGCACCGCCCGCCATGCCGGCGCGTGGCGGCGGCGCCGTGCCTGCGCCGCCCGCGGCGGCCTCCGCGGTGCGCGCCCGCTCGCGGGCTTCGGGGGAGACGCTCACCCGGTCGGCGGAAGGGAGCGGCAGAGGGGGAGGCGCAGCCGCCGCCCCGGGCGCCGGAGCAGCCGCCGGCGCGGATCCGTCGGCCCGGTCGCTGCCGAGCAGCATGCCCTGCCGCTGCAGGGCAGCTTCCGCCAGCAGGCGTGCCAGCGGCGCCTGGGGCGGGCGGGGTGGATCGATGGACGAAGGGGGCATGGCACTCCGGACCGGGCCGCGCCCTGCGCACGCAGGCGCACAGGCGGCCCGGCTGGGATTCTGCGCCGGGGCGGGCCGGAATGCCACGTCCGCCGGCACCTGCCCGGCCGTGGACGCGGCACGTACCAGTGCCGTGCCGGGCCCGGCGGCTGGGGTGCTACGGCGGCTGCGGCGTTATGGCGGCAGGGCCCGGAACGGCGTCATCGTGGCCCCACGGGGACACCCGATCGCCCGGGCGGCCCTGCCCTGCCCGTTCAGGGCGCGGCGGCTTCGCGGGCCACGGCCTCCAGCTGGTCGCGCAGGGCCTGCTGCAGCAGGGGCGAAGGCGGCGTGGAAGCCTCTTCGGACGCCTTGTAGACGATGCCCGTGCCGTCGCCCTGGAGCGTCGCCACGCGGCGCACCACCATGAGCTGCTGGGTATTGCTGGAAGCGCCCTGCGAGTAGCCTTCGCCGTCGTTCACGCTGTAGTTCATCGCATACGCGCGCAGCAGCGAGCCGCCGCTCGTGACCCGCACGCACAGCACCGTGCCGGCCAGCTCGCCGGACACTTGGTGCTCGCACCCGAAGAGCCCGTCGCTGCTGACGGCCAGGCCGTTGCCGCTGCGGGTGGCCGGCTGGAAGCCGCTCAGCTGCACGGCGTCGGTGCGCACGCCTTCGGAGCCGATCGAGGTGAAGGTCCAGAGGCCCAGGAGGCTGGGCGCCGTGCGGGGGTAGCCGAAATTGAAGCGGGAAATCGCTTTTTCGGGCTCGTTCGGGAAGGTGATGAAGCCGGTGGTGCCGCTCGTGAAGCGGATGCTGACGTTGCCGGGGCTGCCGGCTTCGGCGCCGGACTGCGCGGGGCCGCCGAAGTACGGCCCGCCGGTGTAGCGGTTCAGGCGCGCCGTGACCCGGTTGTTGGACACCTGCCCGACGGCCAGGTAGAAGGTCGGCTGCCCGTTGCCTTCATAGGCGTACATCTGCAGCGCGAGGGTGCCGTTCTGCACGTCCACCGACAGGCCCCGGCCGGGCTTGCCGTTCACCTCCGAAGTGACGACCCAGGTGCCCGCCTGGGGCTCGTAGGCGTGCGCGCCCATGGCGCAGGCCAGCAACGCAGCGGCTGCCCATTGTTTGAAACCCAAAGCGCTCTCCTCCGAATAGTGGGTACGTTATACCCAAATGGGGAGGAATCGTGAACTTTTGTAATCCATTGTCCCACCGTGGTACTGGGGCCCTGCAGTCGTCAGGGCTGCGTAAGCCGGACGGTCTAGCCCTCATCGCGCCCCCGGCAGCATGCGCTCCAGAACGCCGTCACGGCGCACCCGGTGGTGGTAGAGCGCGGCCGCCACGTGCAGCAGCACGACGGCCCAGGCCACGTACTGGCCGATGAAGTGGTGCACGGCATCGATCGGCGCCTCGAAGGCCTCCCAGCCCACGCCCCAGGTGCGGCCGATCCAGCGGAACAGGGCCGTGTCGTTGAAGCCGGGAACGGTGAACAGGCCGAAATCCGTCGGTGCCCCGGTGCCGATGTAGCCGGTGAGCGGCATCACGATCAGCAGTCCGTACAGACCCCAGTGCGCGGCACGGGCGAGCGCATGTTCGAGCGGCGCGCCCGGCGGGTCGTCGGGCTGCGCGTCCAGCCACCGCCAGAGCAGCCGCGGCAATACCAGGAAGCCCACCAGCAGTCCCAGCACCCAGTGGATGTTCAGCACGGGCAGGGACGCGTCCGAGGTGTCGTCCATGCACCAGATGACGTAGTAGACGACGGCATAGGCGCCGATGAACGCGGCGGCGCTCGTCCAGTGGAAGAATTGGGCGAGCGCGCCGAAGCGGGTCGCGGTGTTGCGCCACTGCATGGCCGTGTGCTCCTGGTTGCGTGGTGGAGAAAATGCCGTCAGTGGGCGAGCAGGCCTGCCAGCAGCCGGTCGAGCCCGCGCTGTGCCTGGGCGAGGCGCGCGGCCGGGTCGCCGTCCGGCTCGGCGATCCAGAACGAGGCCTCGGTGACCGCGCCATAGAGCATCCTCGCCGTCACTCCCGCATGCACGGGCGCCACGGTGCCGCTGGCGATCAGGCCTTGCAGGGCCTCTTCCAGCGCGGCGATGGCCACCGATTGCGCGGCCTGCGGAACGTCGCCGAACACCGCGCGCGCATCCTGCAGGATGATGCGGCGGATCTCGGGCACCAGGGCCAGCTCGAGGTAGGTCTGGCAGCGGCGGCGCAGTCCCTCCCACGGATCGGGCGCGGCCTGGGAGACTTCCTGCAGGCGCTCGCCCACTTCGGCCTCGATCTGCCCGATGACCGCCACCAGCAGCCCCTGCTTTCCGCCGAAGTGGTGGTAGAGCGCCCCGCGGGTGAGCCCGGCCTCGGCCGTGAAATCGTCCATCGACGTGCCGGCGTAGCCCTGCTCGGCAAAAGCACGGCGGGCCACGGCCAGCAGGCGGGCACGCGTGGCGGCCATGGCGTCGGCGCGCGTGCGGCGCGGGGCCGGCGCGGCCTGCGCGGAAGGAGATGATCGCTTTGGCATACGGCGCGTATGTTAATCCACATACGTACCGTATGCGAAACCATCACACCTCCCACCAGCGCGGCAGCAGCCGCCGCACCTCGGCCCGCGCGAAACGGTCGTCGATCAGGTGCACCACGCCCTCGTCGCTCGGCGTGCGGATCACGCGGCCCGCGGCCTGCACGACCTTCTGCAGGCCCGGGTAGAGGTAGGTGTAGTCGTAGCCGGCCCCGAAGAGCTGCTCCATGCGCGCGCGGATCTGCTCGTTCACCGGGTTGATCTGCGGCAGGCCCAGCGTGGAGAGGAAGGCGCCGATCAGCCGACGCCCGGGCAGGTCGATGCCCTCGGCGAAGGCGCCGCCGAGCACGGCGAAGCCGATGCCCTCGCTGTCCTCCGTGAAACGGGCCAGGAAGGCGCGCTGCTCGGCCTCCTGCATGCGACGGGACTGGCACCAGTGCGGCAGCGCCGGATGGCGGCGGGCGAAGGCCTCGGCCACCTGGGCGAGGTAGTCGTAGCTGCTGAAGAACGCCAGGTAGTTGCCGGGCCGCTCGCTGAACTGCCGCGCCATCAGGTCGGCGATGGGCACGGCCGAGGCGGCGCGGTGCGCGTAGCGCGTGGAGATGTGGCGGGCCACCTGCACCTGCAACTGCGCGGCGGCGAAGGGGGAAGCGACCTCGGTGGCCGCATGCCCTGCGGGCAGGCCCAGCAGGTCGGCGTAGTAGCGCGTGGGCGCCAGCGTGGCCGAGAACAGCGTGGCGGTGCGGGCGGCGGCGAAGCGCGGCGCGAGGAAGGGCGCGGGCACGATGTTGCGCACGCAGACCGTGGAGCCGCCCGGCGCGGCGCCTGCGGGCCGCTGCACGTCCACGAGGGAGTGGGCATCGAGCAGTTCGGCCATGCGCAGCGCCTGCAGGGCTTCGAGGTAGAAGGCCTGCAGCGCGCCGTCGGCCTGCTCGGGGTGTTCGGCGAAATGCTCGCCCAGGGAACTGCTGCCCTGTTGCAGCGCCGCCAGCAGCTTCGGCGGAAAGCCTTCCGGCTGCACCACGTAGCTGGCCGCGCCCGCGGGCCGCGCGGCCGCCGGCGCCTGCGCTTCCACCGCCTTGTCCAACGCGACCCACGCGCGGCGGATGCGGTCCAGCGCCTTCTTCACGACCGGCACCGCGGCGGCCGTGGGCGAGCGGCGCGCCTCGTGCAGCGTGCCGGGCAGCAGTTCGGCCGTGTACATGCGGCGCCCGCGCTCGACGAGGTTGTGCGCCTCGTCCACCAGCACGGCCACGCGCCACTGGTTGGCCTGCGCGAGGCCGTGCAGCATCGCGCCCAGGTCGAAGTAGTAGTGGTAGTCGCCCACCACCACGTCGGCCCAGCGCGCCAGCTCCTGCGAGAGGTAGTAGGGGCACACGCCGTGGGCCAGCGCGGCCTCGCGCACGCGGGCCTGGTCCAGCGCCAGCGGGCCAGTGGCGTGGGTGGCGGTCGGGGCGGTCGCAACGTTCGTGGCGAAGGCGCGCGGGCCGAGCGCCGCGGCGCGGGCGGCGGGCAGCCGGTCGTAGAAGCCGCGCGCCAACGGGCAGGCGTCGCCATGGCAGGCCTGGCCCGGGTGCTCGCAGGCCTTCTCGCGCGCGACGAGTTCCAGCACGCGCAGCGGCAGGGCGCCGCCGCGGCCGTCCTCGCGCGCGGGCCCCGCCATGCGCGCCAGCGCGTCCAGCGCCACCTGCCGGCCCGAGGTCTTGGCGGCCAGGAAGAAGATCTTGTCCAGCCGCTCGCCGGGCGCCGCCTTCAGCAGCGGGAACAGCGTGCCCGCCGTCTTGCCGATGCCCGTGGGCGCCTGGGCCAGCAGGCAGCGGCCGGCGGTGGCGGCGCGGTAGACGGCCTCGGCCAGGGGCCGTTGCCCGGTGCGGAAGGCGCCGAACGGGAACGCCAGCGCGGCCAGGGCGGCGTCGCGCGCCCGGCGGTGCGCCACCTCCTGCGCGGCCCAGGCCACGAAGCGGCGGCACTGCGTGTCGAAATGCGCGCGCAGCGCTTCGGCGGTGCAGCGCTCGGTGAACACCACCTCCTGCTGGGTGCCGATGTCGAAGTACACCAGCGCCACCTCGACCGCGCCGAGCTGCCGCGCCTCGCACAGCAGCCAGCCGTAGACCTTGGCCTGCGCCCAGTGCAATGCGCGGTGCGACGCGGGCTGCCGGTCCAGCCGGCCCTTGAAGGTCTTGACCTCTTCCAGCCGGCCGGCGGCGGCATCGAAACCATCGGCCCGGCCCCGCACCCGCAGGTGCAGCGGGCCGTCGCGCCAGTCGCCGGCGAGCGTCACCTCGCGCTCGTAGCCGGCGCCGCGCCGCCCGCCCACCACCGCATGGCCGGCGATGCCTTCGAGCGCGGTGGGCGCCGGTGTGAAGCGCAGGTCCAGGTCGCCGGCCTTGGCGGTGAACTCGCACAGTTCGCGCACCGCGACGGTGTAGCTGGGGTCCAGGCCCGGATCCTGCTGCGGGCCGGACGCCGGCTCCGCGCCGTCCGGGGGCACGGCCATGGGCACCGCCTGCATGGTGCGCTCCGTCAGGGCTGCGCCGCGGGCACGGGCCCGTCCTGGGCAGAGCCCGGCATGCCGCCGGCCACCGCGCCGGTCTCCGCACCCTCCCCCCCTTCGCCCAGCAGCGCCTGCGCGGGCTCGCCGTCGCCGTACATCGGCGTGGCCCGGCACAGCGCCATCCAGACGGCGAAGGGTAGCGGGCAACGCGCATGGCGCGCGGGGCGCAGCAGCTCGAAACGGCCGGTCTCGATCGTGCCGTGCAGCACCCACACGCCGAACGGCTCGGGGATTTCCTCGGGCCGGGCGATGCCCGCGGGGAAGACGTAGTAGCACTCCTCGCAGAGCCACTGGTAGGCCTCGCGCTTGGCCGCATGCCGCAGGTCGGAGAGCAGGTCGGCGCGGCTGGCCTTCACCTCGTGCACCATGGGCTGCAGGTAGGCGGGCACGCTGGTGTGCCGGATCGAGAACAGATCAGGGCGCGCCATGCGCCAGATGCGCGCCACCGCGGGTGTGGGGGCGCATGCGCCGCCTGCGCCCTCCTCGTCGTCGTCCCACAGCCCGCGCAAGGCCAGGCGGCCGGCGGGCACGGGCATGGGTGCCGTCTGCGAACCGGGTGCCGGAGTGGATGCAGGTGCAGGTGCAGGTGCAGGTGCAGGTGCAGGTGCAGGTGCAGGTGCAGGTGCAGGTGCAGGTGCAGGTGCAGGTACGGGCGCGGTCGGCAGCGCCTCCACCGCCGCGCGCAGCGACAGCTCGCGCCAGACGATGCGCCCCGCCGCGCGCAATTGCTCCGAGAAGCGCATCGCCAGCCGGTCGTGGGCGCTGAGGGCGCGCGCGCCCTTCTGCCGCGCTTCGGCCAGGCAGACGATGCCGGCATCGGTGAGGCGCAGCACCTCGTGGCCGCCCGGCTCTTGCGCCAGCCGCACCATGCCGGCCGCGAGCAGGTCGATCTCGATCGCATCGCGGCAGGGCCAGCCCGCGGACCGCCAGATCTGCAGGAGGCGCGTGCGGTGGATGCGTTGGATGGCGATGTCCGGCATGGCGTGGGCTCAAACCACTGATTGTAAATACAGTGCAACGGACGAGTCCGGCCTCGGCCATTCGCCATCCGCGGCGCAAGGGACATTGCCCTACGGCGCAGCGCCCGTGGGCACGATAGGGTGGAACCTCGCGCCCGTGCCGAGGCCGGGCTTCGCCCCTCCCCTGCCATCCGCCCGCATCCCGGGACCGCCCGCATGCCCGCCACTTTCTTCCCCGCACTCTCCGCCGCCACCGCTCCGTCCGCCCGCGCCGCCCGCTCGCTGCGGCGCCTGGCATGCGCCGTCTCCGCGCTGTGGTGTGTCGCCCTGGCACCCGCCATGGCGCAGACCGTGCGCACGGCCTCGCCGGTCGATTTCCCGCCCGCCACCCTGCCGCAACCGGCCGAGCGGGCGCCCGTGGTGTCCGCACCGGCCTGGGTGCAGCCCCTGGAGCGCGCATTGGCACAGGCCGAGGCCGACAGCCGGGTGCGCCTGGGCGTCTACGTGCGCGACCTGGAAACGGGGGCCTCGGCCTCGTTCCACGGATCGGAGCCGTGGTACCTGGCCTCCACCGTGAAGGTGCCGGTGGCGATCGCGGTGCTGCGCGGCGTGGAGCGCGGCGACTTCACGCTCGACACCCCGCTCACCCTGCGCGCCGCCGACTACGTGGACGGCGCCGGCCCCACCAACGGCCGGCCCGTGGGCGCGCCGCTCACCGTGCGCTACCTGCTGGAGCAGATGATCGTCTACAGCGACAACACCGCCAGCGACATGCTGATCGGGCTGGTGGGCATCGGCACCGTGAACGCGGTGGTGCAGTCGCTGGTGCCCCGGGGGTTCGGGCGCATCACCTCGCTGGCCGACGTGCGCCGCCACGTGTACGGCGTGCTCACGCCCGAGGCGGCGCATCTCTCGGGCACCGACTTCCTCGCGCTGCGCCAGCAGCAGCGGCTGCACGGCGACGCGGCGGCGCGGGCGGCGCTGGCCACGCTGCTGCGCGTGCCGGAGCGCTCGCTCGCGCCCACGGACCTGGCCTCGGCCTACGAGACCTACTACGCCGGCGGCCTGAACAGCGGGCGCCTGGACGCCTACGCCGACCTGCTGCAGGCGCTCGTGGAAGGCCGCGCGCTCGATGCCCGGCACACGGCCTACCTGCTGTCGGTGATGGAGCGCGTGAAGACCGGCCCGCAGCGCATCAAGGCGGGACTACCGCCGGGTGCGCGCTTCGCCCACAAGACCGGCACGCAGCGCGCACGAACATGCGATTCAGGCTTGGTCACCGTGCCGCGCTCCCTCCCCGAGCGGCGCGTGCTGGTGGTGGCCTGCACGCGCGGCGAACCTTCCACGGCCCGGTCCGATCGCGCGCTCCGGCAGGTCGGCATCGCTCTCTGCCAGTCGGGCCTGCTGTCCGACGGGAGATCGCATGAACCACGCTGCCCCACCCTGCCCGCCCGGGCGTCCGGCCCCGGTGCCGCGCCGTCCGGCGATGCGCCGGGGGCTCGCCCGCACGGTGCTGGCGGCGGCGCTGCCCCTGCTGCTGACGGCGCTGGGGACGACGACGCCTGAACGGGCGCTGGCCGCCCCCGCCTGGGCCGAGGCGCTGGGCGCCCAGGTGCAGAAGCTCGAACGCGAGACCCCCGGCCAGTTCGGCCTGTACGTGAAGCGCCTGGACAATGGCGAGACCTTCACCTGGCAGGCCGACCGGCGCTGGTACCTCGCATCGTCGGCGAAGCTGCCGCTGGCGATCGCGGTGCTGCAGGAAGTGCAGCAGGGCCGGCTGCGCCTGGACCAGGAACTGCGCGTGGAAGAGCGCGACAAGATCGACGGCTCCGGCGCGCTGGTCTGGCAGCCCGTGGGCACGCAGCACAGCGTCGAGACGCTGCTGCGCCGCATGCTGATGGAGAGCGACAACACCGCGGCGAACCTGCTGATCCGCACCATCGGGCAGGAGACATTCAACACCCGCGCGCAGGCGCTGATGGGCGCGCGCAACGTCGGCCCGCTCACCAATTTCACGCAGGTGCGCCAGGACGTGTACGCGGAGCTGCATCCGCGCGCGCGCGAGATCGCGCCGATGGACCTGGTGCGCGTGGCCGCCGCCCCGATGGGCCCGCAGCGCGTGCAGGCGCTGGCGCGCACGCTGCAGGTCGGGAAGGACGAGCTGCAGGTGAAGACGATGGAGGAGGCCTATGACCGCTACTACGCCCGGGGCGCCAACACCGCCACGCTCGCGGGCTACGGCGGCATGCTGGAGAAGCTGGTGCGCGGCCAGTTGCTGACGCCGCCCCACCAGCAGATGCTCTACAAGGACCTGAAGTTCGACACCTATGACGCCTACCGGCTGGAGGCGGGCCTGCCGCGCACCGTGCGCTTCATCCACAAGACCGGCACGCAGTACCACCGCGCCTGCCACATGGGCGTGATCGACCCGCAGGACGGCGGCGCGCGGGCGATCGTGGTGGCGACCTGCGCCGAGGGGATGGACGAGATGCGGCAGGCGGGCCGGCTGTTCGAGCAGATCGGCCGCGCGATCACGCGCACGCTGCTGCAGGACCGGCCGGCCGCTCAGCCCGCCGAGGCGCAGACGCGCAGCACGTCGGCGCCGTAGGCCTCCAGCTTCTTGGCGCCCATGCCGCTGATGCCCTGCAGGTCGGCGAGCGAGGCGGGCTGGCGCTCCGCGATCGCGGCCAGCGTGGCGTCGTGGAAGATCACGTAGGCCGGCAGGTTGTGCTCGCGCGCCACCTCGGCGCGCCAGGCCTTGAGGTTGATGAAGCGCACCTGGGCGTCCGGCCCGAGGTTGGCAGCGGCCGCCGGCGGCGCGGTGCTGCGGCGGGTGCGCCTGGCCGGCGTGCTGGCGGTGGATTCGCGCAGCTGCACGGGCACCTGGCCCTTGAGCACCGGCTTGGAGCCGGCCGTGAGGCTCAGGGTATCGAAGCTGTGGCCGCTCTCCAGCATCACCTTGTGCAGGCCCACCGCGCCCGTGGCGAGCAGTTGCCGCAGCACGCCGCGCAGCTGCGGTTCGGTGTATTCCTTGCCCACGCCGAAGGTGGAGAGCTTGTCGTGGCCGAACTGCCGGATCTTGTCGGTGTCCTTGCCGCGCACGATGTCCATGATGTGGCCGGTGCCGAAGGTGAGGCCGCTCGCCTCGTGCACGCGGTAGATGGTGGACAGCAGCTTGCGCGCGGCGTCCGTGCCGTCCCACACCGCAGGCGGGTTCAGGCAGTTGTCGCAATTCCCGCAGGGCTCGGACGGCTCGCCGAAGTAGCCCAGCAGCCGCACGCGCCGGCAGTCCGTGGCCTCGGCCAGGCCCAGCAGCGCGTCCAGCTTGCCGCGCATCACCTGCTTGAACTCCTCGCCCGCGGGGCTCTCGCCGATCATGCGGCGCTGGTTCACCACGTCCTGCAGGCCGTAGGCCATCCAGGCGTCGGCGGGCAGGCCGTCGCGGCCGGCGCGGCCGGTCTCCTGGTAGTAGCCCTCGATGTTCTTGGGCATGTCCACGTGGGCGACGAAGCGCACGTCGGGCTTGTCGATGCCCATGCCGAACGCGATGGTGGCCACCATCACGATGCCCTCCTCGCGCAGGAAGCGGTCCTGGTTCTCCTGGCGCACTTCGGGCGGCAGGCCGGCGTGGTAGGGCAGCGACTTCAATCCCGCATCGACCAGCGCGGCGGACATCTCCTCCACGCGCTTGCGCGACTGGCAATAGACCACGCCCGCGTCTTCCGGATGCTCGCGCTCGATGAAGCGCAGCAGCTGCGCGAGGGGCTCCTTCTTCTCCTCGATGCGGTAGCGGATGTTGGGCCGGTCGAAGCTGCTGACGAAATGCCGCGCGTCCTCCAGCTGCAGGCGCTCGACGATGTCCTCGCGCGTGAGCGCATCGGCCGTGGCGGTGAGCGCGATGCGCGGCACGCCCGGGTAGCGCTCGTGCAGCACGGTGAGCGCGCGGTATTCAGGGCGGAAATCATGGCCCCACTGGCTCACGCAGTGCGCCTCGTCGATCGCGAACATCGACAGCTGCCCGCGCTGGTGCAGGCCGTCGAGCAGCTCCAGGAAGCGCGGCGTGGTCAGGCGCTCCGGCGCCGCGTACAGCATGGTGATGTCGCCGCGCGCCACGCGCCGCTCCAGTTCCTGCGTCTGCTGCCAGTCGAGCGTGGAGTTCAGGTAGGCCGCATCCACGCCCGCTTCGTGCAGCGCGCCCACCTGGTCGTGCATGAGCGCGATCAGCGGCGACACCACGATGGCCACACCCCTGCCCGCGTCGCGCCGCACGATGGCAGGCACCTGGTAGCACAGCGACTTGCCGCCGCCCGTGGGCATGAGCACCAGCGCGTCGCCGCCGGCGATCACGTGTTCGACGATGGCCTCCTGCGGGCCGCGGAAATGCTCGTAGCCGAAAACGTCGTGCAGGACGAAAAGCGCGGGGGACAAGGCGGTGGAACTCTCTGTTCGGTGGCGTCGGGGGGTGCCCGCGCGGCGTTGGCGCCGGGCATTGGGCGGGTACAGGGCAGGACGGCATCCCGGCGGAGCCGCTGCGCTGCACGCAGGCAAGGGGGTCTATTGTGCTCCGTCCCGCAGGCCGGAAGCACCGCAACCATTCGCAAAAGCTATCGCACGCATCAACGATTGAATTGGACCCGAATGGATGGTCGCCGCAAGATGCCTGCAGGCCCGGGTACAGAGGCCGCCCTTCCAGGAGACAACACCATGCGTTTTTCCCTTCCCCGCGCCCTCTTGCGGGCCTGTGCCGCTGCCGCCGCACTGGCCGCCACGGCAGCCCTGGCGCAGGCGCCCGCCTATCCCAATGCGCCCATCACCCTCATCGTGCCCTTCGCCGCGGGCAGCGGCACCGATGCCGTGGCGCGCACCGTGGGCCAGAAGCTGTCCGAACGTTTGAAGCAGCCGGTGCTGGTGGACAACGAGCCCGGCGCCAACGCCCAGGTGGGCGCGGTGCTGGCGGCCCGGGCCAAGCCGGACGGCTACACGCTGTTCATGACCACGAACACCTCGCACTCGGCCAACCCGGCGCTGTATTCCAGCCTCAAGTACGACCCCATCAAGGACTTCACGCCCGTGGCCCGGGTGGGCGAGCTGCCCTTCGCGCTCGTGGTGAGCCCGGCCCTGCCGGTGAAATCCCTGCCCGAGTTCCTCGACTACGCCCGCGCCCACCCTGCCACGCTGAGCTACGCCACGCCCAACAGCACCTCGCTGGTGGCGATGGAGAGCATCAAGCACATCGCGAAGGTGGACCTGCTGAGCGTGCCGTACAAGTCCAGCCCGCAGGCGCTCACCGATCTGCTGGGCGGGCAGGTGCAGGCCTACGTGGTGGACCTGGGCTCGGGCAAGAGCATGCTCACGGGCGACAAGGTGCGCACGCTGGGCATCACCACCGCCCAGCCCTCGCCGCTGCTGCCGGGCGTGCCGCCCATCGGGCAGACGGTGAAGGGGTTCGACCTGACCTCGTGGAACGGCATCTTCGGCCCGGCCGGCATGCCGCCCGCGGTGGTGCAGCGCCTCAACACCGAGCTGCAGGCCGTGCTGGCCGACAAGGACACGCAGGACAAGCTCGCGCAAATCGGCTTCCAGGTCTGGCCGAGCAAGACGCCGGAGGAGTTCGCGCAGTACGTGGCGCAGCAGCTGGCGCACTGGCGCAGCTTGATCCAGCAAGCCGGTATCCAGCAAACAACCCCCTGAGCGGCTGCGCGCTTCCCCCTTCTCTCGGCTTCGCCGGGAAGGGGGACGACGCCGGTGGCCTGGCGGAGCCAGTTCCACGGCGTCTGCTGGCCTGGGCCGCGCCTGAGTGAAGGCCGTGGGAGTAGGTAACGCTGCCTAAACGCGCCAACAGACTTGTCCAACGGAACACGAGATGACAGACGACTCTTCTTCCCCTGCTCCATCCGCTTCACGCACCGGCCCGCTGGCGGGCGTGCGCGTGCTCGATCTCACCTCGGTGATCATGGGTCCGTTCGCCACGCAGATCCTCGCGCAGCTGGGCGCGGAGGTGGTGAAGGTGGAGACGCCCGAGGGCGACAACATGCGGCACGTGGGGCCGATGCGGCATGCGGGCATGGGGCATATCTTTCTGCACGCGAACGCGGGCAAGCAGAGCATCGCGCTCGATCTGAAGCACCCGCAGGGGCGCGAGGCGGCGCTGCGGCTGGCCGAGGGCTGCGACGTGCTCATCAGCAACGTGCGGCCGCAGGCGCTGGCGCGGCTGGGGCTGGACTACGAGGCGGTGAGCGCGCGCAACCCGCGCATCGTCCACGTGAGCTGCTGCGGCTTCGACCAGGAGGGGCCGGACGCCGCGCGCCCCGCCTACGACGACCTGATCCAGGGCGCCACCGGCATCCCGTGGCTCATGCAGCGCTACGGCGCGCCCGAGCCGTCGTACGCGCCCACCACGTTGTCGGACCGGGTGACCGGGCTGCACGCCGTCTATGCCGTGACGGCGGCGCTCTACGCCCGCGAGAAGACGGGGCGGGGCCAGGCGGTGGTCGTGCCGATGTTCGAGGCCATGGCGCAGTTCGTGCTGGGCGACCACATGGCGGGCCTCACCTTCGAGCCGCCGCTGGGCGAGCCCGGCTACGCGCGCCTGCTCACGGCCCACCGCAAGCCCTACGCCACGGCCGACGGCATGCTCTGCGTGCTGATCTACAACGACAAGCACTGGCGCAGCTTCTTCGCCGCGATCGGCGAGGACGGCAGCGGCGGCCTCGCGCACGATCCGCGCTTCGCCACGCACGGCGCGCGCGCCGCGAATATCGACGCCGTGTACGCCGAGGTGGCGCGCATCCTGCGCACGCGCACCACGGCCGCATGGCAGGCGCTGCTGGACGCGGCCGACGTGCCCAACATGCCGATGAATTCCCCGGCCGACCTGCTGCACAACCCGCAGCTGCGCGCCACCGGCTTCCTGCGCGACACCGAGCACCCCACCGAGGGGCCGATGCATGCCATGGCGCATCCCACGCGCTGGTCCGCCACGCCCCCGGCGCGCGACCTGCCCCCCGCGCCGCGCCTGGGCGAACACACGCGCAGCCTGCTGGCTAGGGCCGGCTACACGCCCGCGCAGATCGATGCCCTGCTCGCGCAGCGCGCCTGCCGCGCCGCCGGAGACGGTGCATGACCCCCACCACCGCGCCCACGACCTCTTCCGCAACCCCGTCCCCGACGACCGACACGACCACCGCCATGATCCCTGCCGCCCCGTCCTCTTCCCGCTACCTGGTCCGCGCCGCCCAGGTGCCCGGCTACCAGCCCGCCAACCACCACCACACCGTGAACCAGCGCCTGATCGGCCCCGAGACCGTGGGCGCGCGGCAGATGGAAGTGCTGCTCGGCACCCTGCACAAGGGCGGCGGCGCGCTGCCGCATGCGCACCCGGGCATCGAGCAGGCCTGCTACCTGCTGGAGGGCACGGCCCGTGCCGAGGTGGAGGGCGAGGCCTTCGACATGGTGCCGGGCGACATGTGCTTCTTCCCGGCCGACCGCATGCACGTGTTCACCGTCACCAGCGACACGCCCGTCAAGCTGCTGGTGATCTACAGCCCGCCCTACGGCGAATCGCCCGACAAGGTGATCCGCCCGGCCGCGAAGGGCGCATGATGGACTTCGCCCTCTCGCCGGAACAGGAACAGATCCGCGATGCCATCGAGCGCGTCTGCGCGCCCTTCGATGCCGACTACTGGCTCGCGAAGGACCAGGGCGGCGGCTTCCCGCACGACTTCCACCAGGCGCTGGCCGATGCCGGCTGGCTGGGCATCGCCATGCCCGAAGCGTACGGCGGCGCGGGCCTGGGCATCAGCGAGGCCGCGCTGATGATGCACACCATTTCGGCCACGGGCGCGGGGCTGTCGGGCGCCTCGGCCGTGCACATGAACATCTTCGGGCTGCACCCGGTGGTGGTGTTCGGCACCGACGAACAGAAGGCGCGCTGGCTGCCGCCGCTCATCCAGGGCCGCGACAAGGCCTGCTTCGGCGTGACCGAGCCCAACACGGGCCTGAACACGCTCAAGCTGAAGACCCGCGCCGTGCGGCAGGGCGACCACTACGTGGTGCACGGCCAGAAGGTGTGGATCAGCACCGCGCAGGTGGCCAGCAAGATCCTGCTGCTGGCGCGCACCACGCCGCTGGAGGAGTGCCGCGGCACCGAGGGCCTGAGCCTGTTCTACACCGACCTGGACCGCAGCACGGTCGAAGTGCGCGAGATCGAGAAGCTCGGCCGCAAGTGCGTGGATTCCAACCAGGTGTTCATCGACGGCCTGCGCATTCCCGTGGAGGACCGCGTGGGCGAGGAAGGCAAGGGCTTCCAGTACATCCTGCACGGCCTCAACCCCGAGCGCATCCTGATCGCCAGCGAGGCCGTGGGCCTGGGCCGCGCGGCACTGGCACGCGCGGCCGGCTACGCGCAGGAGCGCGAGGTGTTCGGCCGCCCGATCGGGCAGAACCAGGGCATCCAGCACCCGCTGGCGCAATCGTGGATGGAGCTGGAGGCCGCGCACCTGATGGTGCAGAAGGCCGCCTGGCTCTACGACCGGCACCAGCCCTGCGGCGCCGAGGCCAACGCCGCCAAGTACCTCGCCGCCGAAGCCTGCTACCACGCCTGCGAGCGCGCCATCCTCACCCACGGGGGCATGGGCTACGCCAAGGAATACCACGTGGAGCGCTATATGCGCGAATCGTGGATCCCGCGCCTCGCGCCCGTGAGCCCGCAGCTGATCCTGTGCTTCATCGCGGAGAAAGTGCTCGGTCTACCCAAATCCTATTGACATCCCCCCTGATACGGGTTTGCCTTCAACCGGATAACTAGGCGGGAAGCCGAAGACAGTGCTATGGCACGGCGAGGCGAACCAACGACGTTATACGGTCGAAGGCGAATCCGTATGAGCGGCTGCGCCGCTTCCACGCACCGGATCGCCGGGACCGCAGCGGCTGGCATGATCCCTCGCATGAAACTGCACCTGCTGCGCTACTTCGCCGTGCTGGCCGAGGAGCTGCATTTCGGCCGCGCGGCGGAGCGGCTCGCCATCACGCAGCCGCCGCTCAGCTCGGGCATCAAGGCGCTGGAGGACGAGCTGGGCGTGAAGCTGTTCGACCGCAGCAGCAAGCACGTGGCGCTCACGCCCGCGGGCCAGGCCTACCTGGCCGAGGTGCGCGTGGTGCTCGACCGCGTGGCGCGCGCGGGCGATGCGGCGCGCGCCGTGGCCGCGGGCCTGCGCGGGCGGCTGGACATCGGCTTCACCGGCTCCATGGTCTACCGCGACATGCCCGCCATCGTGCGCGCCTTCGGCGAGCGCGCGCCGGGCATCGAGGTGCATCTGCGCGAGATGTCCTCGGGCGAGCAGATCGAGGCGCTGCTGCACCGGCAGCTGCATGCCGGCTTCATCAACGCCAGCGTGGTGCCCGTGCCCCTGCGCAGCCTGCCGCTGGCGCCGGACCATTTCGTGGCCTGCCTGCCGCACGACCACGCGCTGGCCGGCGCGGCGCAGGTGGACCTGCGCGCCCTGGCCCAGGAAACCTTCGTGATGTTCTCGCGCGACGTGGCGCCGGCCAACCACGACAACGTGGTCGCCCTCTTCCACCGCGCCGGCATCCATCCGCACACGCGCCACGCCACGCGCCAGTGGCTGACCGTGGTCGCCCTGGTGGCCATGCGCATGGGCGTGGCGCTGGTGCCCGCCACGATGGCGCAGGCCGCCGTGCAGGGCGTGCGCTTCGTGCCGATCGCCCGCCTGGAGCACCCCACGGTGGGCGTGCTCGCGTGGCACGAGGCGGCGCCGAATCCGGCGCTGCAGACGTTTCTGGAGGTGGCGGGCGCTGCGGCGGCGCGGTAAGGCGCCTCACGCCCCGGGGGCAGCCACCGGCCCGTTCCGGGCGGCCGGTGGAACGCCCGTCACGCGCGCCCGGGCTGGCCGTCCGTCAGCCGCCAGAGGCCCAGCGGATTGGCCTGCTGCAGCGCCTCGGGCAGCAGGGCGTCGGGCAGATCCTGGTAGCACACGGGCCGCAGGAAGCGGTCGATGGCGCTGGCCCCCACCGAGGTGAACATCGCGTTCGAGGTCGAGGGGTACGGCCCGCCGTGCACCATGGCATGGCAGACCTCCACGCCCGTCGGGAAGCCGTTGGCCAGCAGCCGGCCGGCCTTGCGCTCCAGCACCGGCAGCAGCCGGCGGGCGAGCGGATGGTCGGCCGCTTCCAGGTGCAGCGTGGCGGTGAGCTGGCCTTCCAGCTGCTCGGCGACGGCGATCAGCTCGTCCATGTCCTTCGCGCGCACCACCAGCGATGCCGGGCCGAACACCTCGGACGACAGCGCATGCTGCTGCATGAAGTGGCGGGCATCGGTGGTGAACAGCGCGGCCTGCGCGGCGTTGTGCAGCTCCCCTGCGGCCTGGCCATCGGCCACGCGCTGGACGCCCGGCGTGGCCGCCACGGCCTCCACGCCGCTGCAGTAGGCGCCGTGGATGCCGGCCGTCAGCATGGTCTGCGCATTCTTGCGGCCCAGGGCCTCGGCCGCGGATTGCACGAAGCGCTCCAGATCCGGTCCGTCGACGGCCAGCACCAGGCCCGGGTTGGTGCAGAACTGCCCCGCACCCATGGTGAGCGAATCGGCGAATCCCTGGCCGATGGCCTCGGCCCGCTGCGCCAGGGCGCCGGGCAGCAGGAAGACCGGGTTGATCGCGCTCATCTCGGCATAGACGGGAATCGGCTCGGGGCGGCGGTTGGCGATCGCCACCAGCGCCAGGCCGCCCTGGCGCGAACCGGTGAAGCCCACGGCCTTGATGGCGGGATGGGCGACCAGCGCCTCGCCGATGCTGCGGCCCGCGCCGATCAGCAGCGAGAACACGCCCTCGGGCAGGCCCTGCTCGCGCACCGCGGTCTGGATGGCGCGGCCCACCAGCTCGGACGTGCCCAGGTGGGCGCCGTGCGCCTTCACCACCACGGGCGCGCCGGCGGCCAGTGCCGAGGCCGTGTCGCCGCCGGCCACCGAGAAGGCGAGCGGGAAGTTGCTGGCACCGAACACCGCCACGGGGCCGAGCGGCACTCTGGCGAGCCGCAGGTCCGCGCGCGGCAGGGGCTGGCGCTGCGGCTGGGCCGGGTCGATGGTGGCGTGCAGGAAGTGGCCGTCCCGCACCACGGCGGCGAACAGGCGCAACTGGCCGACGGTGCGGCCGCGCTCGCCGGTCAGGCGGGCCATCGGCAGGCCGGTTTCGGCATGGGCGCGTTCCAGCAGGGCATCGCCCAGCGCCATGATCTGGTCGGCGATCGCCTCCAGGAACGCGGCGCGGCGCGCGAGCGGCAGCGCGCGGTATTCGTCGAAGGCCGCCGCCGCCAGGCCGGCGGCGCGGTCCACGTCGGCCGCGGTGCCGAAGCCGAACAGGGGTTCGGCGATCTCGGCATTCGTGGTGGGGTTGAAGGCCCGCTGGCCTCCGTCGGTACCGGCTACGCAGGAAGCACCGATCAGCATCTCGCCCGTCAAGGTCATGGTTGGCTCGTCTTGGAACAATTCGAAAGGGACCGCCGGCATGCGCCGACGGCGGGAACACCGCTCACATCGCCGCTTCGAGCAGCCGCGCGTAGTCGTCGGCGCTGGCTTCGCGCGGGTTGGTCCTGTGGCTGTGGTCGGCCAGCGCGCCGGTGACGATGCGCGGCGTCAGCTCGGCCGCCACGCCCATCGCGCCCAGGCCGGCCGGAAGCTGGAGCCTGCGCGACATGTCCTGGATCGCGTCCTCCACCGGCACGTGCGCCGGCAGGCCCATGGCCTGCGCCAGGCGGTCGATCTTCTCGTCGCGCACGACCGTCTCGGCCTCGCGGTTGAAGCGCACCACCGCCGGCAGCAGCACCGCGTTGAGGGTGCCGTGGTGCAGGCGCGGATCGATGCCGCCCAGCGAATGGCTCAGGCTGTGCACGCAGCCCAGTCCCTTCTGGAACGCCAGGGCGCCCTGCAGCGAGGCGCTCATCATGTTGCTGCGCGCGTCCAGGTTGCCCGGCTCGTGGAAGGCGCGCTCGATGTGCTTCCAGGCGCGGCGCAGGCCGTCCAGGGCGATGCCCTCGGCCGGCGGGTTGAAGCCGGGCGCGAGGAAGGTTTCGATGCAGTGCGCGACGGCGTCCATGCCGGTGGCGGCCGTGAGGCCCGGCGGCAGGCCCACCGTCAGCGCCGGATCGCACAGCGCCACCTTGGGGATCACGTGGGGCGAGATGATGCCCACCTTGCGGCCGTCGTCCAGGATGATGATCGCGCCGCGGCCCACCTCGCTGCCCGTGCCGGCCGTGGTGGGAATGGCCACGATCGGCACGGTGGCCGGCGTGATGCGGGCGAGCCCGCCCTCGATCAGCGCGAACTGCCGCAGCGGGCCGGGATGGCGGGCCGACACCGCGACGGCCTTGGCCAGGTCGATCGACGAGCCGCCGCCCACGGCGACGATGCCGTCGCAGCCCGCTCCGAGGAAGCTCTCCACGCCCGCGCGCGTCGCCGCCTCGGTCGGGTTGGAGGGCGTGCCGTCGAACACATGGTGCTGCGGCAGCGCGTTCATGGACAGCAGGGAGTCGATCAGCCCTGCCGCCACCACGCCCTTGTCGGTGACGAAGAGCGGCTTCTTGAAGCCCTGCGCCGCGCAGACCGGGGCCAGTTCGGCGGCGGTGCCCAGGCCGAAGCGGATTTCCGTCACATAGTTGATCACTGCCATAGGGCCCTCTGCTATCAGCAATTCTTATATTCAGCTGGAAGGCAGCGAGTCTATTGAGCTATCTCTGGCGGATAAACTGAGCTTTTTCGATACTCCTATAACTTTTTCTCAATGCAGAGCCCGCACAGCCTCAACTCCGTGATGTCCCGCCTGCACGCGCGGCAGCTGCGGCTGCTGATCGCCGTGGCGGAGCACGGATCGCTGCTGGCGGCGGCCGACCGGGTGGGGCTCACGCAGCCCGGTGCGAGCAAGGCACTGAAGGAGCTGGAGACGACACTCAACGCGGCGCTCTTCATGCGCACCAACCGCGGGCTGGTGCCCACGCAGGCCGGCCAGTGCGCGGTGCGCTTCGCGCGGCTGATCCAGTCGGACATCGGCCGCCTGCAGCAGGAGCTGGGCGCCATCGCCAGCGGTGCGGGCGGCCGCATCGCGGTGGGCACGATCATGGGGGCGGTGCCGCTGCTGACGCGGGCGCTCACCCGGCTCATGGAATGGCAGCCCGACCTGTCCGTGGAGCTCGTCGAGGACACCAGCGAAAGCCTGCTCGCGCTGATCGACCAGGGGCGGCTGGACGCCGCGATCTGCCGGCTGTCGGTCAGTCCCCGGCCCCACCTGTACGACGCCGTCGTGGTGAAGGAGGAGTCCCTGGCCGTCATCGCCCACCAGTCGCACCCGGCGGCGGGCCTGCCGTCGATCACGCTGCAGGACCTCTCCGCCAACCGGTGGGTGGTGTACCGGGCGCACATGCCGATGCGCCGGACGCTCGAGCGGGAGTTCTTCGAAGAGGACCTGTTCTTCCCGGCGCACCTGATCGAAACCACGTCCGCGCTGGCCACGCTCTCGCTGCTGAGCCACGACCCCAACCTGGTCGCCCTGGTGTCGGACGACGTGGCCGACTACGTCTGCCGGCACGGTCTGGTGGCCCGCCTGCCGCTGCGGCTCAAGTCGCGCAGCGAACCCTATGAGCTGATCGCGCGGCGCAACGCGCACCGCCATCCCGCGCTGGTGCTGCTGACGGAGGCGCTGCAGGCCTTGCAGGCCGTTCCCGACCCCGCGTGAACGGCGGGGTGCGACGCCACTTTCTACAATGGAGGCTTATGCAACGCCCCCACTACACCCGCGCCCAGCAGCTACCCGCCATCCTGGCCCAACGCATCGCCATCCTCGACGGCGCCATGGGCACCATGATCCAGCGCTTCAAGCTGGGCGAGGCCCAGTACCGCGGCGAGGGGTATGCCGGCCCCGATGGCGCGGGCGACCGGTTCAAGGACTTCCCGCACGACGTGAAGGGCAACAATGAATTGCTCTCGCTCACCCGGCCCGACGTGATCCGCGACATCCACGAGCGCTACCTCGCGGCGGGCGCCGACCTGATCGAAACCAACACCTTCGGCGCGACCACGATCGCGCAGGAGGACTACCACATGGCCGATCTCGCGCGCGAGATGAACCTGCAATCCGCTCGCCTGGCCCGCGCCGCCTGCGACAAGTTCTCCACGCCCGACAAGCCGCGCTTCGTGGCCGGCGCCCTGGGCCCCACGCCCAAGACGGCGAGCATCAGCCCCGACGTGAACGATCCCGGCGCGCGCAACGTCGATTTCGAGCAATTGCGCGCCGCCTACTACGAGCAGACGCAGGCGCTGGTCGAGGGCGGTGCCGACGTGCTGCTGGTCGAGACCATCTTCGACACGCTGAACGCCAAGGCCGCGCTCTTCGCCATCGACGAATACTTCGAGGCGAGCGGCGAGCGCCTGCCGCTCATCATCAGCGGCACCGTCACCGACGCCTCCGGCCGCATCCTCTCGGGCCAGACGGTGACGGCCTTCTGGCACAGCGTGCGCCACGCGCGTCCGCTGGCCATCGGCCTGAACTGCGCGCTGGGTGCCACGCTGATGCGCCCCTACATCCAGGAGCTGAACCGGGTGGCGGAAGACACCTTCATCAGCTGCTACCCCAACGCCGGCCTGCCCAACCCGATGAGCGACACCGGCTTCGACGAGACGCCCGAGGTCACCAGCCGCCTGGTGCACGAGTTCGCGGCCGAGGGCCTGGTCAACATCGTGGGCGGCTGCTGCGGCACCACGCCGGACCACATCGCCGCCATCGGCCAGGCCGTGGCGCCCGTGCCGGCGCGCAGGCTGTTCTACCCCGAAGCCGCCTGAGCCCCCGGAGGCGGCGCGGGCGAGGAAGCGCCTGCGGCAGCGGCCCGCCCACGGATGGGCCGGCCTCCTACGCCGGCTCGACCGTGGTGCCGTAGGATGCGCGGGATTCCCCTCCACGCAACCCCTGTGCGCTCCCTGCGGATCCAACTCACCCTTTTCTGGGCCCTGCTGCTCGGCGCCTGCGCGCTGGTGGCCGTGGTGCTCACGGTGCTCTATCAGTCGGGCTCCGGCGCCCAGGTGGCCGCCGGCCGCGCGCGCGTCGCCCAGGCCTGCGGCGACATCGCGGCGCGCTATGCCCAGTCCGTTCCCGGCGTGGCGGCCGACGCCCCGCGCGAAGACCTGCTGCGCGTGCTGCTGCACGTGGTGCTGCTGGAGGCGCCGCGCGTGGAGGGCGGCGTGTGGAGCGCGAGCGGCGGCATGCTGGGCTACGCCTACCCCACCTACGAGGGCAGCGGCGTCAAGAGCGACGTGCCTTCCGCCGAAGAGCCGCTGATCGTGGAGATGGCGCGCCAGGCCGGTGCCGGGCGCCAACCGTTGGTGAACCTGGTGCGCGGCACGCACGAAGTGCTGATCGTCGCGGCCTGCCCGCTCGCCGCGCACCCCGACACCGCCGTCTGGACGATGACGCGCGTGCATGCCGGCGCGATCGCCGCGCAGGACAGCCTGCGCGCCGGCATCGCCATCCTGGCGCTGCTGGTGGTCGTCTCGGGCGCCTGGCTGGGCTGGGTGCTGCTGCGCGGCCTGCGTCAGGTCGGGCGCCTGGAAGAAGCCCTGGCCGGCGCCGGGGGCGACACCGCGCCCGTGCTGGAGCGCACCGGCATCCGCGAGCTGGACCGCATCGTGGATGGCTTCAACGGCTTCGGCGCGCGGCTGCAGGAGGCCCGCGCCCGCCTGCAGGAGGCGCTCGCGCAGCAGCACCGCGACCTGCGCCTCACGTCCCTGGGCCGCATGACGGCCTCGGTCGCGCACGAGATCCGCAACCCCATCGCCGCGATGCGGCTGAAGGTGGACAACGCCCTGGCCGCGCCGCCCGGGCGCGAGGCCGGCGCGCTGACGGCCATCGGAACGCAGATCGACCGGCTCGAAGGCCTGGTGCAGAGCCTGCTCTCGCTGGTGCAGCCGCTGCAGCTGGCCCCGCGCGCCGTGGACCTGCCCGCCTGGCTGCAGGAGCGCCTGGACGCGGTGCGGCCCGCCGCCGAAGCGCGCGGCGTGCGCCTGGCCCTGCGCGGCGACGTCCCATCGCAGGCGGTGTTCGACCCGGTGCATGCCGCCCGCGCCATCGACAACCTGCTGGACAACGCCGTGCGCCATGCGCCCGGGGGCGGCGAGGCCGTGCTCTGCGTGCAGGTGGACGCTGCCCGCGCGCGGTGCGTGCTCACCGTGGAAGACGACGGCCCGGGCGTGCCGGAAGACCTGCGCGCCCAGCTCTTCGAGCCGTTCGCCACCGGCCGCACCGACGGCAACGGCCTGGGCCTGGCGCTGGCGCGCGAGGTGGCGCTGGCGCACGGCGGCGAGCTGCGTTACGCGCCGCGCGAGGGCGGCGGCGCGCGTTTCATCCTGGAGCTGCCATGGCGCGCATCCTGATCGTCGACGACGACGCGGCCTTCCGCGAATCGCTCGCCGAAACCCTGCAGGGCCTGGGCCACGAAGTGCACGAGGCCGCCAGCGGCGAGGAGGCGCTGCGGCGCGCGCAGCAGCACCGCTACGCCACCATCTTCCTGGACCACCGCATGCCCGGCATGGACGGCCTGGAGACGCTGGCCGCGCTCGCGGCCCGGCTGCCGCAGCTGCCGCCCGTGCTGGTGCTCACCGCCTACGCCAGCGGCTCCGGCACCATCGAGGCGATGCGCCTGGGCGCCTTCGACCATCTCACCAAGCCGGTGGGCCGCGCCGCCGTCATCGAGGCGCTGGACCGCGCCCTGCGCTCCCGTGCCGATGCGGAGGCCACCCCGGCCGCACCCGCCGCACCGGCGGGCGCCGACGATGAGGGCGAATTGATCGGCGTGAGCGAGGCCATGCGCGAGGTGCACAAACGCATCGGGCTGGCCGCCGCGAGCGAGGCCCCGGTGCTGGTGCAGGGCGAAACCGGCACCGGCAAGGAGCTGGTGGCGCGCGCACTGCACCGCCACTCGGCCCGCAGCACCGGTCCCTTCGTGGCGCTGAACTGCGCGGCCATCCCGCGGGACCTGCTGGAGAGCGAGCTGTTCGGCCACGTGAAGGGTGCCTTCACCGGCGCCGCCACCGACCGGCCCGGGTGCTTCCGCGCGGCCGACGGCGGCGTGCTGCTGCTCGACGAGATCGGCGACATGGCGCCCGACGTGCAGGCCAAGCTGCTGCGCGCGCTGCAGGAGGGCGAAGTGACGCCGCTGGGCAGCCACCGTGCCGTGCGGGTGGACGTGCGCGTGGTGGCCGCCACGCACCGCGATCTGGCCGCCGCCGTGCGCGAGGGGCGCTTCCGCGAAGACCTGCGCTACCGGCTCGACGTGCTGCAGATCACGCTGCCGCCGCTGCGCGAGCGCCTGGCCGACATCGTGCCGCTGGCGGAACACTTCCTGCGCCGTGCCGCGGCGCCGCAGCCCGCCAAGCGCCTCGCGCCGGACGCCGCGCGCGCGCTCATCGCCCACACCTGGCCCGGCAACGTGCGCGAACTGCGCAACGCGATGGAGCGCGCCCAGGCGCTGCAGCGCGGCCCCGTGGTGGGCGCGGCCGACCTCGATCTGGGGCCGGCCGCCTCGGCCGGCGGTGCCGATACGGCGGACAGCCATGCCCTGCCTGCGGGTGCGCTGGACGGCAACCTGCCCGAGGCCGTGGAGCGGCTGGAGCGCCGCATGATCGCCCACGCCCTCGCCGAGGCCCGCGGCAACCGTTCGCTCGCGGCGCGGCGCCTGGGCATCCACCGGCAGCTGCTCTACAGCAAGCTGGCGCAGTACGGCATCGAATGAGACACCCGGGGCCATCCGCCATGTCGCGAATCCGGACAAGCTGTCGCCACGCCATGCAGCGCGCCACCGCAGCGGAACGCGCAACCCGTTGATTCATAAGGCGAACCATGCTGGCACGCGTCTTGAGACACCAGGGCATCCACACCCGAAGGAGTTTCTCCATGCGACTGTCCCCCCTCACCCGCGCCGGCCTCGCCGCCGCCCTGCTCGCCTGTGCCGCCGCGCAGGCCCAGCCCGCAGCCCCCACCCCCGGCGCGGTACCGCCCCCGCCGCCCGCCGCCGGCCAGCCCCCGGGCCCGATCGGCCAGCCGGCCGCCGTGGAACAGGCCACGCACAGCGGCGTGCTGCAGCGCTGGCTGCTCAACCCCAACGGCGAGGCCGACGGCCTGCTGCTGCAGGACGGCACGCAAGTCGGCTTCCCTCCGCACCTGTCCGGCAGCCTGACGTCCTGGCTGCAGCCCGGCGCCGCGGTGGACGTGGCCGGCTGGCACCACAGCGGCGTGCCCGTGCTGCGCGCCAGCGCGATCCGCTCGCAGGGCCGCACCGTCGAGGACACGCCGCCCGCCGCCGGGCAGGTGCCTCCGCCGCCCCCGCAGCGCCAGGCGCTCGCCGAACTGCAGGCCGACGGCCGCGTGGCCGCCGTGCTGCTGAACACCCGCGGCGATGCGCACGGCCTGCTGCTCGACAACGGCGTGATCGTGCGTTTCCCGCCGCACGTGGCCGCCGGCATGGGCGCCCTGCTGCAGCCCGGCGCGACCGTGTCGGCCCGCGGCTGGGGCACGCGCAACGCCCTGGGCACCGCGCTGGAAGCCACCCAGCTGGGCAGTTCCTCCAGCACGCTGCAGGAAGTGTTCCGCGGCCCCGCCGGCGGCCCGCCGCGCCAGCCCTGATCCGCGCCTGCCACCCACTCCACACCCCCATTCACAGGAACCCTGTCCATGACCCAACCCCAGGAAACCATCGAAGTCTGGTCCCTCGAAGGCCGCTTCCAGCACCTGCTCCACAGCCCGCGCGGCGAGGTGGAAGGCGCGATGATCGACGTGGACGGCGTGCCCGCGCAGTTCACCTTCGGCAAGAACGACGAGCGCGCGGCGCGCGCCTTCGAAGCCCTGCGCCCCGGCCAGGCCCTCGTGGTCGAAGGCACCGTGGCGCCCGCGCCGCGCCATGGCGAGGCCGCGCACGAGGTCTATGCGCTCGAACGGCTGGTGTCGACCGACGGCGCGCCCGCCGCGCCCGACGAGGCGGTGCGCCGTGCCCAAGGCCGCGTGGCACGCATCCACCACGCCCGCCACGGCGAGCCCAACGGCGTCGTGCTGGACTCGGGCGACTTCGTCCACATGCGGCCCGACGGCTTCGCGGCACTGCCGCTGCAGACCGGCGACGCGGTCGAGGCCAGCGGTCCGGCACGCCCGCTGCGCGGCGCCGCCGGCCACGTGATCGACGCCCGCACCGTCAACGGCCAGACGCTCCCCACGAAAACCCACGGGTGACACCATGACCACCGCCGCGCACGCCGCCACCGCAGACACCGCCCCCGCCGCCCTCATCGGCGACCTGCACCGGGACGCACGGACTGCCGGCGGCAGTGCGCCGGTGGCCGCCGGGGCCTCCCTCACGGCCCTGGCGTGGATGGCGTTCTTCATGGCGGACGTGCGCGACGGGCTCGGCCCGTTCCTCGCCACCTACCTGCAGACGCAGCGCATCGACCAGACGATGATCGGCATCGTGATGTCGGCCGGGGGCCTCGCGGCCATGCTGGCCACGCCGCTGGCCGGCGCCTGGGCGGACCGCACCCGCGCCAAGCGGGTCCTGATCGCGATCGCGGCCATCGCCGTCCTGGGCGCGAGCGCGCTCGCCTTCGGCACCCGGTCGCCGGCCATGCTGGTGCTGTCGCAGGTGCTCACCGGGGTGGCCGGCGCCCTGCTGGCCGCCGGGCTCGCGGCCCTCACGCTGGGCCTCGCGCGCAGCAGCGGCCTGCGCCACCAGACCGGCCGCAACGAAGCCTTCAGCCACGCCGGCAACATCGTCTCCGCGCTCGGCGCGGCGGCCTTCGCGCACTGGCTCGGCGCCCCCTGGATGCTGGTCGTCATGGCGGCCATGGCCGTGGGCGCCCTCGCCTGCCTGGCATCCATCCGCGACCGCGACAT
Source organism: Acidovorax sp. PRC11 (assembly GCF_031844105.1). Lineage (NCBI taxonomy): Bacteria > Pseudomonadati > Pseudomonadota > Betaproteobacteria > Burkholderiales > Comamonadaceae > Acidovorax > Acidovorax sp. PRC11. The sequence continues at coordinate 64,113 of NZ_JAUZUQ010000012.1, read as the reverse complement.
CGACCACGTGGCCGCGCGCGGCAGCGCCGCCGCACCGGAGCCCGGGCGCGCCGAAACCGCGGCCCCCGCCACCGGGGCCACGCAGGCGCCCGAGGGCTGGCGCGCCTTCCTGTCGCACCGCGCGCTCTGGCTGTTCGGCCTGACCTGCGCGCTGTTCCACCTGGGCAATGCCGCCATGCTGCCGCTGCTCAACCAGCGGCTCGCGGCCACCGTGCCCGATTCCGCGCCGCTCCTGTGGACCGGCATCGCCATCGTCGTCGCCCAGCTCACCATGGTGCCCGTCGCGCTGTGGGTGTCGCGCAGCCGCCGCTTCGACCTGCAGGTGTTCGTCTACCTCGCCATCCTCGCGCTGCCCGTGCGCGGCATCCTGGCCTGGGCGATCCCCGAGGCCTGGGCCAACATCCCCGTGCAGATCCTCGACGGCCTCGCCGCGGGCGCGCTCGGCGTGGCCACGCCCCTGATGGTGGAGCGCTACGTGCGCGGCAGCGGCCGCTACAACACCGCCCTGGGCCTGGTGATGACGCTGCAGGGCGTCGGCGCCGCGCTCAGCCCCGCCATCGCCAACAGCGTGGTGGGTGCGCAGGGGCATTTCGGGCTGGCCTTCGCCGTGCTCGCGGGGTGCGCGGTGCTGGCCCTGCCGGTGTTCTGGTTCGCGCAGCGGCAGGCGGCCCGGCGGCCCGCGCCCCAGCCCGCTTGAAACGGCAGCGGCGCTCGAGGAAAGCCAGGGCCGCGCGCGGCCGCCACTGTCGAGCCGGCCCATAATGAAGGGGCACTCCACCCCTGGCTCCGTTCCGAGGTCCGCATGCTCCTGCCGCGCCGATTCCTGCCATTGCTGTTTGGCGCCCTGTTGACGGCCTTCCTGGCCACGGGCCCCGCCGGCGCCGCGCCCCCCTTGCCCGCACCGGACACCCAGGTGCTGCCGCTCGCCATCGATGGCCGCACGGTGGACGTCGCCACCCAGGTCTTCCGCCCCGAAGGGGCCGGCCCGTTTCCGCTGGTGATCTTCTCGCACGGCCGCTCGGCCGATCCCGCGGTGCGCGCCGGCCTGCAGTACCCCGTACCCCTGGGCCACGTGGCCTTCTGGCTGCGCCAGGGCGTGGCCGTGGTCGCGCCCATCCGACCCGGCTACGGCGCCACGGGCGGCGCGGACCGCGAGAACTCCGGCGCCCGCTGGCCGGCCCCCGGAACCGCCTGCACCGGGCTGCCGGACTACGCCGCGGTGGCGCGGCATGCCGCGTCCACCGTCCGGGCCGTGCACGGCTGGGCGCTGCAGCAGCCCTGGGTGCGGCGCGACCGCATCCTGCTCGAAGGCCAGTCCGTGGGCGGCATGGCCACCATCGCCGCGGCCTCGGAACACCTCCCCGGCGTGGTCGGCGCGGTCAACTTCTCCGGCGGCGCGGGCGGCAAGCCCGACACCGCCCCCGGCCACAGCTGCCGGCCCGAAGTGCTGACCGCGCTCTACCGCCAGCTGGGAACGCAGGTGCGTGTGCCCAGCCTGTGGCTCTATGCCGGGAACGACCAGTACTGGGGCCCGGACATGCCGCGCCAGTGGTTCGGCGCCTTCCGCGAGGGTGGCGACGACGCGCAGTTCATCGCGGTTCCGGCGCTGGAAGGCGCGGACGGGCACAACCTGCTGCGGGTGGGCGGGCGCCACTGGCGCGACCCGCTGCATGCGTTCACGGCCAGGGTGGGCCTGCTGGCGCCCTGAATAGCCCCGGTAGCCGGCACGCCGCCACCGCACCCGGCAGCACCCTCGCAGCCCGCCCCCCACATCCCCGATTGACTCGACAGTGCCGAACATGTTACAAAAAGTATCCCTCCCCCTCAGGAGCTCTCCGTTGCCGCCGTTTCGCCTTTGCCGCCCCGACACCCCCCTGCCCTGAGCGCACGGCAGGCAAACGGTTTCCTCCACACCCCACTCACCAGGAATCCGCCCTATGGAAGAAACGACACGAAGCCGCTCGCTGTCTCCCAGCGCGCAGCAGTCCCTGCAAGCCATCGGCCGGAGGGCGGATGGCCTCCTGCTGGCCACCTGCGCGCTCGGCGCGGTCGTCGCGCTGTGGATCGGTTCCGTCCATGGCCGCGCCGGAACCGCCCTGGTCTGGAGCGGTGCGCTCATGGCGCTGGCCGTGTCGGCCTATCTGGCGGCGCGCGGCAGCCTGCTGAGCCGGCTGGCGCTGGTGACCGCCGGCATGGGCCTGGTGGCGCTGCACATCCAGCTGAGCCTGGGCACCACCGAGATGCACTTCGGCGCCTTCGTCTTCCTGGCCTTCGTGCTGGCCTACCGCGACTGGCGGCCCGTCGTCTACGCGGCGCTGCTGATCGCCGTGCATCACATCGCGTTCGACCGCCTGCAGCTCGCCGGAGCACCGCTGTACTGTCTCAGCGAACCCGACTTCGGCCGCATCCTGGTGCACGCCGCCTTCGTGGTCGTGCAGACCGCCGCGGAGGTCGGCATCGTGCTGCGCACCCGCGCCGACGCGATCGAATCGGCGGAACTGCAGCACCTGTGCCGGCTGCAGCCGGACGGCCAGCTGTCGCTGGACGTGTCGGGCGTCGTGGTGCACAGCCCCGCGGCGCAGGCGCTGCAGGCAGCGCTGTCGCGGCTCAATGGCGTGGTCTCCGACGTCCACCAGGCCGCGGCCGGCGAGATCGCCACCGGCAACCGCGACCTGAGCCAGCGCACCGAGCGCACCGCCTCGCACCTGCAGGACGCCACGGCGTCCATGGGCCAGCTGGACGGCGCCGTGCAGCACAGCGTGCAGGAGGCGATCGCGGCCCGCAGGCTGACGCAGGAAGCCACCCAGCTCGCCGAGCACTGCGGCGGCGTGGTGACCGAAGTGGTCGCCACCGTGCAGGACATCCACTCCAGCGCCGGGCGCATCGCCGACATCGTGGGCGTGATCGACGGCATCGCCTTCCAGACCAACATCCTCGCGCTGAACGCCGCGGTGGAGGCCGCGCGGGCCGGCGAGCAGGGCCGCGGCTTCGCCGTCGTGGCGGGCGAGGTGCGCTCCCTGGCGGGGCGCAGCGCCGAGGCCGCGCGCGAAGTCCGCACGCTCATCGCCGCCTCCGTGGAGAAGGCCGAGCGCGGCAGCAGGCTGGCGACCGATGCCGGCGAGCACATGCAGAACGTGGTGGACTGCACCCGCCGCGCTTCCGCCGTGGTGGGCGCCATCAGCACCTCGGTCGAAGGGCAATCGGGCGAGCTGGGCCGCGTGAACGCCTCCGTGGCCGAGCTGGACCACATGACCCAGCAGAACGCGGCGCTGGTCGAGGAATCCTCTGCCGCCGCCACCAGCCTGCTGGAGCAGGCCGGCCGGCTCAAGAGCGTGGTGGACGGCTTCCAGTTCCAGCCCGCACGCGCGATCGCGCTGGCACGCTGAAACCGCCCGGCCCCGCCCCGGTCACGCGCCTTCGAGCTGCAGGTACACCCGCCCCTGCTCGATGCGCACCGGGTAGGTGCGCAGGCCCTGCGTGAGCGGCGCGCACAGCGCGCTGCCGTCGCGCACGTCGAAGCGGCCCTGGTGCAGCGGGCACTCGATCTCGTGCCCCTCCAGGAAGCCGTCGCACAGCCGCGCATTGCCGTGGGTGCAGAGGTTGTCGGTGGCGAACACCTCGCCCTCCACCGAATAGAGCGCCACGTCGCGGCCGGCGACGGTCACGCCCACCACGTCGTCCTGCGGCACATCGTCCAGCGCGGCGGCCTCGGTCCATCCGGTATCGATAGCGGTCATGGAATATCTCCTCGGATCAGATGGGGTAGATGATGGAATTCAGGATCATTTCGCTGTCGTAGATGCATTCCTTGCGGGCGAAGCGCAGCCCGCCTGGCGTGCGCACCACCACGTCGAGGTAGCGGCCCACGTTGAACACCGTGGAGGGCTCCGACAGCTTGGTGCGCAGCACGGCGTAGTTCGCCTCGCACTCCCAGCGGCCCCCGCCGGCCGCGCGCACGCGCGGCACGCCGATCACGTGGCGCTGGTAGTAGGGATCGTGGAACAGCGTCTCGCGGATGCCATAGACGCGGTCCTTCAGCATGCCCTGGCTGTCGAACGACAGCGTGGCCAGCGGCAGGCCGCGCTCGTGGTTCTCGCGCGGCTGCAGGCGGTACACGCAGTCCTCGGTGAAGAAGCCCGGCCAGCGGTCCCAGTCGGCGGCATCCAGCGCCGAGGCGTAGTCGGCATAGAGCTGCTGCAGCGCGAACCAGTCGGCGAAGTCGATGGCGGGCGTTCCGGTGGTGGTGGCCGCGGCGGTGGAAGTGGTAGGGATCGTCATCGTGCTCATCGCCTCAGTCCTCCTTCTCCATCACGCCGCGCCAGTACTCGTACATGCCGCGGATCAGCGTCTCGGTCACCATGTGGTCGGTGTCGCCCACCCCGTGGCCGCCCAGCTCCACCAGCGCGCGGTGGAACGGCTTCTGCTCGAAGCCCTGCTGCGAGAACTCGATCACCTCGCCGTCGTCGGCCGACACGAACCCCGCCGGGCCGAACAGGTTGGACTGGCGCAGCCGGCGCTCGGTCATCTCGTCGGTGTCGCCCTCGTAGCCGAAATGCGTCCACACGAAATCGAAGGCATCGTGGCCCACGGGCTGGATGTGGCGCGTGGAGACGCTGTTGACCTGCTGCTGCAGGATCACGCTCGGGAACAGCGTGGTCATCACCGCCGTGGGGCCGCCCCACCAGGGCTCGGGCACGATGTCGAGAAAGCGCGGGTCTTCCAGCTGCATGCCGGCCTTGAAGCTGGAGACGTTCGACACGTCCGACGCCTGCTTCTTCGCCTCGCCGCGCGTGGACACCATGGCCGCATGGCGGTGGCGCTCGTCCATCTTCAGTTCGGACTTGTTGTCCGCGCGCCAGAGGCCGAAGGTGACGAACCAGGTGTGCAGCAGGCCGGGGTGGTACGGGTCCTTGATGTTCTCCTGCATCAGCTTCCAGTTGCCCGGAATGCGCTGGCGGTTGTAGCCGAGGATCTTCAGCTTGCGGCCGTTGAACATGCGGTCGAAGTAGCCCAGGATCACCGGGCCCATGAAGTCCTCCAGCGATTCCACGCCGTGGTCGAACGAGGCGAACACCACCCCGCCGCGCACGGCCACCTTCAGCCGCGTGAGGCCGTGCTCCTCCAGCTTGAAATCCGCCGGCATGCCGCCGTGCACCTTGCCGTCCTGCTTCACGCCGCGCCGGAAGGGCACGCCCTGGAGCGCGCCGTCGAGCTTGTAGTTCCACTGGTGGTAGGGGCAGACGAACTCCTTGCGGTTGCCGTGCCGCTCGCGGCAAAACCGCATGCCGCGGTGCGCGCAGACGTTCTCCACCACATGCAGCTGCATGTCCTCGCCGCGCGTGAGGATCACCGAGCGCTCGCCGATCGCCGTGCGCTTGAAGTCGCCCGGGTTCGGCACCTCGGCCTCCAGGCCCACGTAGCACCAGTGGCCGCGGTAGAAGAAGCGCTCCAGCTCGCGGAGGTAGATCTCTTCGCTGGTGTAGGCCGCGAACGGCACGCGGTGGGTGCCTGAGCTTTCCCAGACGGGCTGCAATGGAAAGACGGGGTGGGGCGAACTGCTCATGTCGTTGTCTCCTTGGGACTTGTTCTTGGGCGTTGCGAAAAAAATGGAAAGCCGCCGCCCTCTGGCTCAGGGCGTGCTCGCGTAGAAAGCATCCGCATAGAGATGCTCGGGCGCGATGCCGCGCTGGCGCGCCAGCAGCGACACGGCCTCCACCATGGGCGGCGAGCCGCACAGGTAGGCGCGCCAGCCTTCCAGGCTCGGCCAGTCTTCGGCGATGGCGTCGGTGACCAGGCCCATGCGCTGGCCCGGCGCCGCATCGGCGGCGGCCACCACGGCATGCACGTGCAGTTGCGGGTAGCGCTGCTGCAGCGTGGAGAGCCACTGAAGGCCATAGACATCGCGGGCCGATCGCGCACCGGCGTAGACATGGATGGGGTTGGGCATGCCGGCTTCCAGCGCGCCGCGCACGATGGAAAGGATCGGCGCCAGCCCCGTGCCGCCCGCCACGCAGAGCATCGGCCCCTCGTACTTGCGGCGCAGGTAGGCCGAACCCAGCGGCCCGCTCACGCGCACCGCATCGCCCACGGCCAGCACGTTGGCAACGTGGGTCGAGACGAGCCCGCCTTCGACCAGCCGCACGTGGAACTCGAGTTCGCCATCGTGCGGCAGCCCGGCCATCGAATAGGGCCGCACCAGGCCCGGGCCGAACTGCAACTGCGCGTACTGCCCCGGCGAGAAATCCAGCGGCTTGGCAGGCTTCAAGCGCAGGCGGCGAATGTCGTGCGTGAGCGTTTCCACGGCCGTCACCGTCGCCTTGAGCGTGCGGGCGGTGTGCACCACCACCTCGTCGGGCTCGGGAATCTCGATGGTGCAGGACTCGCTCAGAATCGTCTGGCAGGCCATCACATACTGGGCCTCGCCATCGCCGCCCAGCGGCGGCATGCGCAGGGCCTGGCCGGAATCCAGCACCTCGCCCGCGATCACCTTGCAGCGGCAGGTGCCGCAGCGCCCGGCCATGCAGCTGTACGACACGGGAATCTGGTGCTCGCGCAGCACTTCCAGCAGGTTGGCGCCGGGTTCCACGGGCAGGACGCGGCCCAGCGGCTCGATAAGCAACTCCATCGGGGACTGTCTCCAGGTTTTCGTTATGGCCCCGATCATTCCTGCGAATGACCCATCAGCCAATAGAATGGCATGAATACATCCCATCACTCGGATGAATAAAGGTGCAGCGTGGAACTGGAAGAGATCGACCTGAACCTGCTGGTGGTTTTCCAGCAGCTGCTGGTCACGCGCAAGGTATCGCAGGCCGCCGAGAACCTGGGCCTCACGCAGCCGGCGGTGAGCAACGCCCTCGCGCGGCTGCGGCGCCTGCTGGGCGACGAACTGTTCCTGCGCACGGCCCACGGCATGCAGCCCACGCCCTACGCCGACCAGCTCGCGGAATCCGTGTCGTACGCGCTCGCGATGATCCACGGCGCGCTGAACCACAAGCTGGGGTTCGACCCCGCCACCAGCCGGCGCGTGTTCAAGGTGGGCATGACGGACATCGGCGAGATCTACTTCCTGCCGCGCCTGCTGGAGCGCCTGGCCCAGGTGGCGCCCGGCGTGCGCCTGACCACCGTGCGCAACTCAGCGACCGACCTGAAGGACGCCATGGAGGCCGGCAAGGTGGACTTGGCCGTCGGCCTGCTGCCGCAATTGAAGGCCGGCTTCTTCCAGCGCCGGCTGTTCCGCCAGCCGTATGTGTGCCTGTTCCGCCAGGGCCACCCGCTGCACAAGCGCCGCCGCATCGGGCTGGACGACTTCGCTAAGGCGCAGCACGTGGTCGTCGTCTCCGAAGGCACGGGCCACGGCAAGGTGGACGAACTGCTCGAGCGCATGGGCGTGGCCCGCGACGTGCGCCTCACCGTGCCGCACTTCGTCGCCATCGGCCACATCCTGCAGGCCACCCAGATGGTCGCCACCGTGCCCGAGAAGATGGCCCAGAGCATGGCCGAGCCCTTCGGCCTGGCGTATGCGCCCCACCCCGCGAAATTGCCGCAGGTGGCGATCAACCTGTTCTGGCACACGAAGTACCACCGGGACCCGGGGAACCAGTGGTTGCGGGGGGTGGTGGTGGAGATGTTTGCGGAGGGGGAGTGAGCTTGCTGACCCTGCTCCACATCCAATACGGACTTGGTTGCGATGCCACCTTTGTGGCAGCCCTGGGCTCTGCCCGAACAAAGATAGGCCCAAGGCTGAATCCAGCACCTGCAAATGCAGCCACGACTCTGCAGGCCGGGAGTCCTAAGTTTGCGGTTTGCTAGATAGTCACCGTTGCGGGGAGATCAGTTGGCGATCTGGCGGAATTTAGGATCGCGGATCACGTCACCGACAAGCTTCTGCACAGCAGGGCCAAACGCTTGGGCAACTTCTTGACAGGCTTTATCAGCCACAAAACTGCCCGAGAAATTGAACCTCGACTTCGTCGTAAAACTCTCGTTCCGCGAGTTGGTCAACGTGAGTGTGAACGACCAGTTGCCATCGGTCATGCCGGAGCTGAAATCTACTTCCTCAAGTTTGCCGGTCAGGACCAGTGGCGAGGTAGCGCTATAGATTCCGGCAAGCTTGAGTTCATCCACAAAGGCCTGCTGAATGTAGCTTTCAAAGTTTGGAGAGACCGTTACAGGGCCTGCAGCGCGACACGTCAGAGAGGCGTTGCCCGGCTTCGCGGACTGGAAACTTCCCACTGCAACCGGCTGAAGGTTGTAGGCCTTGATCGCTTCAACGTTTTGGACTGCTGCCCCATAAGGCGCAACGTTGTATGCACAACCGGTGAAAAGGAACGTCGTCGTGATCAGAAGAGCCAGCTTGATTTTCATCGTCTTGTTAATTGTAAAAAAGAGTATCAATCATAACTCGACCTGAAGACAACGTATCAAGTAATTCGTCGTTGGATGCACATATGTGACGAAGGCTTGTCAATGTTGGTATCGATGAAGGGGGGATTTAACTGAGATGTTCATTACCGAATTGAACGGGCTCAGCAGGCAGGCCGCATGCCGAGGTCCGGTCAAGTCGTGGGGGAAACACTCTCAGAATCGATAACCCCGCGTGAGCACTCCACCCAGCCGTGCTCACGCTGCTACCCTCAAAACCGATAACTCACCCCCGCCGTCACCACCAGCGGATCCAGCCGCACCTTCGCATGCGCCGGCGCCCCGCCCAGCGCCGGCAGCGTGCCCGTCGCGGTCGTCTTGAGCCAGATCTTCTTCGCATCGACGAAGAAGCTCCAGCGTTGGTCGATCGGCACCTCGAAGCCGGCCTGCAGCACCGGGCCGACGCCATTCTTGACGTGAAGGTTCGACACGAAGCCATCGCGGGATTCGAGCACCAGGGTGTAGTCGATGCCGGCGCCGATGTAGGGGCGCACGGGGCCGCCTTCCCACAGATGGCGGCGCACGGAGAGCACGGCGGGGCCGTATTTCACCTTGCCGAGCGTGCCGGCGCCGGCCAGCGTTCCGGTGCCCTTGAGGGCGGTGGTGGGTGGCAGGCCCAGGGCGATTTCGGCGCTCCAGCCCGGGTGGAAGTCGTAGATGGCGCCGAAGCCGAGGCTGTAGTTGGCGTCGGCCTTGGCATCGGCGCCCGGCACTAACTGGCCGCCGGCGCGCACTTCGGCCGAGGTGCTGAAGCCGATGTGCGCGGCGCCGGCGTAGATGCGCCAGGGCGATTTCGGAGCCGCGTCGGGCGCCTGGGTCTGTGCTTGAACCTGCGCCTGCGCGGGCAGCGTGGGGGCGAGGCTGGCGAAAGCGGCGGCTGCGGCACAGGCCGCACGGGCAGCAGACCGTGAAAGGAACGGGCGCGCGGCGGTGGCGGCGGCGGGGGTGTTGCGGTGTGCAGTGGCTTGCATGGCGTTGTCTCCTGGCTGTCTGGGTGTGTGCCGTTGTGACCGCGGATCAATCCCGCCCCGCGCGCTCGATGCCGCGCGCGAAGCCTTCGGGGTCGGTGAACAGGGCCTCGTGGCTGCCGCCGGTCTCCACGTAGCGGAACAGGCCGAGCCGCTCCGACAGGCGCGGATGCCAGGGCAGGCTCTGCGGGAGCGCGGTGTCTTCGCGGCAGTTCAGGTACGACTTGCCCAGCGCCAGTGCGGCGGTGGGCTGCGAGAGGGTGATGGGGTCGGTCAGGCAGCGCAGCGGCTGCGGGTGCAGCAGCGCATAGGTGGTGCGCGCCAGCTCCGCATCGGCGTCGTTGATGAAGCTTTCGCGCCAGACCTCGTAGGGCAGTTGCACCCCGCCGCCGTTCGCAGCGGCGATGTTTTCGAACATGGCGCGGTAGTAGGGGGGCGCCATGTCGGCCAGGGATTCGCCGGGCAGCGGCACGAAGGCGTTCACGTACACCAGCCGCCGGATGCGCCCGGGCACGCGGTCGGCCGCGCCGGAGAGCAGCATGCCGCCGTAGCTGTGGCCGACGAGGCGCACGTCGTTCAGGTCGTTCGATTCGAGGAACTGCACCAGCCCGTCGATCGCGTCCTGCAGGCCCAGCGGGGCCGTGCCGTCGCCGGGGCGGTTGCCCGGCAGCGTGGGGCAGTGCACGGTGTGGCCGCGCGCGCGCAGGTGCCTGGCCGTGGCCGCCAGGGTTTCGCCGGTGTGCCAGGCGCCGTGGACCAGAACGTAGGTGTCCGCCATGTCGTTGTCTCCTTGTGGTGTGGGAGACCCATGGTGGCCCGGCGGTGGGGCCGCGGATGGCCGTTGCGTGCCAGCGTGGCGGACGCTGGCTGCCAGGCGAGGCGGGAGTTCAGGCGCGTGCCGCTGCGCTCACCGCATCTCCGCCCGCGCTCCGCTCCTGCGCGGGCGTCCTGCCGCACCACTGCCGGCAGGCGCGTGCGAAGTGCGACGGGTCCAGGAAGCCTGCGCGCCGCCCGATCTCGGCCACCGTCAGGTGCCGGTGCGAGGGCGCATGCAGCATGCGCTGCGCCACGGCCATGCGCTCGCGCATGAGCAGTACTGCGAAGGTGGTGCCGCCCGACGACAGCGCGCGGTGCAGCGTGCGCAGCGAGACGCCGACGTCATCGGCCACGTCGGCGGCGGTGAGGCCGGGCTCGCAGAAGCGCTCGCGCACGCAGTGTTCGATGCGCTGCAAGAGGCCCGGGCGCGGCGGCTCATGGGGCACCGCGCCGCAGGCCAGGGACAGCAGGCCGCCCAGGTGCTCGGCCTGCAGCGCGCCGAGCCGCTCGGGCGTCTCGGTCTGCAGCTGGCTCACGTAGGCGCTCAGCACCCGGCCCCAGCCGGCGGAGCCGTCCACGCGGCGGCCCAGCCAAGGGTCCGCGGCGGGCAGCCAGGTGCCCAGCCAGCCGATCGGGATCTGGATGGAGACGGTGTCCACCACGTCCGGAAAGTCCAGCAGGTAGCGGCGGCGCGAATCGATCAGGGCCAGATCGCCGGGCAGCAGGCGCGCGGCGCCGGCATCGTCCTGCGCGACGTGGCAGGGCGCGGTGTCCTTGCAGAGCAGGTAGTAGAAGTTGTCGCCGCCCCCGCGGCGGATGGCCTGCTGCGTGCGGCGCACGCGCTGCCCGCTGCCGCTCACGCGGTTGAGGCGCAGGCCGCCGCAGGGCACGGAGGTGAGCGTGGCCGAGAACGCGTGGCGCTGGCCGGGCTCGACCTCCATGTCGAGGAAGCAGTCGCAGACGGCGCCGACCCAGTAGTCGGCCCGCTGCGCGGGGGGAACGGCGTCGGTGGTCCAGGTGCGAAGGCCGTCGTGCATGGCGTGTCGGGTGCGGTGGGCCGCTGTGGGAATGTCTTTGCCGGGGATGCTATGCCGGCTCGGCAGTGGGCGCTCTCCGGGCCATCCCTATCACGTCGCCATCCCTATCGTGTCGCCATCACGCGCCGCGCCGCACGCGCCCCAGCAGCACCACCGCCACGGCCGCCAGCACCGCGGGCACGGCGGCCACCAGGATGATGGAGGACGGCGTCCACGCCGCAGCCAGCAGCGCGCCGCCGGCCAGCGGGCCGACGATGGCGCCGATGCGGCCCACGCCCAGCGCCCAGCCCACGCCGGTGGCGCGGATGTGGGTGGGGTAGATGGCGGCGGCCAGCGCGTTGCAGCCGATCTGCGCGCCCACCACGCCGAAGCCCGAGAGCGCGGCGCCGGCCAGCAGGCCCGTGAGGTTCTGCCCGCTGAAGGCGATCAGCGCGATGAAGCCGGCCGATGCGGCGTAGGCCGCGCCCAGCACCGTGTAGGCGCTGAAGCGGTCGATGAGCCGGCCCAGCGCGAGCGCGCCCACCACGCCGCCCAGGTTGAGCATGGCGGTGGAGAGGATGGCTTTTTCCAGCGGCAGGCCGGCGCTCTTGAGCAGCGTGGGCAGCCAGTTGACCAGGAAGTACATGACCAGCAGGTTCATGAAGAAAGCCAGCCAGAGCAGCAGGGTGGTGGGCAGGCGGCCGTGGCGGAACAGCTCGAACACCGAGAAGCCGCCCTGCACGCCCGCGGCCTCGCCGCGCAGGCCGGCCATCACCGTGGCCGGGTCTTCGCCGGGATAGGCACTGCGCACGATCGGCTCGTAGCGCGCGGGCGCGGCGCCGCTGGCGGCCAGGTAGCGCAGCGATTCGGGCAGCAGCAGCGCGAGCACGGGCAGCAGCAGCAGGGGCAGCACGCCGCCCAGCACAAAGACCGAATGCCAGTCGAAGTGCGCGATGAGCCAGCTGGAGACCAGCCCGCCCAGCGTGGAGCCCAGCGGGAAGCCGCAGAACATCACGGTGACCAGCGTGGCGCGCAGGCGCTGCGGCGCGTATTCGCTGGTGAGGGCGATGATGTTGGGCATGGCCGCGCCCAGGCCAACGCCGGTGATGAAGCGGTAGGCCAGCAGCTCGTTCATGCTGGTGGCCCAGGCGGTGAGCAGCGCGAACAGGCCGAAGATGCAGGTGGACAGCAGGATCACCTTCTTGCGGCCCCAGCGGTCCGCCACCGGGCTGAGCAGGAAGGCTCCGGCCATCAGGCCGAAGAGGCCCGCCGCGAAGATGGGGCCGAACTCGGACGCCTTGAGGCCCCAGTCTTCCGCGATGCGCGGCGCCACGTAGGCGATGGACTGGGTGTCGAAGCCGTCGAGCATGGCGACGATGGCGCACAGCAGCGTCACGCGCAATTGCAGCGGCCCGAAGGCGGCGCGGTCTGCCGCCGGAATGCCGGCGGCCATGGATGGGGTCATTTTGTCTCGCTCCGTTGTCAGGGATGGAAAGGGCCCGGCCCGCCGGTGCCGGACGGCTTGTCGCCACCCTGGCCGGCGGATCTCTGCGCCCCTTGGGGCTCGCACAGGTCAGGTCATGGCTGGTAGTCCGGCTGCGCCTGCGGCCGTGCCGCGATGAAGGCGGGGTGCTGTTCGGCATGCGCGTGGACGGCCATCACGCGCGCATAGGGCGCGAGGTCGCAGCCGGCGCGCAGGGCGTTCGCCACCTGGGGCACCAGGCATACGTCGGCCAGGGTGGGCGCATCGCCGAAGCACCAGGGGCCTGTGCCGCCCTCGCCTGTGCCGCAGTGCCGCTCCAGCAGCCGTTCGACGGCCTCGAAGCCTTCGGCCGCCCAGTGGGCGTACCACGCGTCCTTCTGCGCAGCGCTCAGGGCCAGCGGGCCCTGCAGGTATTTGAGGATGCGCAGGTTGTTGACCGGGTGCATGTCGCAGGCGATGACATTCGCCAGCTCCAGCACGCGGGCGCGCAGGCGGGGTTCGAGCGGGATCAGCCGCGGCTCGGGGTGGCACTGGTCCAGGTAGTCGAGGATGGCCATCGACTGGCCCAGCGTGAAATCGCCGTCCACCAGCGTGGGCACGACGCGCGAGGCGTTCAGTTCGGCATAGCCCGGAGCGCGGTGCTGGCCGGTGCGGATGTTCACGCCGTGGTAGTCGGCGGGCAGCCCCTTGAGCGCCAGCGCGATGCGCACCCGGTACGAGGTGGAGCTGTTGAAGAAGCTGTAGAGCTGCATGGCGGAGCCCATCGAACGTCAGACCACGTCCACCGCCAGCTCGCCCAGGCGCTCCACGCCCACCACCATGCGGTCGCCGCGCACCACCGGGCCGACGCCTTCGGGCGTGCCGGTGTAGATCAGGTCGCCGGGCTCCAGGCGGAAATACGTGGAGAGGTCCGCAATGGTCTCGGCCACCGACCAGATCAGGTGCGACACGTCGCTGCGCTGGCGGTCGGCGCCGTTCACCGTGAGCCAGAGGCCGGCCTGCTCGAAGTGGCCCACGTCGCTCGCGCGGTGGATGGGGCCGATGGGCGCGGAGGCGTCGAAGGCCTTGCCGATCTCCCACGGGCGGCCCATCTGGCGCATCTCCATCTGGCGGTCGCGGCGGGTCATGTCCAGGCCCACGGCATAGCCCCAGGCATGCTCCAGCGCCTGCTCGCGCGGGATGTCGCTGCCGGCCTTGCCGATGGCGACGACCAGCTCGGCCTCGTAGTGGAAGTTGTCGGTGCGCACCGGGTACGGCAGCCGCAGCGTCTCGCCGTAGGCCACCGGAATGACCGCATCGGCCGGCTTGCAGAAGAAGAACGGCGGCTCGCGGTCCGGATCGAACCCCATCTCCCGCGCATGGGCCGCGTAGTTGCGCCCCACGCAGTACACACGGCGTACGGCGAAGGCATCCGGCGTGCCCACGACAGGCACGGCGACGGTAGGAGGAGCAGGGAAAACGAAGGCCATGGTGTTTTCTTTCTAGGAATGAATCGTTCAAAGGGGAAGCAGGGTCACGCTCGTAAGCGGTCCACAGAGCCTCTCTGGCAAGGCGCCGCATCGCAGACAGTGGCAGCGCCACGGCAAGATGCGGCAACGCCGCCAGGGAGGCTCTGTGGACCGCGCCCCATCACATGCGGTGTTCGCGGTGGAGATTGAGTGCCGCCTGCACGGGGCGGTCGGAGTAGCTGAACAGCACCGCATCCTGCGTGGCGGCCAGCTGCACCGGCGCCCACGACGGGGCGACGAAGGTGTCACGCGGGCCGAACTGGAAGGTGCTGTCGCCCATGCGCGCCGTGCCCTGGCCTTCCACCACGCTGAACACGGTGGCGTCGGTGCCGCGGTAGGTGCGGCCCTGGAAGCCCGCGGGCAGCAACTGCAGGAAGGTGGCCATGGTGGGCATGGGCCAGCCGCCGGTGGCGGGGTTCACGTAACGCAGCTTCACGCCGTCCCAGGCGTCCAGCTCGCCCTGGCGGAACAGCCGGTCCAGCGCCTCGCGGCTGCGGTCGTAGGGGTAGCTGAAGATCGGCGAGGTCGAGGCCGAGTCCGCCGCGCGGTGGCGCACGGGCGCCATGTTGTGGCCGAAGGCGGCGAAGCTGTGGCCTTCGGGGCAGCTGATGGGCTGCACGGCCTCGGGGTAGTTCTCGGCGAAGCCGGCGTCCAGGTGGCCGATCAGGGGAATGTCCAGACCGTCCAGCCACACCACGGGCTCGCCGCCTTCTTCGAGCCGCGGGTTGCCGTGGTCGTGCCAGGTCCACGACGGGGTGATGATGAAGTCGCCCGGCCGCATGGTGGTGCGCTCGCCGTTGACGGCCGTGTACGCGCCCTGGCCTTCCACGATGAAGCGCAACGCCGACTGCGTGTGGCGGTGGCTGGGCGCCACCTCGCCGGGCAGGATCAGCTGCAGCCCCGCGTACAGCGTGGAGGTGATGCTGGAGCGGCCGGCCAAGCCGGGGTTCTCCAGGATCAGCACGCGGCGCACGGCCTCTTCGGCGCTGATGACCTCGCCGGCCTGCATGACCAGCGGGCGCACGTCGGCGTATTTCCAGATGGCGGGCACGGCCTGCGGGCGCGGCTCGCGCGGCACGAGGCTGTGCAGCGATTCCCACAGCGGGGCCATGCCGTGGCCGGCGATGCGGTCGTAGTAGGCCTGCCGTTCCGGTGATGGGGTCCGGGACGTCGAGGCAGGTGCCGGTGCCGACGCGGCGGCCGGGGCGGCGCCCTGGGCTGCAGGCCGGGCGAGGGTGGTGGTGTCCATGCTTGTCTCCTTGGCAGCGGCCCGGCGTCGCGCCCTCGGTGAAGGCTCGGCCGTGCCATGGAGTCCATTATTCGAAGCGAGCGATAGTCCGTAAAATCATTTATTGGTCTTATCCATAAGTTTTTGGATATACCTCCTGCCCACCTTCTTACGCCTGGATCGCCCATGGACTGGACCCACCGCCTGCGGCTGCGCCAGCTGCAGATGCTCCTCAGCCTCGCGCAGACCGGCAACATGAGCCAGTCGGCGCAGCAACTGCACACCGCGCAGCCCGCGCTCTCCAAATGGCTCAGGGAGCTGGAGGACGATCTCGGCATGGTGCTGTTCGAGCGCCATGCCCGCGGCCTGCGCCCCACGCCCCAGGGCGAGGCGCTGATCGCGCACGCCCGCCGCATCGAGGCCCACCTGGACAGCGCGCGCGACGACATGCAGGCCCTGCGCGACGGCGGCAGCGGGCTGGTGGTCGTGGGCACCTCGGGCGCATCGGCCTCCGACGTGGTGCCGATGGCCGTGCTGCGCCTGCTGGAGTGGCTGCCGCGCGCGCAGATCCGGCTGGCCGAGAGCACCATGAACGTGCTTATGCAGCAGCTGGCCCACGGCGAACTCGACGTGGTGGTGGGCCGCTCCGCGCCCGAGCTGCACGATGCGCACATCCATGCCGAGACGCTCTACATGGAGCCGATCCATCTGGTGGCGCGCCCGCAGCACCCGCTGCTGCAGCGCGCCGAGGGCGAGGCGCCCGGCTGGCGCGACCTGATGGCCTTCCGCTGGCTGGTCTGGCCACGCGGCACGCCCATCCGCAACGCGCTCGACGGCGCGCTGGCCGCCGCCGGGCATGCGCTGCCGCCGGGCAGCGTGGAATCGAACTCCGTCACCATCAACCTCACGCTGCTGGGCCACAGCGACATGATCGGCCTGGCCTCCCACCGCGCGGCGCTGCGCTTCTCGCACATGGGCGCGCTGCGCGTGCTGCCGGTGCGGCTGTCGGGCTTCGGATCGGTGTCGATGTACTGGCGCGAGAACACCACCGACCGCATGGCGGTGGCCGCCATGCTGCGCGCACTGCGCGAAGTTTCTTCCTCCCCCGTGTCCTGAAGGCGCGTGCAGGCCCGGGCCCGTAGGGGCACCATAAGGGCCTCGGCGCACGCCGCCGCATCGCATCCCTGTGGAGGAGACACCCATGGCCCAGCCCACCCACGTGGTTTTCAACCAATACGCCGAGCTGGCCGACTACGACCTGCTCGCCACCGATGCCGCGCTGCAGGAGGCATTGCAGCGCGCGGGCGCCGGCCATGCCCTGCCCGCGCTGGGCGACTACGCCCGCCGGCTCGGCAGCGCCGGCACCTATGCCCTGGCCGAACTGGCCAACCACCACAAGCCCGTGCTGCACCGCTTCGACAGCCGCGGCCGGCGCATCGACCGGGTGGAGTTCCATCCCGCGTGGGACGCGCTGATGGCGCTCTACCGCGGCGAGGGCCTGGTCTCGATGCCGTTCGACGGCGACCGGCCCGGCCGCTGGTCCGCCTGGGCCGCGGGCTTCTACCTGCACGGGCAGGTGGAACAGGGCACGCTCTGCCCCGCCACGATGACGCAGGCATCGATTCCGCTGCTGCGCAAGGAACCGGCGCTGTGGGCGCAGCTGGAGGGCAGGCTCCGCAGCCGCACGCACGACCCGCGCGACCTGCCCGCGCACGACAAGGCCGGCATCTGGCTGGGCATGGGCATGACGGAAAAGCAGGGCGGCTCCGACGTGCGCGCCAACACCACCGTGGCCACGCCGGTCGGCGCGGGCGGGCGGGGCGGCGAATACCTGCTGCGCGGCCACAAGTGGTTCTTCTCCACCCCGCAGAGCGATGCGCACCTGGTGGTGGCGCGCACGGGCGAGGGCGGGCCCTTCGCCTGCTTCTACGTGCCGCGGCGCCTGGAGGGCGGCACGCTCAACGGCGTGCACGTGCAGCGCCTGAAGGACAAGGTGGGCAACCGCAGCAACGCCAGCGGCGAGGTCGAGTTCGACGGCGCCTGGGGCGTGCTCATGGGCGAGGAAGGCCGCGGCATTCCCACCATCATCGAGATGGCCACCTATACGCGCCTCAACTGCGTGGCCGGCAGCGCCGCCATCCTGCGGCAGGCCACCGTGCAGGCGATCGCGTACGCACGCCAGCGCCATGCCTTCGGCCGCGCGCTGGCCGAACAACCCCTGATGCGCACCGTGCTGGCCGATCTGGCGCTGGAGAGCGAGGCCGCGCTCGCCCTGCTGATGCGCCTGGCCGAAGCCTTCGAGCACGACGACGGCGGCACCGCGAGCCCGGCCGACCGCGCCTGGAAGCGCGTGATGACGCCGGCCGCCAAATTCTGGGTCTGCAAGCGCGGCGTGGAACTGGCGGGCGAGGCCATGGAAGTGTTCGGCGGCAACGGCTACGTACAGGAAGGCGTGATGGCCCGGCTCTTCCTGGAGTCGCCCGTCAACTCCATCTGGGAAGGATCGGGCAACGTGATGTGCCTGGACGTGCTGCGCGCCCTCTCCCGCGATCCCGAGGCCGCCCACGCCCTGCTGGAAGAGCTCGCACCCGCCGCGCAGGGCGAGCCGCGCATCGCCGCCGCGCTGCGCGAGCTGCAGGCGCTACTGGCCGAGCCCGCGGAAGCGCTCGAAGCGCTGGGCCGCCTGCTGGTGCAGCGGCTGGTGCTGCTGGCCCAGGCCTGCCTGCTGCGCCGCCATGCGCCCGCGGCCGTGGCGGATGCGTTCATCGCGACCCGCCTTGGCGATGCAGGCAGCGGGCGCGTAGTGGGCGCGATCGATGCGCGCGCGCTGGGCGTTGACGCCGTCCTGTCGCGCGCGTTCCCCGGCTGAGCAGACCTCTACGGGCCTTGCACCGGTACGGATCGACCGCTTTCACGCCGGCCCGGAACGCCGTCGCCCGGCGCATCAACGGCGGGGCGGCTCCTCGCGCCGGCTCCGGCCCAGCCAGGCCGCCGCGCCCAGCAACACCGTCAGGAGCAGTACACCTCCTTCGGTCAACCCCGGAATGGCAACCGGGGCCAGGACGGGCGCCGCAGCGAGTTCCAGTACGTAGCTGCGGCTTCCTTGGCCAGCCACACCCGCGGCGCTGTCGGTGACCGTTGCGGTGAAAGCAAAACTGCCCGCCTGGGTCGGCGTACCGGACAGCACGCCGGCCGCACTCAGGCTCAACCCGGCCGGCAAGGTGCCTGCGGTGATGCTGTAGGTGTATGGCGCGGTGCCGCCAGTGGTGGTCAGCGTCTGGCTGTAGGCGCTGCCGGCAGTCCCACCGGGCAGGTTGGACGGAGTGATGGTTAACGTCGACGCGACGATCGCCAGCGTGAAGCTGCGGCTGACCTGACCAGGCGTTCCGCTGGTGCTGTCGGTGGCGGCCACGGTGAAGCTGAAGTTGCCGGGGGCGGTGGGCGTGCCGCTGAGCGCGCCGGTCGCGCTGTCGAGGCTGATGCCCGCCGGCAACGCGCCTGCGCTCACCGCATAGGTATAGGGCGCAATACCGCCGCTGGCCGGGGTGATCGACGTGCTATAGGCTTGGCCGGCGGTGCCATCGGGCAGGGTCTTTGCCGGCAATGTCAGCGTCGGCGACGCCACGGTCAGGGTGTAGGCGCGGTTGCCGGCGGTGGGAATGCCACTGTCGGTGGCAGACACGGTGAAATTGAAGCTGCCGCTGGCGGTCGGTGTGCCGGACAGGATGCCGGACGGATTCAGGGTCAGCCCCGCCGGCAACGCGCCGGCGGTGATCGCGAAGGTATAGGGCGCGGTACCGCCGCTGGCGTTCAGGGTCTGGCTGTAGCCCGTGCCGGCGGTGGCCGCCGGCAGCGAGGCAGGCGAAACCGTGACCACCGCATCGTCGTTGAGGATGGTGCCGGTGGCCGCGGCGCGGGCGATGCTCGCGTTGGTGGCTCCGGACAGGTTCAGGGTGAAGATCTCGTCCGGCTCGACCGTGGTGTCGCCGTTGACGGTCACCGCCACGCTCTGCGTGGTGGTGCCGGGCGGGAAGGTCAGCGTGCCCGACCGGGCGACATAGTCGCTGCCGGCGTTGGCGGTGCCGTCGGCGGTCGCGTAGTTGACCGTGACGGTCTGGCCGCTGGCGGCGCCGAGGCTGACCGTGAACGTCATTGTGGCAGTGCCGCTGTTGCCTTCAGTGGCGCTGGCATCGCCGACCGACAGCGCTGGCACTGCGTCGTCGTTGATGATCGTGCCCTGGCCTTGCCCATCGGCGACCGTGGCGCCGTTCACATTGGTGACGTTGACGAAGAAGGTCTCGTTGGGCTCGTTGAGCGTGTCGCCGACGACCTGCACGGTGAAGGTGGCGCTGCTGCTGCCGGCCGCGATGGTCTGCCCGGCCAAGCTGGACGCGACGTAATCCGTGCCCGCGATGGCGGTGCCGTTGGCGGTGGCGATGTCGAAGCTGACCCCGCCGGAGCCGGCCGGCTGGCTGAGCGAGACGGTGAAGGTGAAACTGGTGGTGCCGGCATTGCCCTCGTTCAGCGACACGTCGTTGATCGACAGCGCCGGGAAGTCGTCGTTGAGGATGGTGCCGGTGGCGCTGTTCGGCGAGCCCACCGTATAGCCGCTGCCTGCATTGAGGCTGATCACCACGGTCTCGTCGGGTTCGACGGTACCGTCAGGCGTGGGGTTGACAGTGATGGTCCCGCTGGACTGGCCAGCTGCGATCACCAGCGGCGAATTGATCGTGGCGTAGTCAGTGCCGTTGGTGGCGGTCCCGCCCAAGCTGAAGCCGATCGAGAGCGCCGACGTCGACGGCTGGTCCAGGGCGACGGTGTAGATGAGATTGGGGGCGCCGTCCTCGTTCACGCCGGCCGGCGAGACCGTGATGCTGGCGACGGGGAAGTCGTCGTTGACGATGGTGGCGGTGGCGCTGGACGGGCTGCCGACGGAATAGTCCGTGCCGCTGGCGATGCTGAAGATCGCCGTCTCATCGGGTTCCACCGTCGTGTCGGCGCCCGGGGTGATGCTGAAGCTGGCCGAAGAGGCATTGGCCGGTACCACGAGGCTGCTGACCGCGCCGGTGTAGTCGGTCCCGCTGGTGGCCGTGCCGCTGCGGGTCAGGTTCACGGTGGTCGGCGAACTGTTGGTCTGGCTCAGCGTCACCGTGTAGACCAAGGCCGTGCCGCTGTCCTCATTGGTGCTGGACGGCGAGACCGAGATGCTGGCGGTGCGCGAGGGATTGATGGTAATGTTGAAGACGATCTGGTTGTTGTACTCGTCGAGCAGGTAGAACGAGTCCGACGTCGCGCCGTCCCCGTTGTTGGTATAGGTCACCCGTTCGGTACCGGCGGCGTCGAGCTGGCCGGTCAGGGAGTAGCTGCCGTGCGAGGGTTGCTGGCCGTCGGTCATGCCGGTGTTGGACAACGATCCGTCGCAGGTGGAGACGTCGAAAGTGAAGGAGCCGCCTGAGCTCACGGTAGCGGTCTTCGGCGTCGGACACGCTGGCTGCCCTGGCCCCTCCTGCGCAAGGGCGAGAGACGCCGTCACCAGCAGGCATAGCGCCAGGAACCAGCGCAGGGCCAGACTCGCCCTGCCCCACAGAAACTTGTTTGCGGTCATTTTTCTCTCTCCCTCCAACGTCTTCTACAGACGCAAGCCCTTCACTTTGACGCCGGCGACATGGCTACGCCATCGGTTCAATCATGAACCGTGCGTAATTTCTCAGAAATACGACGGTGTGAATGGAATTCGCAATCTCCCCACAACCAGACCATGGGGGGATCGTGTAGCTGGAGAAAAAAGGATAGCCCGATGAACGGAGCCTGTGGCGGGCGCGATCTGCATGATCGGCAGCGGTGTGCGTGACCCGCATGGAGCAGCTTGTTTCCCACGCGCGACAATGGCGCCCATGCTGACCCTCCCCGACATCCAGGCCGCCGCCGCCCGCCTCCAGGGCCAGGTGCTCGACACCCCCTGCGTCGAATCGCGCACGCTCTCGCAGATCGTGGGCGCGCAGGTGTTCCTCAAATTCGAGAACCTGCAGTTCACCGCCTCCTTCAAGGAGCGCGGCGCCTGCAACAAGCTGAGCCAGCTCTCCCCCGAGGAGCAGCGGCGCGGCGTGATCGCCATGAGCGCCGGCAACCATGCCCAGGGCGTGGCCTACCATGCGCAGCGCCTGGGCCTCGCGGCCGTGATCGTGATGCCGCGCTTCACGCCCGGCGTGAAAGTGGAGCGCACGCGCGGCTTCGGCGCCGAGGTCGTGCTGCACGGCGACACGCTGGAAGAAGCCCGCGCGCACGCCTATGCGCTGGCCGAGGAACGCGGGCTCACCTTCGTGCATCCCTACGACGACGAGGCCGTGGCCGCGGGCCAGGGCACGGTGGGCCTGGAGATGCTGCAGGCGGTGCCCGACCTGGACTGCCTGGCCATCGCCGTGGGCGGGGGCGGCCTGATCGCCGGCATCGCCACCGCCGCCAAGGCGCTCAAGCCCGGCATCGAGATCATCGGCGTGCAGACCTCGCGCTTCCCGGCCATGGTGAACGCCGTCAAGGGCACGCAGCACCCCCAGGGCACCTCCACGATTGCCGAGGGTATCGCCGTGGGCACGCCCGGCCGGATCACCCGCGAGGTGATCGAGCGGCTGGTGGACGACCTGCTGCTGGTGGACGAGGGCGACATCGAGCAGGCCGTGCTGATGCTGCTGGAGATCGAGAAAACGCTGGTCGAGGGTGCGGGCGCCGCGGGGCTGGCCGCGCTGCTGCGGCATCCGGAGCGCTTCCGCGGCAAGCGGGTGGGCCTGGTGCTGTGCGGCGGCAACATCGATCCGCTGCTGCTGGCGGCGATCATCGAGCGCGGCATGGTGCGTTCCGGCCGCCTGGCGCGCGTCAAGGTGAGCGCGCGCGACATCCCGGGCGTGCTCGCGCGCATCACCGCCACGGTGGCCGAGGCCGGCGCCAACATCGAGGAGGTGCACCACCAGCGCGCCTTCACCATGCTGGCCGCGCAGAACGTGGAGATCGAACTGGTGCTGCAGACCCGCGGCCGCGAGCACGTGCAGCAGGTGCTGGCGCACCTGCGTGCCGCGTCGATGGAAGCCGACCTGCTGTGAGCCGCGGGCCAGCGCTGCTGTAGGACGCGGACGGGTTTTGCGGCTATTGCCTGCTGAGTCACAGGGCGTTGCATCGCGGCCGCGCCGTTTTCGGCACACTGCTGCCCCATGCAGAAACCCCAACGACGCCATTTCCTCCGCTCCCTCGGCAGCGGCGCCGCGCTGGCCACCGCAGGTGGGCTGGGCCTGAACTGGACCCAGGCCTTCGCCGCCCTCAAGCCCCTGGGCGAGGCCCAGCCCTTCGATTTCGCGGCGCTCAAGGGCCAGGCCCGGGCCCTCGCCGCCAAGGCCTACGAGCCGCCCAAGGACACTATTCCGCCGTCCGTCTCCCAGCTCGACTGGGACCAGTACCAGTCGATCCAGTTCCGCGGCGACCACGCCCTCTGGGCCGACGAGAACCTGCGCTTCCAGGCCAAGTTCTTCCACCTGGGCCTGTTCTTCAAGAAGCCGGTGCGCATGTACGAACTCTCGGGCGGCAAGGCGCAGGAACTGGCGTACGACCCGGAAATGTTCAACTACGGCAAGAGCGGCCTGAAAGCCGGCGACCTGCCGCCGAGCCTGGGCTTCGCGGGCTTCCGCCTCAATTTCCACACCGATCCGGTGCGCGACGTGGCCGCCTTCCTGGGCGCGAGCTACTTCCGCGCGGTGGGCGGCGAATGGCAGTACGGCCTCTCGGCCCGCGGCCTGGCGATCGACACCGGCATGCAGCGACCGGAGGAATTCCCCGACTTCACCGCCTTCTACCTGGAGCGCCCCCTGCCGGGTTCCAACACCGTCGTGGTGCTGGCGCTGCTCGATTCGCCGAGCGTGGCCGGCGCCTACCGCTTCGCGATCACACCGGGCGACACGCAGGTGATGGACATCGACGCCGCGCTCTACCCGCGCAAGCCCATCGAGCGACTGGGCATCGCGCCCTGCACCAGCATGTTCCAGCACGGCGAGAACGACCGCCGCATGGCCAACGACTGGCGCCCGGAGATCCACGACTCCGACGGGCTGCAGATGTGGCGCGGCAACGGCGAATGGGTGTGGCGCCCGCTCACCAATCCGCCGACGCTGCAGTTCAACGCCTTCGCGGACCAGAGCCCGCGCGGCTTCGGCCTCGTGCAGCGCGACCGCAACTTCGACCATTACCAGGACGACGGCGTCTTCTACGAGCGCCGCCCCTCGCTCTGGGTGGAGCCCAAGTCCGACTGGGGCGCGGGATCGGTGCAGCTGGTGGAGATCCCCACCGTCGACGAGACCTTCGACAACATCGTCGCGTTCTGGAACCCCGACCGCAAGCCGCAGGCCGGCGAGGAGCTGCTCATCGGCTACCGCCTGTTCTGGGGCGCGCACCCGCCCGCGCAGTCGCAGCTCGCGCGCTGCGTGGCCACCTGGACGGGGCTCGGCGGCGTGGTCGGCCAGCCGCGCAAATACTTCTCGTGGCGCTTCGCGGTCGACTTCGCGGGCGAGAACCTCGTGGCCCTGGGCCGCAATGCCAAGGTGGAGCCCGTGATCACCGCGAGCCGCGGCACCATCGAGATCACCTCCGCCCGGCCGCAGGACGCGATCCAGGGCTGGCGCGCGATGTTCGACATCAAGCCCGACGACGACCGCACCGACCCGATCACCATCCGCATGTTCCTGCGCGGCGAGAACGGCGCACCGCTCACCGAGACGTGGCTGTACCAGTGGGTGCCGCCCGCCCCGGCAGACCGCAAGCCTTACTGAAGGCAGCCCTGGGGCGCAAGGCCGGCCGCGAATACTGAGGTTTGTACCGAGGAAACCGCGGACCGGGCGCGGCGGGGCTGTGGCTAGAATGGTCCGACCCCTCCGCAACCCCGAACCGAGGAACCTGCCATGGCCCACGACACCACCACCACACCGCACGCCGGCGAGCAGCACGCGCCCGACGGCGTGGAGGCCGTGGTGCCCTACATGCCCATCGTGCTGCCCATCGCGGGCGGCATCCTGATGCTGCTGCTGGCGTTCATCGCCATCTACATGGCCTGACGCCCCGGCACGCTTCGGCGGTCACGGCCCCGCGCATGCGGGGCTTTTTTCATTTCCCCCTCCCCTTTTCTTTCCCTTCAAGGACCCATCCCATGCGAGCCGGCCACGCCCTCGTCCTCTTCTCCGGTGGCCAGGACTCCACCACCTGCCTGGCCTGGGCACTCGAACGCTTCGAGCGCGTGGAGACCATCGGCTTCGACTACGGCCAGCGCCACCACGTGGAACTGGCCGCCCGCACCGAAGTGCTGGCCGCGCTGCGCGAGCGCTTTCCGCAGTGGCGCGACCGGCTGGGCGAGGACCACATGGTCGACCTCGCCGTGCTCGGACAGATCAGCGACACGGCGCTCACCCGCGACACCGCCATCCAGATGACCGAGGCCGGCCTGCCCAACACCTTCGTGCCCGGCCGCAACCTGCTGTTCTTCCAGCTGGCCGCGGCCGTGGGCTACCGGCGCGGCCTGCACACGCTGGTGGGCGGCATGTGCGAGACGGACTTCTCCGGCTACCCGGACTGCCGCGACGACACGCTCAAGGCGCTGCAGGTGGCGCTGTCGCTCGGCATGGGCCAGCGGTTCACGATCGACACCCCGCTCATGTGGATCGACAAGGCGGCGACCTGGGAAATGGCCCGGCAGCTCGGCGGCGACGACTTCGTGCGGCTGATCGTCGAGGACACCCACACCTGCTACCACGGCGAGCGCGGCGCCCTGCACGCCTGGGGCCACGGCTGCGGCGAATGCCCGGCCTGCGCGCTGCGCCGAGCCGGCTTCGAACGCTGGACCGCAGTGAAACCCGCCTGAATGCGCGCATAACCCCATGCATCTTTTGCATGGATTTCCCCCCTGTCTGACAGACAGGAAAGGGGTGGGTTCATAAAATCGTCATCCCAGCCGACCTGCGGATGACGCAAACGCCCCTGGCGAACCGCCTGCCCTGCGCCGTTCACCCGCCCGCCGACTGAGCCGCAAGACGTTTTTTCAAAGACAGCGCTCAGGAGCCAGCGCGGCACTGCCGCATCCCGGCCGCTTCCTTTGAAAAACCGTTTTTCAACTTCAGGAAGCCCGCGATGAACGCACCCACCATGCAAGGCCTCGACCTCCAGGCCCCCGCATACGTCAAGAACGCCCGCCTGCTCGCCTGGGTGGCCGACATGGCCGCCCTCTGCAAGCCCGCCAAAATCCACTGGTGCGACGGCTCGCAGGAAGAGTACGACCGCCTCTGCCAGCAGCTGGTGGACGCCGGCACCTTCAAGAAGCTCAACCCCGCCAAGCGCCCCGGCAGCTACCTGGCCTGGTCCGACCCGTCGGACGTGGCCCGCGTGGAAGACCGCACCTACATCTGCTGCGAGAAGAAGGAAGACGCCGGCCCGACCAACAACTGGATGGCCCCGGCCGAGATGCGCAGCACGCTGCAGCCCCTTTTCGACGGCTGCATGGCCGGCCGCACGATGTACGTCGTGCCGTTCAGCATGGGCCCGCTGGGCTCGCCCATCGCCCACGTCGGCATCGAGCTCTCCGACAGCCCCTACGTGGCCGTCAACATGAAGATCATGACCCGCATGGGCAAGGCCGTGTACGACGTGCTGGGCGTGGAAGGCGACTTCGTGCCCTGCGTGCACACCGTGGGCGCGCCGCTGCAGGCCGGCCAGCAGGACGTGTCCTGGCCCTGCAACAAGACCAAGTACATCGTGCACTACCCCGAGACGCGCGAGATCTGGTCGTACGGCTCCGGCTACGGCGGCAACGCGCTGCTGGGCAAGAAGTGCTTCGCGCTGCGCATCGCCTCCACCATGGGCCGCGACCAGGGCTGGCTCGCCGAGCACATGCTGATCCTGGGCGTCTCCAACCCCGAGGGCAAGAAGTACCACGTGGCCGCCGCCTTCCCGAGCGCCTGCGGCAAGACCAATTTCTCGATGCTGGTGCCGCCGAAGGCCTTCGAGGGCTGGAAGGTCACCACCATCGGCGACGACATCGCCTGGATCAAGCCCCAGGCCGACGGCTCGCTGCGCGCCATCAACCCCGAGGCCGGCTACTTCGGCGTGGCCCCCGGCACCAACTACCACACCAACCCCAACTGCATGGCCAGCCTCGACAAGGACGTGATCTTCACGAACGTCGCGCTGACCGATGACGGCGACGTGTGGTGGGAAGGCATGGAAAAGGACACCGGCAGCCTGCCGGACCACCTGATCGACTGGCAGGGCAAGGACTGGACGCCCCAGATCGCCCGCGAGACCGGCGCCAAGGCCGCCCACCCGAACGCCCGCTTCACCGTGGCCGCCACCAACAACCCGGCGCTGGACCCGGCCTGGGACGATCCGAAGGGCGTGAAGATCGACGCCTTCATCTTCGGCGGCCGCCGCTCCACCACCGTGCCGCTGGTGACCGAGGCCCGCGACTGGCAGGAAGGCGTCTACATGGCCGCCACGATGGGCTCCGAGACCACCGCCGCCGCCTTCGGCGCGCAGGGCGTGGTGCGCCGCGACCCGTTCGCCATGCTGCCCTTCATGGGCTACAACATGAGCGACTACTTCCAGCATTGGCTGAACCTGGGCGAGAAGATCGCTGCCTCGGGCGCCACGCTGCCGCGCATCTACACGACCAACTGGTTCCGCAAGGACGAGGCCGGCAAGTTCGTCTGGCCCGGCTACGGCGAGAACATGCGCGTGCTGAAGTGGATGATCGACCGCATCGAAGGCCGCGCCACCGGCCGCGAGACCGCCTTCGGCGTGGCGCCGCAGTACGGCGAGATCAACTGGACGGGCCTGGACTTCTCGGGCGAGCAGTTCGACACCGTGACCCGCATCGACCAGGCCGCCTGGGCGGACGAGCTGAAGCTGCACGACACGCACTTCGAGCAGCTGGCCCACCGCCTGCCGGAGCAGATGCTCCAGACCAAGGCCGCGCTGGAAAAGCGCCTCGCGGCGGCCTGATCGGCGCACGGACGCGTCCGCACCGGCGGACGCCCTTTTGAAGAAAGCCCCGCACCATGCCCATGGCCGGGGCTTTTCTTTCACGCGCCCACGAAAAAGGGCACCTTGCGGTGCCCTGGAAAGTGCCGGAAGAGTTCGGGGTTCGTGGCCCCGCCCGGCCGGTCCGGGCGCATGGCCCGGGACCTGATGGAATCGGATCAGTAGTAGCGGCGGATGTTGTCCACGGCGATGCCGTTCATGGCGCGGCTCAGGTCGGCCATGATGCGGGCGTCGTAGAGGGCGGCGTTCCAAGTCTGCTCGTCCTCGGCGTCGCGGCGGCGGGCTTCCGTCCAGGCGTGGAAGCCGGCACGCAGCATGGCGGCGCCACGGCGCACGGGGCCGGCCAGCAGGGCCAGGGCGGCGAAGGCGATCAGCCAGAGCACCATCCAGGCGGTGAGGGTGTGGCCTTCGCTCCAGGTGTCGATGATCTGGTTGGCGACCACCAGCACGGCGGCCACGACGGCGGCCAGCAGCAGGGAGGAGGCGCCGCGCGCGCCGTCGAAGGCGCTCTTCAGGGTGGCGGCGGCCTGTTCGGCACGGGCCACGCCAGGGTGTTCGGTACGGTAGTCGATGTGGACGAAGCTGGTCATGATGTGTTCCCTTTCGGTCGCTTGTGGCGAAGTTGCCGGGCGAATGCAGGTATCTTAGGGTTTACCCCAGGGTTCTTCCACTTTATATTTTGAATCCCAGACATTCATATCTGTGATGATTCGACGATGGCGCCGATCAATTTCCGCTCGCTCGACCT
The DNA here is from genome assembly GCF_031844105.1 of Acidovorax sp. PRC11. Classification (NCBI taxonomy): domain Bacteria; kingdom Pseudomonadati; phylum Pseudomonadota; class Betaproteobacteria; order Burkholderiales; family Comamonadaceae; genus Acidovorax; species Acidovorax sp. PRC11. The sequence goes on along the minus strand of NZ_JAUZUQ010000012.1, from coordinate 35,862 downwards.
GAACCTGCTGCGGGTGTTCGATGAAATCATGGCCGAGCGCAACCTCACGCGCGCGGCCGCCAAGCTCGCGATCACCCAGCCGGCGGTCAGCAATGCCCTGCGCCGGCTGCGCGAGGTGTTGGGCGACGACCTCGTGGTGCGCAGCGGCCAGGGCGTGGAGCCGACGCCGCGCGCGCTCGCCCTCTGGCCGCCCGTGCGGCAGGCGCTGGCCCAGTTGCAGCAATCGCTGGCACCGGGCGCGTTCGATCCGGCCTCGGCCAATTCCACCTTCGTGCTCGCGCTGGCCGACGCCACGGGCGCCACGCTGATCCCGCCGCTGGTGGAAATCGTGGAGCGCGAGGCGCCCGGCGTGTCGCTGCGCGTGGTGCCGCTCACCACGCGCGACCCGCGCGGCCTGCTGGACGACGGCTCGACCGACATGGCCGTGGGCTACTTCCCCGCGGTGATGGCCGACCTCACGGCACGCGCCCAGACCGACAGCGTGGTCGCCTATGAAAGCCTGCGGCTCTACGATGGCGAATACGTCTGCGTGATGCGCCAGGACCATCCGCTGGCGGCCGAGCCGCTGACGCTGGACCAGTACTGCGCGGCGCGCCATCTGCTCGTGAGCTTCTCGGGCAAGCCCTACGGTTTCATCGACGAGGCGCTCACCGCCCTCGGCCGCGAGCGCCGCATCGTGCTCACCGTGAACCAGTTCTTCACCGCGGGCCGCGTGGTGGCCACCACCGACCTGCTCACGGTGCTGCCGCGCCACTTCGTGGGGGTGGCGAGCCTGGGCGGCGAGCTCGTCTGGCGGGCGCTGCCGATGCCGCTGCCCACGGTGCACGTCGATGCGCTCTGGCACCGCAACAAGGGCCACGACGCAGCCCACCGCTGGCTGCGCGGCGCCATGGCGCGCTCGGCCCTGCACACCACGGCGCGCCCTCCGGCAGCCGCGCCGCCGCCCGCACCGGACAATCCGGGCCCATGAAGATCCAACTGCTGTCCGACCTGCACCTGGAGGCCCATCCCGCGTTCCAGCCGAGCCCCGCCCCGGATGCCGACCTGCTCGTGCTCGCGGGGGACATCGGCTCCTACCAGAGCGGCTCGCGCCTCGCCGACGACGATTTCGGGCTGGCACGCTTCTCGCCGTTGCCGCAGCATGCGGGCTGGCCCGTGCCGGTGCTGTTCGTGCCCGGCAACCACGAGTACGACATGCAGGATTTCGATGCGGGGCGCGAGCGGCTGCGGGCCACCTGCGACCGGCTGGGCCTGCAGTGGCTCGACCGCGAGACGGCGGTGCTGCAGGACGTGCGCTTCGTGGGCACCACGCTCTGGAGCGACTTCGATGCGCTCGCCCTGGACAAGAGCGACCAGGGCGCCGACATGGCCCGGCTGCTGCGCCACCGCGACAAGGCCTTCCGCGCGGCGAACTTCTACCTGCGCAAGACCGGCGGCACGCGCGGTGGCGAGCCCTTCCTGGCCGAGCCCATGCGCGAAGAAGCCCTGCGCTGCCAGGATTGGCTGCGTGCGGCCTTGCAGACGCCTTTCGACGGCCCCACGGTAGCGGTCACCCACTTCGCCCCCAGCCTGCGCAGCGCCGACCCGCGCTACGGCCTGGTGCCCGGCACCGCGGGCTTCTGCAATGCGCTCGACGACCTGCTGCCCCATGCGCAGGTATGGATGCACGGCCACCTGCATGCGCCCAGCGACTACACCGCGCAGGACACCCGCGCGGACGGCAGCGCCTGGGCCTGCCGCGTGGTCGCCAACCCGCTCGGCTATGCGGGCAAGGGCGAGCAGGAGACCTTCCGGCCGCATTTCACCATCACCGTATGATGGGCGCCGGGGCCGCATGCACCCATGCCCGTCCCGGTCCGCACGCGCACGGCAGCACAAAGATGACCCAGGTCAAGACAACAGGCACAGGCGCGCTTTAGTCTCCCTCCATCCCTTTGTGAAAGCGTCTCTACCATGAAGATCCTCCTGGCCGTCGACGGCAGCGCCTATACCAAGAAAATGCTGGCCTACCTCGCCACGCACGACGAACTGCTCGCCGGCGGCACGCACGACGTGACTGCGATCACCGTGCAGTCGCCGCTGCCCCCGCGGGCCCGCGCCGCCCTGGGCAAGGAAGTGGTCGAGAAGTACTACGCCGACGAAGCCGAGAAGGTCATCGGCCCGGTCGCCAAGTTCCTCGCGCGCCACGGCATCACGCCCAAGCGCATCGTGAAGATCGGCCCGGTCGGCGAGACCATCGCCAAGGCGGCCGATGCGGGCAAGTTCGACCTGCTGGTGATGGGCTCCCACGGCCACGGCGCGCTGGGCCAGCTCGTCATGGGCTCGGTCAGCACCCAGGTGCTGGCCAGCAGCCGGGTGCCGGTGCTGCTGGTGCGCTGAGCCAGGCCCTTGGACAGGCAGGGCGCCGACCGATCAAAAGGCCGCGGAGCAGGCCATGCCGGCGGACGCCGTGGAACGGGCCTGGCCCGGCCACCGGCGTCGTCCCCCTTCCCGCGCGCCAGCGCGAGAGCAGGGGGAAGCGGCGCAGCCGCTCAGGGGGTCGACCTGCTTTTCAGGCCATCGAAGCACGCCTGCACCGCCCAGTCCACGATCTGCCCGTCGGTGTACCCGCCCCGCTCCCGCAGCATGGAGAGCAGCGGATCGGCGCTGCGGGCGTAGAGCGAATAGAGGATCACCTCGCACGGCAGCGCCTCGCTCAGCCGGCCCTCGCGCTGGGCCGCGGCGATCCATTCCGTGGCGCGCGCGCTCACTTCCTGCAGCGCTGCCTGGTAGGCCGCGCAGTCCTTGAGCGGGCCCCGCAGGCCCGAATTGCGGGCGAGCATCAGCGGCAGTTCGTCGGTGAGCTGCTGGGACAGCAGCCAGCGCAGCAGCTCGCGCAGGCATTCGAACGCCGGCAGATCGGCGGGCAGTCCGTCGAGGAAGGCGCCGAGCCGGCCCACGGCCTGGGCCATGGCGGTGGCGCACAGTTCTTCCTTGCCGGCGAAATGCTTGTAGAGGCTCGCCTTGGCCACGCCCACCTCGGCGGCGACCTCTTCGAGCGTCATGGCCTCGAAGCCCTTCTCGCCCAGCAGCCGGCCTGCGGCCGCCACGATCGCCTGGGCGCGGGCCTCGTGCATCTGTGCCTTGAAGGAGCGGCGGGGCGGAGCGGGCGTGTTCATGCGCGCATCTTAGGGCCTCCGTCGCTAACTCGACAGTAGCGTAAGGGCTGCCTGCGTCATGGATCGGTGGCGAGCGTGCGGGCCGCGGCGGCCGTGAGCGCCTCGGTCAGCGCGTCGAGCACTTCGGATTCCAGATTCCAGCAGTGCCAATAGAGCTGGATCGGCAGCGCGTGGCCCGGGGCGAGGTCCACGAGCGCCCCGCTGGCGAGCGCCGGGCGCGCGAGCAGCTCGGGCACCACGCCCGCGCCCCATCCGGCGACGACGGCGCGCACCTGGCCTTCGGAACTGGGCACGAACAGGTGGTGCAGCGCCACCCGCTTGAGGCCGAAGGCGCGCATGATGAATTCCGACTGCATGTCGTCCTTGCGGTTGAACGACAGGAAGGGCACGTCGCGGAAGTTGTGCGGCGTGAGCCCCTGCGGCAGGTGCCGCGCCGCCAGGCCGGGCGAGGCCACCGCCACGTAGCGCATGGCCCCCAGCGGCACCACCTTGCAGCCGCGCATCGGCTGCCTGAGCGTGGTCACGCAGCCCAGCACCTGGCCCGAGCGCAGCCACTCCTGGGTGAAATCCTGGTCGTCCGCGATGATCTCGATCGGCAGGCGCTGGCGGGCGAGGTCGTGCAGCGCGTCGAGGGCCCAGGTGGCGATGCTGTCGGCATTGATGGCGATGGCGATGCGCTCGTCCTCGCGGGCGCCGCCGGGCGCGCTGGGCGCGAGGTCCTGCAGGTCGCGTTCCAGGTCGGCGCGCAGCAGGCGCAGCTGCTTGGTGTGCTTGAGCAGCAGCTGGCCCGCGCTCGTGGGCTTGAGCGGCCGGCTGCGCACGATCAGCACCGAGCCCACCTGGGCCTCCAGCGCACGCAGGCGCTGCGAGACGGCCGACTGGGTAACGTTCAGGCGCTGGGCGGCGCGCTCGAAGCCCCCCTCTTCCACGATGGCGGCCAGGCATTCCAGGGCGGCGGGATCGAAGGTGCTCATGGCGTTCGCTTCATTAGGTGAACTGATGAATTTGGAGGAAGTTTAATTCCTCTTCAAAAATAACGGGCTCCGCCGCACACTGCGCAGCTATGAAAACCATCGTCCTCGGAGCCGGCATCATCGGCATCAGCACCGCGTGGCACCTGCTGGAGCGCGGCCATGACGTCATCGTCGTCGACCGCCAGCCCGATGCGTCGCTGGAGACGAGCTATGCCAATGCGGCGCAGATCTCCGTGAGCTACTGCGAGCCCTGGGCGAACCGCGAGGCGCCCTGGAAGGCGCTCAAGTGGATGATGGACAAGGAAGCGCCGCTGCTGTTCCGCCCGCGCATGGACTGGGAGCAGTGGCGCTGGAGCCTGAAATTCCTCGCGCAGTGCAACGACGCCGCCTTCGCCCGCAACGTGCAGCAGATCGTGGCGCTGGGCGCCTACAGCCATGCCGCGCTGAAGGACCTGGTGCGCTCCACCGGGATCGAATACCACCGGCTCGAACGCGGCATCGCGCATTTCTACACCGACCAGAAATCCTTCGACGCGGCCGGCCACGCCGTGGAACTGATGCGCCAGTACGGCGTGCAGCGCCGCCTGGTGAGCCGCGACGAGCTGCTGCAGATCGAGCCGGCCTTCCGCGCCTACGGCGACCGCATCACCGGCGGCACCTACACCAGCACCGACGAGAGCGGCGACGCCCGCGTATTCACCCAGGCGCTGGCGCGCCGCTGCGCCGAGCGGGGCGCGCAGTTCCTGTTCGGGCACGACGTGCTGCGGCTGCAGCGCACGGGCGACGCGATCGATTCCGTGGCCGTGCGCTCCCGCGAGCCCGGCGCGGCCGTGCAGGAGCTGCGCGCCGACGCCTTCGTGGCGGCCTGCGGCTCGTACACGGCGCCGCTGCTGCGCACGGTGGGCGTGGACCTGCCCATCTACCCCGGCAAGGGCTACAGCGCCACCTTCCCGCTGCTGAAGCCCGAGGGCGCGCCGATGGTCTCCACGATCGACGACGGCAAGAAGATCGCGATGAGCCGGCTGGGCAACTATCTGCGCGTGGCGGGCACGATCGAGCTGGGCGGCTACGACCTCTCGCTGGACAGCCCCGTGGCCCGCGCGCGCTGCCACATGCTCTCGCGCCGCATCGCCGAGATCCTGCCCGGCGTGTGCGACACGCGCACGCCCGAGGAAGGCGGCGACCCGCAGTACTGGACGGGCCTGCGCCCCGCCACGCCGACCAACATTCCGTTCATCGGCCGCACCCGCGTGGGCCGGCTCTGGGTGAACGCCGGGCACGGCACGCTGGGCTGGACGCACGGCGCGGGCTCCGGCAAGGCGATGGCCGAGCTGCTGACCGGCGAGCGGCCGGCGATGGATTTCGGGTTCCTGGGCTTCGGCACCGAGGGGCTGCGGGCCAGCGCCACCCCGGTCGCCGCCTGACGCACGTACCGGCCCGCGGCGCTACCATCGCGCGCATGCCGTCCTCGTCCTCGCCCCATCTCCTCTTCCTGAACGCCTCCACCCGCGAGCCGGGCCACGTCGGCAACACCGAATGGCTGGCCCGGCAGGCCGCGGCCGCACTGCCCGCCCCCGCCCTCCAGAGCTGGCTGCACCTCGCCCGCCTCGATCTGCCGCCGTTCGTGGACCTGCGCCACACCGCGGGCAGCTATCCCGCACCGGAGGGCGACCTGCGCACGCTGCTGGACGCCACGCTCGCGGCCTCCGAGATCGTGTTCGTGTCGCCGGTGTACTGGTTCAGCATCCCCTCGCCGCTCAAGACCTACCTGGACCACTGGAGCGCCTGGATGCGCGTGCCGGGCCTGGAGTTCAAGGAGCGCATGGCCGGCAAGGCGCTGAGCCTGGTCACGACCAGCGGCGACCGCGCCAAGGCCCAGCCGATGATCGATTCGGTGGAACTGTGCGCGCGGTTCCTGGGCATGCGCTTCCGCGGCGCGCTCTGGGGCAAGGGCGGGCCGCCGGGTGCGGTGCAGGCGGATGCGGCGGCCGTGCGGGAGGCCGCGGGCTTCCTGGCTGCGCCCCTGCCCTGACGCGCGTCCGCCCTAGCGGACGGCGGTACCGGCGGGCGGCGTGTCGGCCGTGGCGAGGTGGGTGTCCATCCACCTGAGCAGATCCACCCACATCTGGCGCACCTGGCTGTCGTCGGGCATGCGCAGTTCGTGCTGCAGCTCGATGGTGACCACGGGCATGCCCTGGCGCACGCTGCCGTAGTGGCCGAGCGAGCCGGGGAAGATGCCGAGCTGGTCGAGCCGCAGCTGGCCCAGGCGGCTGGGCGGCGGCAGGGGCCCGTCGTAGTCGAGCACGCCGTAGGGCGCGTGGATGCTCACCACCAGGTCGGGCCGGAAGCCCTCCATCTGCTCGTGCAGGAAGCGCGATTCAGGCTCCGACAGCGGCGTGGGGCCCGGCCAGCGGCGCGGGTCGCGGTGCGTGCGCTTTTGCCAGTAGATGGGCGCATCGCGCTCCCAGTTCGGCGTGGGGAAGTTGCGGTTCAAGTCCACGCCCCGGGCATTCACGCGCGTCGCCGGGCGCGCCAGCATGCCGTCGGGGTTGAGCGCCGGGATGAAGCGCCAGTGCACGGGCTGCCGCAGGGCCCGCTCCGGCTGGGCGGCGAAGCCGATCCAGCGCATCGCGAGCGAGGCGGAGGTGGGCTCGTCGCCATGGATGGCACCCACGACGAGCACGCGCAGCGGCGGCGGCGTTGCGGAAGCCCCCGCCCGGCCCGCCGGTGCGGGCGCCGGGAACACGTCGCGCCAGTAGAGGGGCAGGCCCTTGCGGGAGTGCGCGCCGCTCTCGGCGAGGCGCGTGGATTCGCACAGGGCCCTGTCCACCGTGGGCAGGCGCGGCAGCAGCAGCTGGCAGGCGGCCTTCGATTCCGGCGCGCCGGGGGATGGCACGGGCACGGGGGCCTGGGCAGCCGCAGCCGCCATGCCACCGTTCCCGGTGCCCGCATCGGCCGGGCCCTGCGTGCCGTCACCACGCGCCATGGCGATCGGCGGCTTTGCCCCGCGCGCCGGAGCGGATCCGGACGCGGACGGCGCCCGGGGCATGTCGGCAGCGGCAGGCGCGGCCACCGCGTCGGAGCGCTCGGCGGGCGCGCCGAGCACCACCACCGAGTGGTAGCCGGCGCCCGCGTCGCCCGACCCCAGGTGGCCCCTGCCGACGGCGACCACGGCGTCCGACGCGGTGCCCGCGCCCGGCCGGGCGCCGTCCTGGAAGGCGCGCGGCTCCCAGACGGAAGCGCCCAGCAGGCCGAGCGCCAGCACGGCCACGGGCGGCAGCAGCCACAGCGGGCCGGCGCGGCGGAGGGAAGCGGTCGCCCCGGGAGCGCCCGGGGTTCCGGTGTCCGGCGGCGCCATCAGTGGACCGTCCGCGGAGCGCGGGAGCCCAGGAAGTCGAGCAGCGCGCCGTCGAAACCGTCCGGGTCTTCGAGCTGCGGCCAGTGCCCGACGTGGGGCAGGCTCAGGTGGCGCGCATCGGGCAGCACGTGCGCCAGGGCCTGCAGCGCCTCGGGCGGCATGCAGCGGTCCTGTGCGCCGCTCACGAGCAGCGTGGGCATCGACAGGTGCGCGAGGTGGGACGCATCGCGCGCGAACGCGGGCAGCAGCTCCAGCGCGCGGCGGAAGGTGGAGGGATGCACCTCGCCCATGGCGTGGCGTGCGAGGCGCACGCCTTCGGGCAGGGCCCCGGTGCCGGTCTGGCGCGGCACCAGCACTTCGGCCAGCCGCTCCATCGACTGGCCCGCGTCCAGCGCGGCGACGCGCGGCTCCACCCAGGTCCGCAGGCCTTCGGCATCCAGCGCCGGGCCGCCCGCGCAGAGCACGAGACGGCCCACGCGGCGCGGCGCCCGGGCAGCCACTTCCACGGCCAGCATCGCGCCCAGGCCGTGGCCGACGAGCGTGGCGCCTTCCGTGCACTGCAGGGCGTCGAGCAGCGCGATGCAGCTCTGCGCCAGCCCCTTGAAGCCATAGGGCTCGATGGGCGCGCTGTGGCCGTAGCCGGGCATGTCCCAGGCGATGGCGCGGTAGCCGGCGCCCGCGAGGGTCTCGACCTGGGGAGCGAAAGTCAGGTGGCCGCCGTCCGCGTCGTGCAGCATGAGCACGGTGGAACCGGCGCCGAGGGTGGAGAAGGTGGGAAGCAAAGCCATGGAGGGAAAGGGGAACGGCAACGCGGCCGGTGGGGGCACGCGGGCCCGGCGGCGGCAGGCCGGTGGATGCCGGCCCATAATAGCCGACCCCTTTCTCCGCCCGGCGCGCGATGCGCCACCGCCCTTCCCGTGACACGTCCCCCGATCCGGCCCGCGCTGGCCCATCCCCCGAGTTTCTCGCCCCGTGAATTCCGCGACGCGCTCGGCATGTTCGCCACCGGCGTGACCATCGTCACCGCGCAGGACGCCGCCGGCGGCCTCGTCGGGCTCACGGCGAGTTCGTTCAATTCGGTGTCGCTCGCGCCGCCGCTGGTGCTCTGGAGCCTGGGCCGCGCGGCCGGCTCGATGAATGCGCTGGCCGCGGGGTCGCACTACGCGATCAACGTGCTGGCCGCCGACCAGCAGGCGCTGGCCGAACGCTTCGCCAGCCGCGGGGTGGACCGGTTCGCGGGCGTGAAGTACGCGCTCGGGGTGGCGGGCGCGCCGCTGATCGAGGGCGCGGTGGCCACCTTCGAATGCTTCAACCGCAGCCGCTACGACGAAGGCGACCACGTGATCTTCGTGGGAGAGGTGGAGCGCTGCGCGCACCGCCCCGGCGTGCCGCCGCTGCTCTACCACGGCGGGCGCTTCTATACCGAGCACCCGCTCTGAGCCGCTCCGGCGCCCTCCCTCCGGGGAAGACGGCGCCGGCAGGCGGCGTTCAGCGCACCGTGTCGGGCAGCTCGATCTTGACTTCGAGCACCTCGAGGTTTTCCTGGCGCTCCAGCTGCACCGTGAGGTCTTCGGGGCTGATCTTCACGTACTTGGAGATCACCGCCACGAGCTCGCGCTGCAGCGCGGGGAGGTAGTCGGGCTCGGAGGCGTTGCGGCCGTTGCGCTCGTGCGCGAGGATGATCTGCAGCCGCTCCTTGGCGACGCTGGCGGTTTTTTTCTTCTCGCCGAGCAGGAAGGAAAGAAAGGATGCCATGCGTTACCTCCCGCCGAAAATGCGCTTGAAGAAGCCGGGCTTCTGCGCGTCGATGAAGCGCAGCGGCTTGTCCTCGCCGAGGAAGCGCGCCACGACGTCCTTGTAGGCCTCGGACACGTCCGTGCCCTGCAGGTGGATGGCGGGCGTGCCCTGGTTGGACGCCTGCAGCACGCTCTCCGATTCCGGCACCACGCCGATCAGCTCGATGCGCAGGATGTCCTGGATGTCCTCCAGGCTCAGCATCTGGCCGTCCTGCACGCGGTGCGGGTTGTAGCGGGTGATCAGCAGGTGCTCCTTGATCGGCTCCTTGCCCTCGATCGCGCGCTTGGTCTTGCTGCCGAGCATGCCGAGGATGCGGTCGGAATCGCGCACCGAGGAGACCTCGGGGTTGGTCACGAGCAGCGCCTCGTCGGCGAAGTGCATGGCCATGAGCGCGCCGCTCTCGATGCCGGCGGGCGAATCGCAGACGATGTATTCGAAGTCCATCGCGGCGAGGTCGTTCAGCACCTTCTCGACGCCTTCCTGCGTGAGCGCGTCCTTGTCGCGCGTCTGGCTGGCGGCCAGCACGAACAGGTTGTCGCACTGCTTGTCCTTGATGAGGGCCTGGTTCAGGTTGGCCTCGCCGTGGATCACGTTGATCAGGTCGTACACCACGCGGCGTTCGCAGCCCATGATGAGATCGAGGTTGCGCAGACCGACGTCGAAGTCGATCACGGCGGTCTTGTGGCCGCGCAGCGCGAGGCCCGATGCGAAGCTCGCGCTGGTGGTGGTCTTGCCCACCCCTCCCTTGCCGGAGGTCACGACGACGATTTTGGCCATGTATGCAAATTCCCTTTGGGGCGTTGGTTCTGGAGTTCGGTGGAGGCGGCGCCTCAGGCGAGCGGCTCGATGATCAGCTTTTCGCCGTCGAGCCGCACCTGGGCGGGCTTGCCGCGCACGTTGTCGGGCAGTTCGGTCTCGGTGGTGCGGTAGATACCGGCCACCGACACGAGCTGCGGCTCCAGGCAGGTGCTGAAGATGCGCGCGGAGGTGTCGCCGCGCGCGCCCGCGATGGCGCGGCCGCGCAGCGGCGCGTAGACATGGATGTTGCCGTCGGCGATCACCTCGGCGCCGAAGCTCACGACGGCCATCACGACGAGATCGGAGCCGCGCGCATAGACCTGCTGGCCGGAGCGCAGCGGCTTGTCCACCACCACCGTGCCGGGCGCGGGGGCGGGCACTTCGCGCACCACCTCGACCTCGCGGACCACTTCGCGGACGGTTTCGCGGACCTCCTCCTGCACGGGCACGGGCATGGCCGCTTCGGCCGTGGCGGGTGCGGGCGCATGCGCGGCGCGGGAGGGCGGTGCCTCGGGCGCGGCGACGAGGCCGGCCGCGAGCGCGGACTCCATCTGTGCGGGATTGCCGCCGCGCACGGCCACGGGCTGGGTGCGGTGCTGGCGCAGCAGGGCGATCAGGGCGGGGAAATCGATGGGCGCGGGCTCGTCGCGCACGGCGGCCAGGTCGATCAGCACCGGATCGTTGTCGAAGAAGCCCGGGTCTTCGCCGAGGCGGGCCGCCAGCTCGGCAGTGAGCGCGTCGGCGTCGGTGGTCCGGAGCGCCACGGCCACCACGGGCAGTTGGGCGCTCTTGAGGTCAAAGCTGGTGCGGGCCTGGCCCACCGTGTCAACGGCCATGGAAGGTAGGAGTGCGGACGACGCGGCTCAAAGCGCCGGAGTTTACCGTTACCGGGGCGGATGGCACGCACGGCGGGGCCGGAGTGCGGGTAAATGTTCTGTACGGAAGAGGAATCCACGGTCGGGGAAGCAGAAGCCCTGGGCGTCTCCATGTTTCGCACGGTAGCGCCGCACGTCTCTGCCCGGCACGCCACTGTGGCCCCCAGTCGTGCAAAGCGCACCTGGAAAAGCCGAAGACCCGCATCCAGCAAGGTAGCCCCTTCAGGCGCGCACGGAGCCTGTCCGGTCAGAAGGCCGCGGAGCAGGCCACGCCAGCAGACGCCGTGGAACCGGCTTCGCCGGGCCACCGGCGTCGTTCCCCTCGGGGCTGAAGGCCGCGGCTCCGGGCCTGCCTGCGCAGGCCTGGACGTGCCTGAAGAGCTGCCGACTCTGGCGGCTGCACGGAGGCGCCGCAGGCGACTCAGGGGGGTCAAAACTTCGGTATGCGGATCCGGCTGATCATCAGCGAGCCCGACACCGCGAACACCAGCACGAACGGGTGCAGGGTGAAGCCGCCCACCACGAGCTGGCCGAACCACAGGTGTTCGCGCACGGCGCCCATCCAGGCGGCCAGCGCCATCAGGCCCACGAGCACGATGGAGGTGGGAATGGGCGTGCCCTCGAAATACTTCACCTTGCCCGATCCTTCGGAGAGGGTTTCGGCGGTGACGTTGTAGCGCGCCAGGCGCGAGACGCCGCAGGCCACGAAGAAGGCCAGCACGATGCGGTCGTAGAGGCCCTGCATGCCGCAGGCATACGCGATGATGGCCGGCGCCACGCCGAAGGAGATCACGTCGGCCAGCGAATCCAGTTCGCGGCCCATGGCGGAGGATTTCTGCCGCCAGCGCGCGACGCGGCCGTCGAGCACGTCGAAGATCAGCGCGGCGAGCACCAGCGCGGCCGCGAAATACACGTGGCGCACGTCGCCCGTCTCCAGGAACGTCATCGACGAGAACAGCGCCCCCACGCCGCACACGGCGTTGCCCAGCGTGAACCAGTCGGCCAGGTGGAACTCGCGGATCATCGAAAAACGCTTGGGGGTCGGGGGGGTCATGGGCGGTCTTTCCTTCCTGGCGGTCCTGCGGATGCGTGCGGCGGCGACGAGAGCAAAAGGCCACCGGCCGATTCGATTATGGGTCGGGGCCGGCGCCGGCCTCGTCAGGCATGTCCTACCGGCGCCCGGTGCCCTGCGGGGGCGGCGCGCGCAGCGTTTCCAGGTGGATGCTGGTTTCGGTGTTGCGGATGCCCTTGATGAGCCGGATGCGCTCCAGCGCCCGCGCCAGTTCGGCCAGCGTGGCCACCTGCAGATCGGCCAGCAGGTCCCACTGGCCGTTGGTGGCGTGCAACGCCAGCACGCTGGGCTCGCCCAGCAGCGAGGCGGTGACGCGGCGCGCGTCGTTGCCTTCGATGGAGATGCTCATCCAGGCCTGCAGCCCGCCGGTCTCGCCCTCGGGCCGCAGCCGGACCGTATATCCGACGATGACGCCGGCGTCCTCCAGCTTGCGGATGCGGTTGGTGACCGTGCCGCGCGAGACGCCCAGGCGCTTGGCGAGGGTGGCGACGCTGGCGCGGGCGTCGTGCCGCAGCGCGGCGATGAGTTGCTGGTCGATATTGTCCATAGTGGCAACGGATGCTGTCATAAAGCCAGCCGAATGTGCAAATGCACGCAGGATTGCCGATATGCATTGATGCTGGCCTGTGGGAACCTCCCTGGAACACCACCGCAAGGAGCCGACCATGCATGCCTCCCCCACCCGCCATGGCCTTGCCTCGGACACGGAATTCCTCGATGCGCCGCGCGCCGCCGAGCTGGTGGGGCGCACGGGCGTCGTCGCCTGCATTCGCGCCATCGCCCAGGCGATCGAGGCCGACTTCATCCGCTGGAACGATTTCGACAAGACGGCCCGCACCGCCGCGCATTCGGCGCACGGCGTGATCGAGCTCATGCCGGTGGCCGACACGCGGCCCGGCGGCGGCTATGCCTTCAAGTACGTCAACGGCCATCCCTCCAACCCGGAACGCGGCCTGCCCACGGTGATGGCGTTCGGCGCCCTGGCGGACGTGGATACCGGCCTGCCGGTCTTCCTGGGCGAGCTGACGCTGACCACGGCGCTGCGCACGGCCGCGGCCTCCGCCGTGGCGGCGCGGCGCCTGGCCCGTCCGGACAGCCGCAGCATGGCGCTGATCGGCAACGGCTCGCAGGCGGAGTTCCAGGCGCTGGCGTTCTTCGGGCTGCTGGGCGTGCGCGAGCTGCGCCTGTACGACACCGACCCCGCGGCCACGCGCAAGCTGGTGCGCAACCTCGCCCCCTATCGGCAGCAGGGCCTGCGCTGCGTGCCCTGCGCGAGCGCGCGCGAGGCGGTGCGGGGCGCCGGCATCGTGACCACGGCGACGGCCGACAAGACCCGCGCCGCGATCGTGCTGGAAGACATGCTGGAGCCCGGCATGCACCTGAACGCCGTGGGCGGCGACTGCCCTGGCAAGACCGAGCTGGCCCCGGAGGTGCTGCGCGCCGGCACCGTGTTCGTGGAATACGAGCCCCAGACCCGCATCGAGGGCGAAGTGCAGCAGATGCCGGCGGATTTCCCGGTGACGGAACTCTGGCGCGTGCTCTCGGGCGCGGCGCCGGGGCGCACGTCGGAGGCGCAGGTGACGGTGTTCGATTCGGTCGGCTTCGCGCTGGAGGATTACGCCGCGCTGCGCACCATGCGCGCGCTGGGCCAGGCGGCCGGCCTGCTGGAACGCATCGCGCTCGTGCCCACGCTCGCCGATCCCAAGGACCTGTACGCGCAGCTCCACCCCTGGCTCGCGCCAGGCCCCCCCGGGGCCGCGGAACCCACGCCGCATGCGCCCGCGCTCCAGCACGAAGCGGCCTGATTTCCGACGCCCGCCCGCCACCGTCCCTGCGCACAATGTCCGCTTCAGGAGAGACGCATCCGATGGAAACCACCCCTGCCTTGCGCCCGGTCACGCTGATCGGCGTTCCCACCGATGTCGGTGCCGCCAGTCTCGGGGCGGCCATGGGCCCGGACGCGCTGCGCGTGGCGCAGCTCGGGCCGGCGCTCGAACGCCTGGGCCTGCACGTGCAGGACCTCGGCAACCTGCACGGCCCGCCGAACCCGCGCGGCGAGCGCACGGCCGAAGGCCTGCGCAACTTCGCAGAATGCGAGGCCTGGAACCGCTCCACGCACGATGCGGTGTTCGGCCAGCTGCAGGCCGGGCGCCTGCCGGTGATGCTGGGCGGCGACCACAACCTCGCGATCGGCTCGATCAGCGCCGTGGCGCGCCACTGCCGGGAGACCGGCAAGCGGCTGCGCGTGCTCTGGCTGGACGCGCATTCCGACAGCAACACGCCGGAGATCTCGCCCAGCGGCAACGTGCACGGCGTGCCGGTGGCCAGCCTCTGCGGGCTCGGCCCCCCGGCGCTCGCGTCGCTCGGCGGCCCCGGCCCGGCGCTGCGGGGCGCGCAGATGTGCCAGATCGGGTTGCGCAGCGTGGATGCGGCCGAGAAACGCATGATCCACCAGCTCGGGCTGGAGGTGTACGACATGCGCGCGATCGACGAGCTCGGCATGCGCGAGGTGATGCGCCGCGCACTCGCCGGGCTGGAGGACGACGACGGCGCGCACCTGCACCTGAGCTTCGACGTGGACTTCCTCGATCCCGAGATCGCGCCCGGCACGGGCACCACGGTGCGCGGCGGGCCGAACTACCGCGAGGCCCAGCTGTGCATGGAGATGATCGCGGACACAGGAAGGCTCGCCTCGCTCGACATCGTGGAGCTCAACCCCGCGCTCGACATCCGCAACCAGACCGCCGAATTGGTGGTGGACCTGGTGGAGAGCCTGTTCGGCAAGAGCACGCTGGCGCGCACCCCCGCCCCGGCCCCGTACGGGCGCTAGGCCCTGCTCAGGCCCGCTTGGGGGAGGCAGCGACGGCGGCCGCAGTGCGCGCCAGGTGCCGCCGCGCGAAGTCCTCGTACCAGCCGAGGCAGCCCGGGTTGGCCATGGCGTCGCGGTTCACCACCTTCTCCAGCGGCTGGCCGAGCAGCAGCTTCTTGATGGGCAGCTCCTGCTTCTTGCCCGTGAGCGTGCGCGGCACCTCGGCCACCTGCACGATCTCGTCGGGCACGAAGCGCGGCGAGAGCGCGGTGCGGATCGCCCCGGCGATGCGGCCCTGCAGCGCGTCGTCCAGCACGGCGCCCTCGCGCAGCGCCACGAAGAGCGGCATGTGGCTCTCGCGGCCCAGGTATTCCAGGTCCACGACGAGGCTGTCGAGCACTTCGGGCAGAGCCTCCACCGCGCGGTACAGCTCGCTGGTGCCCATGCGCAGGCCGTGGCGATTGATGGTGGCGTCGCTGCGGCCGTAGATCACGCAGCGGCCTTCCGGGCCGACGCGCAGCCAGTCGCCGTGGCGCCAGACGGCGCCCATGGACGCGGGGCCGTCGCCGCCGCCGGGCTGGCGGCCGTGGCCGGGCGGGTACATGTCGAAGTAGCTCGCGAGGTAGCGCGGCCCCTGCGGGTCGCCCGGCAATGCAGGTGCGCCCGCGGGCGCGTCGCCCCAGAAATAGAGCGGCATCGAGGGGATGGGCTGGGTGCAGACCAGCTCGCCCACCGCATCGGTGACGGGCCGGCCGGCCTCGTCCCAGGCCTCCACCGCCGCGCCCAGCATGCGGCACTGCATCTCGCCGGGCACCTGCGGCAGCTCGCGGTGGCCGCCGATGAAGGCGCCGCAGAAATCCGTGCCGCCGGAGATGTTGTCCCACCAGACCGGCTCGCTGCCGCCATCGCCTCCGGCCTGGGCCCGGATGCGCGCGAACTGCGCCGTGCCCCACTCCTGCACTTCGGGCGAGAGCGGCGAGCCGGTGGTGCCCAGCGCGCGGATGCGGGAGAGATCGCCGCAGGCCGCGAGATCGAGCCCCGCCTTCATGCAGTTGGCGTAGAAGGCGGCGCCCGCGCCGAAGAAGGTCACGCCGGTCTCGGCGGCGAAGCGCCAGAGCGTGCCCCAGTCGGGACGCTCGCGGCTGCCGCCCGGGTTGCCGTCGTAGATCACGCAGGTGGTGCCCGAGAGCAGGCCGCTGGCCTGCGCGTTCCACATCACCCAGCCGGTGGAGCTGTACCAGTGGTAGCGCTCGCCGAAGGAGTTGGGCGCGTGGCTCGGGCCGATGTCGTTGTGCAGGCTTTTGAGCAGCAGTGCCACCAGCACCATGCCGCCGTGGCCGTGCACGATGGGCTTGGGCAGGCCGGTGGTGCCGCTGGAATACACGATCCAGAGCGGATGGTCGAACGGCAGCCAAAGCGGCTCGAAGGACGCCACCGCGGCATCGTCCCGCGCGGTGGCCCCGGCGTAGTCCACGCAGCCGTCGATGGCGCCCGCGGTGCCGAGCTGGTCCACGACGACGACGTGCTCCAGCGTGGGCAGGGCCGCGCGCAGCTCGGCGAGCACGCCGCGGCGGTCGAGGTCGCGGCCGCCGTAAGTGACGCCGTCCACGGCGATCAGCGCCTTGGGTTCGATCTGCCGGAAGCGGTCCAGCACCGCGGCCGTGCCCATGTCGGGCGCGCACACGCTCCAGATGGCGCCCAGGCTGGCCGTGGCCAGCAGGGCCACCATGGCCTCGGGGATGTTGGGCAGGTAGGCGGCGACGCGGTCGCCCGGCCCCACGCCCTGCGCGCGCAGGTGCAGGGCCAGCGCGGCCACCTGCCGGCGCAGTTCGGGCCAGGAGAGTTCGCGGTGCTGGCCGCGCTCGTTGCGGCTGATGATGGCCGGCTGCCCGGCCGCGTGCGCGGCGTCGGCATGCCGCAGCGCCTGGCGCGCATAGTTCACCTGCGCGCCGGGGAACCATTCGGCGCCGGGCATGGTGTTGCGGGCCAGCACGGCCGTGTGCGGCGTGGGCGATTCGAGGCCGAAGTAGTCCCAGATGCTCTGCCAGAAGGCATCCAGGTCGGTCACGGACCAGCGCCAGAGGGCTTCGTAGTCATCGAACCGCAGGCCATGCCTGGCGTGCAGCCATTCCTGGTAGAGCCGTATCTGCGGGACGAAGGGGGCGTGCGCCGCGGGGGCAGCGGCCGCGTTGCGCGGCGGGGGGGTGGTTGTCTCCATGGCCACGCAGCGTACTGCGTGGTGCCCCGGCGTGTCACCGCCGGGGCGTCCCGGGCTTGACAGGCGAAGCGCCGGTCAGTCTTCCTTGAGTTCCTTCACGCTGGTGATGGCGTACTCCTTTTCCTCCAGCTGCCGGGCCGGCTCGGGAATGCCGTAGTCGTTCCAGTGGGAGGCAGTCTCGTCGAGTTCGTGGCCGCGCTCCTGGCAGGTCCAGTCGGTATTGATGGCTTCCTGGGGGATGGGGCGGCCTTCGGGCACCACGAGGTAGGAATGCTTGCCGTCGGCTTCGGGCCGGCGGTAGATGTCGACGCGCATGGGCGGGATCCTTTACTGCGATGGGAGAGGAAACTCCACTCTAGCCAACGCCCCGCCACGCTCCCGTAGGAAAACCGCCCGGCGCCGGGTGGCCGCCGGGGGCTTTCCGGTCACGTGCTCACTTGGCCGCCATGTCGCGCATGCGGTCGGCGCGGCCGGCCGGATCGGGGTGCGAGGAAAGCATCTCGTCGAGCACGCCGCCCTTGCCGCCGCCCTGGGCCGCCAGCTTGCGGAAGGCCGATTCCATCGCGCTCACCTTGTACTTGTGCTTCTTCATGAAGGCCAGGCCGTAGTCGTCGGCGGCCGTCTCCTGGCTCTGCGAGAACTGGCTTTTGACCAGCTTCTCGCCGAGCGCGCCCAGGTCGCTGTCGGCGAGGCGGCCCACGCCGCCGGCCGCGGAGGCGGCCTTGCGGCCGGCCGAGGCGAGGTAGGCGGTGCGCATGGCGGCCAGGGAGTGCTGCAGCTTCACGTGGCCGATCTCGTGGCCGATCACGCCCAGCAGTTCCTGGTCGTTCATCATGTCCATCAGGCCGCTGTAGACGCGGATGGAGCCGTCGGCCGTGGCGTCGGCGTTCACTTCGTTGGCGAGGTAGACCTTGAAGTTGAGCTTCATGCCGTCTTCGTTGACGTGGTTCTTCGTGAGGCGGGCCAGGCGCTGGGCGTACTTGTTCTTGGCCGGCGCGACCTTCTCGGTGCGCTCCTCGTAGGCGCGGAACTGCTGCGAGACGGACTTGAGCTCGTCGTCGGACACGGTGACCGCCTTAAACACGTCTACGGCCGCGCCGACCTTGCTGTCGGTGCTGGAGCCGGTGCCGCCCGTGCCCGCCGCACCCAGCACGGAGCCGAGGCCGGAACCGGCGGACGGGGACCCCGTGGAGCCGTTGGTGGCGCAACCGGCCAGGATGATGGAGAGCGCAAGCGCGCCCAGGCGGAACGTGTTCATGGTTTTTCTACCCTCTTTGGAATGATGGATGGGATGGCCGGAAAGGAAGGGTCCGGGCGCGGCCCGGCATCTTTCGTGCGCATGGGCCCCCAGCGGGGCCGCTTTCCGGCGCGGGACGGATTCTCTTCACACTGGCAGGTCTGCGCGCCCTGCGCCGCCCCGCACTTGCATCCATTTGTATTCAGTTCCAAAACCGGTAACACCCTGCATCCCCGGGGAACTTTCCACGTTTTCCGCTCGCGCACCTTCGCCCTGCAGGCGACATCTTGTTGCTTCTTTTGCAAACACCGTCCGGTCGTTCGGCGACTCAGAGGGACAGAGCGAACAGGCGCCCGGAGAGCGGCGCATTCGCCAGCATGTCGAGCGCGACGGGCTGGCGCGCGCTGGTGACGAACAGGGTGCGGCCGTCCGTGCCGCCGATCGCCACGTCGGTCGGGCAGGGCACCGGCAGGGCCGCCACCCGGTCCGGGCTGCCGTCGGCAAGAAAGCGCACCACGCTCCAGCCGTCCCGCAGCGCCGTCCAGACGCCCCCCTCGGCGTCGAAGGCCAGCCCGCTGACGCGGCCCGAGCCCTTGGGCACGGTGACGAGCCGGCGCACCACGCCGGGGCTCTCCGGGTGCATGTGCAGGATGGCGCCGGTATCGGGCACCGTGGCCAGCAGGGCGCCGTCCTGGGCGCGCCAGCGCAGGCACTGCAGCGGCTCGGCAAGGCGCCACAGCACGTCGAGCGCGCCGCCCCCGCCCAGGCGGCCCACCGCGCTGCCGCCTTCGGCGGTCTCCACCGCCATCCACACGCAACCCTCCGCGCCCAGGCAGGCGGCGCGCACCGGCATGCCGGCCGGCCAGGCGGGCCAGGGCTCGGGCGCCGACGCGCCGGGCCGCCAGCGCAGCGCACGGCTGGCGCCGACGATCGATACGTCCCCCCGGCCGTGTACCAGCACACCGACGATGGGCGCCTCGTCATCGGCCACGGCACGGTCGGTGCCCGCTGCGTCCGGCGCGTCCGGTTCCTGCGGCGGCGCGGTCCAGGCGCGCAGCGTGGGGGCGAGCACGTCCGCCCAATACAGCACGCCGGTGTCCGCGCACCAGTGCGGATGCGCGCCCTGGAAGGCCCAGGGCCCGGCCAGCGCGCGGGCCTCGGTATCGGCGACCGGGGCGCGCACGTGCCGCAGCTGCGCTCCCACGCGGCGGGCCGCCTCGGCCACCTCCGGGCCGAGCAGCTCCAGCCGTTCAGGCGTGAGGCGCCAGGCGGGGCCCGCCACGCTGAGCGCGCCGCGCACCTGCCCCTGGCCGTCCACGATGGGCGCGCCGACGCAGCGCACGCCGGACACGATCTCCTCGTCGTCGATCGCGTAGCCCCGCGCCGCCGTCACGCGCAGCTCGGCCTGCAGGCGGCGGCGGTCGGTGATGGTGCGCGGCGTGAGCGCCTTGAGCGCCAGCCCCCGCACCAGAAGTTCCCGCTCGGCATCGGGCAGCACCGACAGGATGGCCTTGCCCTGGCTGGTGCAGTGCACCGGCTTGCGCTGGCCGAGCGCGCTGGAGGAGCGCTCGCTGTGCGCGCCGTCGCAGCGCTCCAGCGACACCACCTCGCGCCCGTCCAGCGCGGCGAGGTAGCTGGTCTCGCCCGTCAGGTCGCGCAGCGCGCGCAGCTCCAGCGCCGCGGCGGCGGCGAGATCGGGCATGGCGTAGACCTGCCGTGCCATCTCGAAGCAGCGCATCCCCAGGCAATACACCCTGCGCAGGGGATCGCGCCGCAGCAGCCCGCGCGCGACCAGGGTGGCGAGCAGGCGGTAGACCGTCGTGCGCGACCATCCGAAGCGCTGGGCCAGCGCGGCCTGGCCGAGCCCGTCCGGGGTGGAGCCCACCGCTTCCAGCAGGTCGAGCGCCTTGTCCAGGGCAGCGGTGCCGTCGGCGGGAGAAGAAGCCATGTGTGTCTCGAATGGTGGAACGGGCTCGCACTGTAACGGCCCGTGATCCGCCCGCGATCGATGCCGCTATCGCCGCCCGGCCGGCCGCGCCCGGGTCGCCGCTCCCCGGGCGCAGGCCAGCGCCGCGGCGGCCAGCACCACGGCAGGAAGGCCGTAGAGCCAGGACGTGGGCAGCACCGGCAGCCACAGTCCGGCCGCCAGCGGCCCCAGCCCCGCCCCGATGTCCCGCCAGACGGACCGGGCCGCCAGGGCACGGACCCGGTCGGCCCCGGGGTGGCGGAGGGCGACGATGGGTGCGAGCAGCGGCAGCTGCAGGGCCCGCAGCACCACGATCGCCGCGGCGCAGCTCCACAGCCAGCCCGTTCCGAAGCCGACGAGGGCCATGGCCGTCATGAGCGAGAAGACCACGAGCAGCCGTTCCGCGCCCCACCGCTCGGCCCAGCGGCCGCCCACCGGCCCCAGAACGATCTCGGAGCCGTACCGGACGGCGAGCAGCACCGCAGCGGCCGTCAGCGCACTGGAAGGCCACAGCTGCTGGCCCAGCACGGTGAGGCCGATGAGAAACAGGCCATCCAGCGCGAACCCCTCCACGAAGGACCACGTATCCAGGGCGTTGGGACGCGACGGCCTGGCCCTCACGGCGCCCATGCCCGGGTGGGGCCGGGCGGGAAGCGTGCGGGCGGGCCACAGGCCGGCCAGGGCCACGAGGCTCAGCGCGCCCAGCACCCATCGGGGCCCTGCCAGCGCGCTCAGCGCGGCAGCCACCGGCAGGGCGATCACGGGCCCCAGCGCGATGAAGGCACGCGACCGCCCGGACCGTGCCGATGCACCGGCCACCGACGACGTGGCCAGCACCTGGGTGGAGAGGTTCAGCGCGGCGAACGCCATGCCCCAGAGCAGCCGCAGCGGCAACAGCAGCCAGAAGCCGCCGAGGGTGGCATTGCCCAGGGCGCCCACGGCAGCCGCCGCGACCGCCAGCGTGCAGACCCTGCGGTCGCCGTACCGGGCATAGAGGCGCGCGACCCAGCCGTACCCGGCGATGCGCACGAGACGGTTGGCCGCGAGCAGGATTCCCGCCTCCGCCAGGGTGATGCCCCATGCGGCGCCGTGGACGGGGAACAGCAGATAGAGCACCACGTCCGAGGGCAGCGTGGTGGCCAGCGCGATCGCGGCGTTCCTGGAGTCGCGGTCGGCCGCTTCGGGACCGGTAGGAGCTGTCTCTGCCGCGCTTCGTGTCTGCATCGCCCGGATCGTGGGCCACGCGGAGAGCGCCGACAAACGAGTTTGTTGCGCAGCTACGTGTGCAAAAATCTCACGCATGGCCCTGGTGCTTCCTCCTCTCAACGCGGTGCGGGCCTTCGTGGCCGCAGCTCGGCACCAGAGTTTTTCGCGGGCAGCGCAGGAGCTTCACGTGACCCACGGCGCGGTCAGCCGGCAGATCAAGGGCCTCGAAGCCGATCTGGGCGTCGCCCTCTTCGAGCGCCGTGTCCGGCAGGTGGTGCTCACGGTGGAGGGCCAGGCGTTCTACGCGCAGGCCGAGGCGGGTCTCGCCCTGATCGGCCATGCGGCCACCGCCCTCCGGTCCGGTGCGGCGGGCCGTGCCGTGCGGATCAATGTCCGGCCGTCGTTCGCCGTGCGCTGGCTGATCCCCCGGCTGCCCGACTTCGTGGCCAGGCATCCCGGCATCGAGCCGGAAGTCGTCACCAGCACCGCCACCCCGGCGCGCGCGCCGGAGGGTTTCGACGTGGCCGTGCGGCGCGGGCTCCAGGGGTGGCCCGCATCGCTGCAGGTGGCACCGTTCCTGGAGGACGAGGCATTCGCCGTGGCCTCCCCCGCCTTGCTGCGCAGCATGCATCGCCCGGTCGAATCCCCCCGCGATCTGGCGGCGTTCGTGCTGCTCGGCGCGCGATCGAGAAAAGGGGATTGGGACGACTGGTGCCGGCAGGCGGGGATCGGCCGGCTGAAGGCGGCGGGACGGCTGCACCTCGACCACCTGCACCTGGTCTTCCAGGCCGCCATCGATGGGCTGGGCCTGGCCATGGCGCCGCGCTCGTTGTGGGGCAACGATCTGCGGCAGCAGCGGCTGGTGGCGCTGCTGCCACGGCACGGCCTGCCTCTGGACCGGTACTACTACGGCATTTCGCCCGAGGCCTCCGAAGAGACCCGCTGCTTCGTGAAGTGGCTGGAGGCGGCACAAGACCTCTAGCACCCGTCGGGGCCGAGCCCGCCGGCCGGGCCGGAACCCTCCCGGTGGCCGAGGGTGCCGAGGCCTGATGCGGCGGCACCGACGCTTGATGCACGGCAATGGCGGGCGCGGCCCACCGCGCCCACAATGGGCGGTTGCCCTTCCTGCCGCCCTGCCGCCGTCCACCCGCCATGAACGAGATGCCCGCGCCCGCCTCCGCCACCGATCCCCAGCCGACCCGGGCCCTGGCCGTGGCCTCCCACGATTGCGACGTCCTGATCGTGGGCGGAGGCCCCGCGGGGCTGTCGCTGGCGGTCTCGCTGGCGCAGGCGGGCTTCACCGCCACGGTGGTGGAGCGGCAGACCGAAGCCGCGCTGGCCGCGCCCGCCCCGGACGGCCGCGAGATCGCGCTCACCCACCCGAGCGCGGACACGCTGCGGCGCCTGGGTTCCTGGCAGCGGCTGCTGCCGCACGAGATCGGGCGCCTGCACGCGGCGCAGGTGCACGACGGCCCCGTGGGCGGCGCACCGCCGCTGTGCCTGCAGGCCCAGGCCGCGCACGGTCCCGGGCACCTGGGCTGGATCGTGCCCAACCACGCCCTGCGGCGCACCGCCCATGCCGTGGCCGCGTCCACGCCCGGCGTGCGGCTGCTGGCCGGCCGGCAGGTGGCGCGCGTCGCCGTCACGGCCGGTGCGGCGGAACTGGAATGCATTCCCGCCGACGGCACGGGCGATGGCCACGGCAGCCGCCCGCTGCGGCTGCGCGCCCCCCTGCTGGTGGCCGCCGACAGCCGCTTCTCCACCACCCGGCGCCACTTGGGCATCGGCGCATCGAGCACCGACTTCGGCCGCACGGTGATCGTCTGCCGCATGCAGCACGCGCAGGCCGGGGACGGCACCGCGCACGAATGCTTCGGCTACGAGCGTACGCTGGCCATCCTGCCCCTGCCGCCAGACCCGGACACGGGCGCGCCCCTGTGCTCGGTGGTGGTCACCACCCGCGCCGATGACGCCGCCGCGCTGCTGGCGCTGCCGCCGGCGGAGTTCGCCGCCCGGGTGCAGGCCCAGTTCGGCGGCCGGCTGGGCGCGATGCGCCTCGTGGGCGAGCGCCATGCCTACCCGCTGGTCGCCGTCTGGGCGCACCGCTTCAGCGGCCACCGCTGCGCGCTGCTGGGGGATGCGGCGGTGGGCATGCACCCGGTGACGGCCCACGGCTACAACCTGGGCCTGGCGGGCGTGGAGCGGCTCACCGGCGCCCTGGCGCAGGCGCGCCGGACGGGCCGCGACCTCGGCGATGCCGACCTGCTGCGGCGGCATTACGCGGGCCCGCACCACCGCCACGCCTGGCCGCTCTACGAGGGCACGAACGCGATCGTGCGGCTCTACACCGACGACCGCCCGCTGCCGCGCCTGCTGCGGCGCGCGGTGCTGCAGGGCGCGCGCCGGTTTGCGCCCGTGCAGGCGGCGATCGTGGGCCAGCTCATGGGCACGGCGCCGCAGGCGGGCTGAACTTTCGCGCGGCGGCGAACTCATGCATGCCGCCCGCGCACAGTACGAGCCCTGTATGGCGCGCGGGGCGTGCAGGGAGGCCCTTGGCGTCACGGTGACCGGCTACCCTATGCTCTGCCATTCCGGTCCCGCACACCATGAAAAACCAAGCGTCCCGCGAATTCTTTCCACGCCAGGTCGTGGATGCCGGTCCCAACCGATGGGACTGGGCCCTGCTGCCCCTGGTACTGGCCGCGATCGTGCTGCTGGCCTACGGCGCCGCGCAGATGGCGCAGCCCTTCCACATGGGCGAGACGCTGCCGCTGTCGCTCGACCCGTGGCAGCTGCCCTACTACCTGCTGCGCACCACGCTGCGCATGTTCATCGCGATGGGCGCGTCCCTGGTCTTCGCCTGCGTGTTCGCGGTGCTGGCCGCCAAGTACCGGCTGGCCGAGCGGGTGCTGATCCCGCTGCTGGACATCCTGCAGTCCATCCCCATCCTCGGCTTCCTGTCGATCACCGTCACGGGCTTCATCGCGCTCTTCCCGGGCAGCCTGCTGGGCGTGGAGTGCGCCGCCATCTTCGCCATCTTCACCTCGCAGGCATGGAACATGGCCTTCAGCCTGTACCAGTCGCTGCGCACCGTGCCGGCGGAACTGCAGGAGGCAGCGCGCGTGTTCCAGCTCTCGGGCTGGCAGCGCTTCTGGCGGCTGGAGCTGCCCTTCGCCATGCCGGGGCTGCTGTGGAACATGATGATGTCGATGTCCGGCGGCTGGTTCTTCGTGGTGGCGTCCGAGGCGATCTCGGTCTCGCACCAGGACATCAAGCTGCCGGGCGTGGGCTCGTACATCGCGATGGCGATCGAGGCGCGCGACCTCTCCGCCATCGGCTGGGCCATCGGCTGCATGCTGGTGGCGATCCTGCTGTACGACCAGCTGCTGTTCCGGCCGCTGGTGGCCTGGGCCGACAAGTTCCGCTTCGAGGAGAGCGGTGCCGATGCCGTGCCGCGCTCCTGGCTGCTGGACTGGCTGCGCCGCGCGCGCGGCGTGCAGGGCGTGGCGGGCTGGTGCCAGCGGCAACTGGCGCGCACGCTCACGCTGTTCCGCCGCAGCCATGACGGCACCTCGATCCGTGCGCGGCCGCAGTCGCGCTCTGCGCGCGCCGAACGCGTGTGGGACGCGGTGCTGGCCGCGGGCGTGCTGTTCGCCATCGCGCGGCTCGTGCAGTTCGTGCACTCCGAGGTGGGCTGGCACGAGGTGGCGCACGTCTTCACCCTGGGCGGCTACACGCTGCTGCGGGTGCTGGTGCTGATCGCGCTGGCCGCGCTCGTCTGGGTGCCGCTGGGCGTGTGGATCGGCATGAACCCGCGCTGGTCCGGGCGCCTGCAGGCCGTGGCGCAGTTCCTGGCCGCCTTCCCGGCCAACCTGTTCTTCCCGGTGGCGGTGATGCTGATCGTGCACTGGAAGCTGAACCCCGACGTGTGGCTGTCGCCGCTCATGATCCTGGGCACGCAGTGGTACATCCTCTTCAACGTGATCGCCGGCGCGTCGAGCATCCCGAACGAGCTGCGGCTGGCCGCGCAGAACCTGGGCCTCTCGGGCTGGCTGAAATGGAAGCGCTACCTGCTGCCCGCGGTGTTCCCGAGCTTCGTGACCGGCGCCATCACCGCCAGCGGCGGCTCGTGGAACGCGAGCATCGTGGCCGAATACGTGACCTGGGGCGACACCACGCTGCAGGCGCAGGGCCTGGGCAGCTACATCGCGCAGATGACGGCCGCGGGCGACTTCCCACGCATCGCGCTGGGCATCGGCGCCATGGTGGTGTTCGTGATGGGGCTGAACCACTTCCTGTGGCGGCGCCTCTATCGCCTCGCCGAGGATCGGATGCATACATGAGCCCACCCCGTTTGAATGTCTCACTGTGTGTAGACATTCCATCCCCCTCAAGGGGCGCCGCCAGCGGCCTGGCAAAGCCAGTGCCGCGGCGTCTGCTGGCATGGCCTGCTCCGCGGCCATCAGAAACTTTGTGCACGAGCCACTTCCGTGCGGTGCAAGCCGCTCTCAGCGCAATGGATCACTGACCTATGACGCAATCCATCATCGAACTCCAGGGCGTGGGCAAGAGCTTCCGCTCGTCCGACGGCCGCGAGCGGCCCGTGCTGCAGCAGGTCGATTTCACGCTGCGCGAGGGCGAGATCGTCGCGCTGCTCGGCCAGTCCGGCTCCGGCAAGAGCACGCTGCTGCGCATCATGGCGGGGCTGGTGCCGGCCGACGGGGGGCAGGTGCGCTACCGCGGCCAGCCGCTGCACGGGCCGGCGCGCGCGATCAGCATGGTGTTCCAGTCGTTCGCGCTGTTCCCGTGGCTCACGGTGCAGCAGAACGTGGAGCTGGGGCTGGAGGCGCGCGGCGTGCCGCAGGCGCAGCGCGCGGCACGGGCCGAGGCCGCCATCGAGCTCATCGGCCTGGCGGGCTTCGAGGGCGCGCTGCCGCGCGAGCTGTCGGGCGGCATGCGCCAGCGCGTGGGCATCGCGCGGGCGCTGGTCACCGAGCCGGACGTGCTGCTGATGGACGAGGCGTTCTCGGCGCTGGACGTGCTCACCGGCGAGCGCCTGCGCGAGGACATCCTGCAGCTGTGGCGCAGCGGCACCATGCCCACCAAGGCGATGCTGGTGGTGTCGCACAACATCGAGGAGGCCGTGATGATGGCCGACCGCGTGCTGATCTTCGCGAGCGACCCGGGCCGCATCCGCTGCCAGCTGGCGATCCAGCTGCCGCGCCCGCGCGATCCGGACAGCCACCATGTGCGCGCGCTGATCGACGAGGTGTATGCGCTCATGACGGCCGGGGCCGCGCGCCATGCGCCGGCAGCCGGGGGGGAGGCGGCGGCCGGGCCCGCGCCCGCCACGCTCACCGACCGCCTGCCCGCCGCCGACGTGGCGCGCATGGACGGCCTGCTGGAGCTGCTGGCCGAGCCGCCCTTCGACGGCCGCGCCGACCTGCCGCGGCTCGCGGAAGAGACCAGCCTCACCGACGCCGAGCTGCTGCCCGTGGCCCATGCGATCGCCCAGCTCCAGCTCGCGGCGCTCGCGGGCGGCGACCTGCAGATCACCCCGCTCGGCCGGCGCTACGTGGAGGGCGCCCACGGCCTGCGGCAGGACATCTTCGGCCAGCAACTGCTCGCCCACGTGCCGCTGGTGGCGCACATCCGCCACAGCCTGGAGCAGGAGCCCGCGGGCGAGCTGCCGGATGCGCCCTTCCTGCGCCTGCTCGCCGAGCAGCTCGACGCGCAGGAGGCCGAGGACGTGCTGCGCACGGCCATCACCTGGGCGCGGCACGGGGAGGTGTTCGAGTACGACTACCGGACGGGGGTCATGCGGCTGCCGACGGGGGAGGAAACGGCGCCCTGAGCCGACGGGTCGCCGAGGGAAGCGGAAGCACGGCGCTCCGGCAGCCCGCCAGCGGCAGGCGGCACGGAGCGTTCGGAGGCGTCCAGCCGCACGGGCCGGGCCCCGCCGCCGACCGGCGCGAGGCTGCCGTACAGGAGGCGCCGGATGGGGATGACGCGGCTGAACATGGTCGGTGGTCTCCGGTCGGTCAGGCGGCGGCGGGGGCGGATGCGGTGGCAGCGGCTTCCTCGCGCCACCAGGGCTGCGTGGCCGTGGGGAACCGGATGTCCACGCGCTCGCCCATGGTGGGCGTCAGCAGCGGCACGCCGCGCGCGGCCGCGAGGGCGGCGATGCGCTCGAAGGGCTCGGTCCAGCCGTGGAACGACAGATCGAACGTGCCGTTGTGGATGGGCAGGCAGCGCCCGCCGCGCACGTCCAGGTGCGCCTGCAGGCTCTGTTCGGGCTGCATGTGCACGTCGGGCCAGTCGGTGTTGTAGGCGCCGGTTTCCATGAGCGTGAGATCGAAGGGGCCGTAGCGCTCGCCGATCGCCCGGAAGCCGTCGAAGTAGCCGGAATCGCCGCTGAAGAAGACGCGCGTGCCGCCCGCGATCAGCACCCACGACGCCCAGAGCGTGCGGTTGCCGTCGGAGAGGCTGCGCCCCGAGAAATGCTGCGCCGGGGTGCAGACCAGCCGCACGCCCGCGAAGGTGGTGCCCTGCCACCAGTCGAACTGCCGCACCTTGTCGGCCGGCACGCCCCAGCCCACCAGGCGGTCGCCCACGCCCAGCGGCGCGATGAACTGGTCCACCTTCGGCGCGAGCGCGAGCACGGCCGCGCGGTCGAGGTGGTCGTAGTGGTCGTGCGAGAGCACCACGCCGCGGATAGGCGGCAGTTCATCGATGGCGATGGGCGGGGCATGGAAACGCCGCGGCCCGGCGAACGCCACGGGCGAGGCGCGCTCGGCGAACACCGGGTCCGTCAGCCAGAACCCGCCCTGCAGCTTGAGCAGCACCGTGGAATGGCCCAGGCGCCACAGCGACATGTCGGGCGCGGACAGCAGGGCCTCCCGCGTGAGCGCCTGCACGGGCACCGGGCGGTCGGGCACCGTGCCGGGCGGCTTGCCCAGCGCCATGCGCAGCATCACCCGCAGGCCCTTGCGCCAGCCCATGCGGCGGGGCGGCGCCGCGTTGCGGAAACGGCCGTCGGCCGAGGCCGGAAGCCGCAGGGGAGACGGATCGGCCGGGGCGGCTTGGCTGTAGGCGGACGGACGGGCCATGGCAGTGGGGCAGGTATGGGAAAAAGACGCACTACGAAGTGCACTGCACAGTGTAGTGTTGTTTCGCAAAAAGTAAACCACGCAGTGTAAAATTTCCGAATGACAGCTACCGACGTGCTCCCCCGCCTGACCGACCGCAAGCGCGAAGCCATCGTGCAGGCGGCCATCGCGGAGTTCCGCGAGGGCGGTTTCGCCGGCACCAGCATGGACCGCGTGGCCTCCGCCGCCGGCGTATCGAAGCGCACGGTCTACAACCACTTCCCCAGCAAGGACGAGCTGTTCTCCGCCATCCTGGACCAGCTCTGGAACCGCAGCCAGGCACTGCCCGAGACGTCCCACGACGCCGGCCGGCCACTGCGGCCGCAGTTGCTGGAGCTGATCGGCGGCAAGATGCAGCTCTTCAACGATCCGAGCTTCATGGACCTCTCGCGCGTGGTAATGGCCGAGATGCTGCACACGCCCGGCCGCGCGAAGGCGATGGCCGAGCGCCTGTCCTCCAGGGAAGAGGGCCTGCCCGCCTGGATCCGCGCCGCGCAGCAGGCGGGTCGCCTGCGGGCCGATGCCGACCCCCTGTACGCGGCCCACCTGCTCATGGGCCAGCTCAAGACGCACGCCTTCTGGCCACAGCTCATCCTGGGCCTGCCCGCCCTCGACGAGGCGCAGCAGGCCCAGGTACTGGCCGACGCGGTGGACATGTTCCTGGGCTTCTATTCCCGCGGCTGAAGCCCCCGCTCCCCCACGTCACGGCCCGGCCGCCCCCGCACCCCATGCCCCTGTCCCCCTATCTCGACACCGCCCCCACGATGGACGCGGGCGTCTTCGTCCATGCCTCGGCCCAGGTGATCGGCGACGTGCACCTGGGGCGCGATGCCTCCGTGTGGTGCAACGCCGTGCTGCGCGGCGACGTGCACCGCATCACCGTGGGCGAAGGCTCCAACGTGCAGGACCTGGCCATGGGCCACGTCTCGCACCGCCACCCCGGCAAGCCGGACGGCTCGCCCCTGGTGATCGGCAGCCACGTGACCATCGGCCACTCGGTGATCCTGCACGGCTGCCGCATCGGCGACGAATGCCTGATCGGCATGGGCAGCATCGTGATGGACGACGCCGTGGTGCAGGACCAGGTCATGCTCGGCGCGGGCAGCCTGGTGCCGCCCGGCAAGGTGCTGGAGCGCGGATCGCTCTACATCGGCCGGCCCGCGGTGCGCCAGCGCGCGCTCACCGCCCAGGAGATCGCCTACCTGCGCTATTCGGCGGAGCATTACGTGCGGGTCAAGAACAACTACCTGGCCGCGCCGCAGCCACCGCAGCAGCCACATCCCCTGCCGGCACAGCCGCGCTGAGCCCTCGACACCGGAGAGTGGATCGTCTAATCTGCCCCATGCAATGAACCCCTTTCTTGAGCAATTGTCCGGGTCGGTCGCCGCGGCGCAGAACGTGGAAGACCTCACGCGCTCGCTGCTGGAGATGCTGGAGGCGGTGACGGGCATCGAGTCCACCTACCTGACCTCCATCGACGAGTCCCAGGGCACCCTCGAGATCCGCTATGCCCACAATGCCGGCGAGCTGCAGATTCCCGAGGGCTTCTCCACCGCCTGGGACCAGACGCCATGCAAGCGGGCGATGGACGAGGGCCGGGTCTACATGGACGACATTTCCGAGCGCTGGGGCGACATGGCGGTCGTGCGCGACCTGGGGCTGCGCGCCTATGCCAGCATGCCCGTGCGCAGGGCCGACGGCCAGCTGTGCGGCACGCTCTGCGCGGCCAGCCGGCGCGAGCGCCCCAGTACCCCTGAAACGGGACACATCCTCACGCTCTTCGCCCACCTGATCGGCCAGCAGCTCGAGCGCGAGCGGCTCATCCAGGAACTGACCGCCGCCAACGAGCGGCTGACCCGGCATGCCGCCACCGACGAGCTCACCGGGCTGCCGAACCGCCGGGCACTCATGGACGCCCTCACGCGCCTGCTGGCGCAGGGCCGGCGGCGGCAGGCGGAGGTGCTGGTCGCCTTCGTCGACCTGGACGACTTCAAGGCGATCAACGACCGCCACGGCCACGGGGTGGGCGACCAGTTCCTCGCCGCCATCGCCCAGCGGCTGCGAACGGTGCTGCGCGAGGAAGACGTCATCGCCCGCATCGGCGGGGACGAATTCGTCGTGGCGACCCTCGGCCCGCAGGCCGGAGACGCGTCGCGCTGCGCCCAGGACACTTTCCGTGAGCGCATCGCGCAGGCCACGCAGGGGCGCTTCGACCTGCCGGGCGGATCGTTCGACTACGCGGGCGCCAGCGTCGGTGCCGTCGCCGTGCCGCCGCACGGCTCCTCCACGGCCGGGGACGCGCTGCGGCTGGCCGACCGGCGGATGTACGAGACCAAGCAGGCTCGGCGCGCCCTGGCCCCTGTCGACTTCAATCCGCGCTGATGCGGGCGCGCGCGGCCACGGCGCGCATCAGGGGCAGCTCGCGCTCCAGCAGCGCAGCGGCCTCGGCGGCGGAGCCCACGACGGCCTCCACGCCCTGCTCGGCCAGCGCCTTGCGCACGCCGGGGTCGGCCATGGTTTCGGCGAGCGCCTGCTCCAGCTTCGCATGCACCGCGGGAGGCAGGCCGCGCGGGGCGATCAGCGTGCCCCACGATTCGAGCACCACGTCCGGAAAGCCCGCCTCGGCGAAGGTCGGCACCTGCGGCAGCGTGGCCAGGCGCCGGGGCGAGGCCACGGCGATCGCCCGCACCTTGCCGGCCCTGATCTGCGGCGCGGCGGTGACCACGGTGTCCATCGCGAGCGGCAGCTGCCCGCCGATCAGGTCGGTGAGCATCGGCGCGCTGCCCTTGTAGGGCACGTGCAGCAGCTGCACGCCCATGGCGAGCCAGGCCATCTCGGCCGCGAACTGCGACGCGGTGCCCGCGCCGAACGACGCATAGGGCAGTTGGCCCGGCGCCTTCTTCGCGGCGGCCTGCAGCTGGGCCAGCGTGCCGAACGGCGCGTCCTTGCCCGCCAGCAGCACCATGCCGGCACGGCTCACCATGCCGATCTGCTCGAAGCTCTTCACGGAGTCGTAGGGCAGGTCGCGGCGCACGGCCGGGTTGAGCGTGAGCATCGAGCCCGAGCCGATCAGCAGCGTGTAGCCGTCGGGCGCCGAGCGTGCCACATAGCCGGCAGCCACCGCCGTGCCGCCGCCGGGGCGGTTGTCGATCACCACGGGCTGGCCGAGCTTTTCGCCCAGCTTGGGGGCGATCGCGCGGCCGATGGTGTCGCTGCTGCCGCCGGGCGGGAACGGCACCACGAGCGTGACGGGGCGGGACGGCCACGCGGCCTGCGCGAGCGCGCCGGCCGCACCCATCCATGCCGCGGCGGCCACGGCGGCCGCCCTGAAGGCCCAGGCCCTGCGTTGCATCTTCATGGAAAACATACTCTCTCGGAAAAGGTCAAGGGTGCGGATGGTAGGCAAGCCCTCAGATGCGCCCCGGCATATCGATAGATACGCGGCAGTGCCCCCAGGCCGGCGCGGGCAGCCACCGGCCGGGATAATCGGGGTCCGCCTCCCCACGATTCCCATGCCCGATTCCGCCTGCCGCGTGCTGGCCGTCATCCCGCCGATGACGCAGCTCAACACGCCCTACCCCTCCACCGCCTACCTCACGGGCTTCCTGCGCTCGCGCGGCGTCGCGGCGTTCCAGGAGGACCTGGCGCTGGCGCTGGTGCTGCGGCTGCTCTCGCCCGAGGGTTTGAGGGACGTGGCGGCGCGCGTGCAGGCGATGCCGGAGCAGCGCCGCAGCCCCGCCGTGCAGTCCTTCGCCGCGCAGCAGGACCGGTACCTGGCCACCATCGGCCCGGCCATCGCCTTCCTGCAGGGCCGCGACAGCACGCTGGCGCACCGCATCGCGGGGCGCCACTACCTGCCCGAAGGGCCGCGTTTTTCCACGCTCGACGTGTATGTGGACGACGAGGGCGGCGATCCGCTGGGCTGGGCCTTCGGCGCCCTGGGCCTGCAGGACAAGGCCAAGCACCTGGCCACGCTCTACCTGAACGACCTGGCCGACGTGCTGCGCGATGCGGTGGACGAGCGCTTCGAGTTCGTGCGCTATGCCGAATCGCTGGCCGGCAGCCAGCCGACCTTCGACCCGCTGGCCGACGCCCTGGCCGCGCCGCCCACGCTGGTGGACGAACTGCTGGTGCAGCTCACGCACGAGGCCGTCGAGCGCCACCGGCCCACCGTGGTGCTGCTCTCGGTGCCGTTCCCAGGCTCGGTCTATGCGGCCTTCCGCATTGCCCAGGCCATCAAGGCACGGCACCCGCACGTCGCCACCGTGCTCGGCGGCGGCTTCGTGAACACCGAGCTGCGCGAGCTGTCCGATCCGCGCGTGTTCGACTTCTTCGACTACGTCACGCTGGATGCCGGCGAGCGCCCGCTGCTGGCGCTGCTGGAGCACCTGGAAGGCCGCCGCGGCCGCCAGCGCCTCGTGCGCACCTACGTGCGGGACGACGCCGGCACCGTGCAGTACGTGAACATGATGGAGGCCGACGTCGCCTTCGCCGAGGTCGGCACGCCCACCTGGGACGGCCTGCCGCTGGACCGCTACCTGTCGCTGCTGGACATGCTCAACCCGATGCACCGGCTCTGGAGCGACGGGCGCTGGAACAAGCTCACCGTGGCGCACGGCTGCTACTGGAAGAAGTGCAGCTTCTGCGACGTGGGCCTGGACTACATCGGCCGCTATGAGGGCGCCAGCGCCCAGGTGCTGGCCGACCGCATCGAGGCCATCGTGGCCGAGACGGGGCAGACGGGCTTCCACTTCGTGGACGAGGCCGCGCCCCCGAAGGCGCTCAAGGCGCTGGCCACCGAACTCATCGAGCGCAATGCCGGCATCAGCTGGTGGGGCAACGTGCGCTTCGAGAAGACCTTCACGCCCGAGCTGGCCGGGCTGCTCGCCGATTCGGGCTGCATCGCCATTTCGGGTGGGCTGGAAGTGGCCTCGGACCGCCTGCTGCAGCTGATGAAGAAGGGCGTCTCGGTGGACCAGGTGGCGCGCGTGACCCGCGCCTTCAGCGACGCCGGCATCCTCGTGCACGCCTACCTGATGTACGGCTTCCCGACGCAGACCGTGCAGGACACGGTGGACGCGCTCGAATACGTGCGCCAGCTCTTCGCCAACGGCTGCATCCAGAGCGGCTTCTTCCACCGCTTCGCCTGCACCGTGCATTCGCCCGTGGGCCAGAACCCGCAGGAATACGGCGTGACCCTCGCGCCGCTGCCGCCGGGCGGTTTCGCGAAGAACGACGTGGCCTTCATCGACCCGACGGGGGTGGACCACGATGCGCTCGGCAGCGCGCTGCGCAAGGCCATCTACAACTACATGCACGGCATCGGGCTCGAGGAGGACGTGCGCGCGTGGTTCCCGTTCAAGGTGCCGAAGACCACCGTGAACCGCCGCCGGATCGAGCGCGCGCTGACCGGCCAGGCCTGACCCCCGGCGATTCGCGCCCGCGCAACACAATGCGCGCCTTGTCCCCGCAAAACCGCGGGCCGGGGGAGGCCGCCGAGCACTCCGTTGCGTTTTGTCACATACTCACGGATTGTCATGGCTCCGCGCGAAAATGCGCGTCCGCGCTGGGTTTTCGCCCGGCCGAGCCCCTGCCGTTCTGAAAGTCCCCATGCAATTCCTCCGCCGCCTCACCCTGGGATCCCGGCTTGCCCTGGGTTTCGGCCTGCTGCTGCTGCTGCTGGCCATCGTGACCGGACTGGGCATCGCCCGCATGTCCTCACTCGACCATACGTCGCAGCAGATCTCGTCCGAGTACTACGCCAAGGCGAACATCAGCCAGCGCATCAGCTACCTCGTGCTGGACATCGCCCGGGCCGCGCGCAACATCGTCATCCTGGAGGATGAGGCGCAGATGGCCTCCAACAAGGCCGTGATCGACAAGAACATCGCCGAACTGGGCACCGCGGTCGCGCGGCTGCGGCAACTCGAAACGGGCGCCGAGGCCCGCCGCCTGATCGACACCACCGAAGCCAGCAGCAAGGAGTACCTCGCCTTCACGGACGACGTGGTCAAGCTGGGGCTCGCCAACCAGAACACCGAGGGACAGAAACTGCTTTTCGGGCCGCGCTACAAGTTCCAGGGCCAGCTGCTCGGCCATCTGGCCGATCTCGTGAAACGGTACGAGGGCGAAATGCAGCAGGCCAGCGCCCAGGCCCACGAGACCTTCGTGCAGTCCGCCACCATCCTCGGCGTGGTGGCCCTGGTCGCCGTGCTGGTGGGCGTGGCCGGCGCGGTCCTCATCACCCGCTCGATCACGGTGCCCATGGCCCGCGCGGTGGACGTGGCCCATGCCGTGGCCGAGGGCGACCTCACCCGCGCCGTGGACGATGACGGCCGCGACGAGGCCGCCCTGCTGGTGCAGTCGCTGCAGACCATGAACGGCAACCTGACCCGCGTGGTGCACCAGATCCGCCAGGCGAGCGATTCCATCGCCACCGGCTCCAGCCAGATCGCCAGCGGCAACGCGGACCTGTCGCAGCGCACGGAGTCGCAGGCCTCGAGCCTGCAGCAGACCGCCGCCTCGATGGAGGAAATGAGCGCGACCATCCGCCAGAACGCGGACACCGCCCGCACGGCCAGCCAGCTTGCCGCCACCGCCAGCCAGGCCGCGAGCCGCGGCGGCGACGTGAT
The DNA here is from genome assembly GCF_031844105.1 of Acidovorax sp. PRC11. Classification (NCBI taxonomy): domain Bacteria; kingdom Pseudomonadati; phylum Pseudomonadota; class Betaproteobacteria; order Burkholderiales; family Comamonadaceae; genus Acidovorax; species Acidovorax sp. PRC11. Next base: position 614 of record NZ_JAUZUQ010000012.1, on the reverse strand, counting down.
GGGCCAGGTGGTCGCCACCATGCAGGACATCTCGGGCAGTTCCAGCAAGATCGCCGACATCATCGGCGTGATCGACGGCATCGCCTTCCAGACCAACATCCTGGCGCTGAACGCGGCCGTGGAAGCCGCCCGTGCGGGCGAGCAGGGCCGCGGTTTCGCCGTGGTGGCCGGCGAAGTGCGCGCACTGGCGGGCCGCAGCGCCGAGGCCGCCAAGGAGATCAAGACCCTCATCGGCCAGAGCGTGGAGAAGGTGGGCACCGGCACGCGCCTGGTGGACGAGGCCGGCACGACCATGTCGGACATCGTGCAGCAGGTGCAGCGCGTGAGCGACCTGATCGCCGAGATCGATGCCGCCACGCGCGAGCAGAGCGAGGGCATCGGCCAGGTGAACGCGGCCGTGTCGCAGCTCGACCAGGCCACCCAGCAGAACGCCGCGCTGGTCGAGGAGTCCGCCGCCGCGGCCGGCAGCCTGCAGCAGCAGGCCGTGCGCCTCACCGAGGCGGTGGGCGTGTTCCGGCTCTCCGGCATGGCCGAGCGGGCCGCCACCATGGCGCCCGCGGCGCCCATCCCGGCGCCCGCGCCCCGCGCCGTTGCGGCGCGCGCGCCCGCACGGG